>NZ_NPDD01000065.1 GCF_002272245.1 Bacillus sp. 7884-1 | reverse complement strand
TGATAAGGGTTGTGTTTTTTTTGTTGTCCGAAAGGAAAACAGGTTGATAATAAATAAATGGATTGAGAATCATGCCCGTGCAGTGGTGCTTTTAGAGAAAACGGTAATGAATAGGAGTTAATCGTGCCCGTGAGGCGGTATTTTTAAAGAAAACGGTAACGAGTAGCATTCATTCGTGCCCGTTCAATGCCGTTATCAGTGATAACGGTAACACATAGAACTTAAACGCTATCAAACCCCATTAGTTGATTTAGTAACTGCTATTCAAAAACACTTTAATTAATTAAAGGAGAAAGAAGGATAAATAGGATGGAATAGAGAAATCAGATGTTAAACAAGCTAAATCAAGGAGGATAAATATTCAATGAAACTAGTAACCATAAGAAAAGAAGGCAAGCATGTGTTAGGTGTTAAAATTGAGAATGGCCTAATTGACCTTGAAGAGGCATTAAGAGAAAATCCTAATAATCAAGTACATACAAATATTATGGAGGTAATCGCGGGCGGAAATGATGCTCTTTCTGTAATCAAGGACTATATTGCGAATTTACCAACCAATAATAAACCAAATTATATAAGAGATGAAGAAGAAGTTGAGTGGGGACCTTGTGTTACACAACCGAACAAAATTATTTGTGTAGGATTAAATTATCGGAAACATGCCGATGAAACAAATTCTCCCTATCCGGAAGTACCTATATTATTTAGCAAATTTAATAATACATTAACAGGACATAAATGTGAGATAGCCGTGCCAAAAGTGACCCAAAGGCTGGATTACGAAGTTGAATTAGGGATAGTAATTGGCAGGGAAGCGAAGTATGTAAGTAAGGAAAAGGCATTAGATTACGTATTTGGCTATTGTACCGCTAATGACTTATCAGCACGTGACCTCCAGAAAAAGACACATCAATGGTTACTTGGAAAAACATGTGATGATTTCAGTCCTATAGGTCCTTATCTTGTTACAGCAGATGAAGTGTCTAATCCTAACAATTTACAATTAAAAACATATGTGAATGGAGAAAAACGACAGGATTCCAATACCTCAGATATGATTTTTTATGTAGATGAAATTGTCAGCTATATTTCGCAGCACATGACGCTTACACCTGGTGATGTCATTCTTACTGGAACTCCTGAGGGTGTAATCATAGGCTACCCACGGGAAAAACGAGTTTACTTGAAGCCCGGTGATGTAGTAACCGTTGAAGTTGAAAAATTAGGTACCCTAACCAATAAGTTAATTGAAGAATAACTTTGTGGAAAGAGCCAGGCACTTAGCCTGCCTGGTCATCTCATAAATTAGCGCCCCATATATAAACTAAATACCTCATCCCAGCTCCATTTTTCATAATAGGAGCTCCCCAAACTAAGATCTTTAATCCAAAGTGTTTCTTTCATATGATAGGTTGAAGAAAACATCTCTTAGACGACCATTTAAATTCACTTGTAGAGGCAAAGATTTCATTTCCATCAATCTTAATGGTATAAAAGTGATTAATAACAGGCTATTGTTTTTTCCCCAAGATAACTTTTGATAAAATAATATCTGAATCAGGTCTTACAAAATCTGCTTTCGGATTCTCCTTAAGTTCTGCTGATGTGGTAACTGGAAGGCAGATAAATATTATAAATATCAAGAAGAGTATCTTTTTCATTAGGTAAGTCACCTGCCTATTATCTTTAAATCCAAAATTTCCCATTAAAAGGAGTAAAATATGTTCAAAATATTTATTGTTGAGGATGATAAACAACTTGTAACGCTGCTTGATGAACATTTACATAAGTTTGGCTTTGATACACAGCCAGTACATCAGTTTGATTCGGTTTTGGAACAATTTGAAAGGTATTCTCCGCACCTTGTTCTACTTGATGTTAATTTACCTAAATTTGATGGCTATTATTGGTGCCGTCAAATTCGCAAGGTATCCACCTGTCCGATTATTTTTATTTCTGCGCGAGAAGGAAAGATGGACCAGGTGATGGCTCTTGAAAATGGTGCCGATGATTATATTACAAAGCCATTTGATTACGATATAGCGGTTGCCAAAATCAATAGCCAGCTTCGTCGTGCATACGGGGAGTTTGCTAATTCTCAAGGTGATCGGTTAATCGATGTAGAAGGACTTAGATTAGATACAGAAAGATTAACTTTGAGCTATCAAAATCAAAAGATAGAAATCAGCCATACAGAGGGCAAGATACTAGAAGAATTAATGAGGAGGTCCGAAAGAGTCGTAAGTCGTGATCGTTTGCTTGAAAAAATATGGGATGATCAAGTATTTGTTGATGACAATACGCTAAATGTATACATTACACGCGTACGAAAAAAGCTATTGGAATTGAATATTGAGGATGCTTTGCAAACGATTCGAGGACAAGGATATCGTCTTTCACCTAATTGGGGGACACACTCTTGAAGCTTTTCTTAATGGAACAAATTCCTCTAATTATTATTTATTTAACTCAATTAGTTCTTGTCTTATTTGTTTTTTGGCTGGATGGATACCGAGATTTTTCCATTAGCTTGTATGCAGGAATCCTCAGCGCCTGTTTGTTTATTGGATATCTAATCTATCGGTATCTAACCCTTCGAAACTTCTACAAGCGTTTGGAAGAAACAGACACTTCTTTAGATGAAATTTTCGATGCTGGCTCCAGGGCCCCATTAGCAGCAAGTCTACATCTGTTATTGAAAAGTCAATATCGACAGTATCAAAATGGTTTACATCATTATCAGCATAAATTAAAGAATCATATTCAGTTCATAAACCAATGGGTGCATCAAATGAAAACTCCCTTATCTGTTATTCATTTGATGATTCAGGATGAAGATGAACCTCGTTTCACGGCAATAGGTGATGAACTTGACCGTCTGAGAAAAGGGCTGGATATGGTGTTATATACAGCCCGCCTAGATGAATTTGAACATGATTTCTATGTAGAAATGCTTCCGTTAGAAAAGATCGTACGCTCGGTTACCTCCAATCAAAAACGATTATTTATTCGAAATCGTGTTTTCCCTTCCGTAGAGGTGGATAAAAGTTTGATGATTGCCTCCGATGAAAAGTGGCTGAGTTTTGCCATCACACAGATTGTGACGAATGGTGTTCGGTATACAACGGGAGACCATCGGAAAATTTTTCTTAAAGGCTTTAAACGGAGTAAGAACGTGGTATTAGAAATAGAAGATGAAGGAGTCGGAATTCCTAAGAGTGACCTCCCAAGAGTCTTTGACCCTTATTTTACAGGTGAAAATGGACGAATTTTTCAAGAGTCTACCGGAATGGGGCTCTTTTTAGTTAAGCAGATATGCGATAACCTAGGACATCAAGTAGAGATAGAGTCCACAGTCAATAAAGGGACTACTATCCGAATTATTTTTTAAAAATCAACCTTACAATCTTGTAAGCTAACTGTAAGTTTAGGAAATGGTTAGGACCTTCCTTTACAAGCTAGAATAAAGACATGAAATAAAGAGCAGGGAGTGAAGGTCTTGTCTATCTTAACTGTAAAACAATTAGCAAAGATATATGAGGGAAAAGTGGCGCATAAAGCCTTAGATAATATTAATTTTTCAATCGAAAAAGGTGAATTTGTCGGGATTATGGGGCCGTCAGGGAGTGGAAAAACGACCCTGTTAAATTTAATCTCAACTATTGATCAGCCCAGTTCAGGTGAGGTATTAATCAACGGGAAAAATCCACATCAGTTAAATCGAAAGGAAACAGCTCTTTTCCGCAGACATGAACTTGGGTTTGTCTTCCAACATTTTAATTTACTTGATACGCTAACCGTAGAGGAAAATATTGTCCTGCCGCTAACTCTAGATGGAGTGAAGGTCAGTGAGATGGATAAAAAGCTTAATGACGTTGCGCAAAAACTCGGGATTGATTCAATCTTAAAGAAACGCATATACGAAATATCTGGAGGTCAGATGCAAAGAACGGCAATCGCGCGGGCGATTATTCATCAGCCGTCGCTTATCTTAGCGGATGAACCAACTGGGAACTTAGATTCAAAATCTGCTAAGGATGTCATGGAAACCATTTCGACGATTAATAGAGAAGATAAGGCAACTGCCTTAATGGTGACCCATGATGCCGTTGCGGCAAGCTATTGTCACCGTGTTATTTTCATAAAAGATGGACAGCTATATAATGAGATTTACCGGGGAGACAATCGCCAGGCATTTTTCCAAAAAATCATCGATATGCTGGCGCTGTTAGGGGGTAACAGTCATGACCTTTCAACAGTTCGCCTTTAGAAACGTTATCCGCAATAAACGGACCTATGCCGCCTATTTTTTAAGCAGTGCGTTTTCTGTGATGATTTTCTTTGTTTATGCTCTGTTTATCTTTAATCCGGATATTAATAAAGGTGTAACAGCTAGTGCAGCGATTGAATTAATGACTGCAGCTGAAGTGATTATGTATGTTTTCTCATTTTTGTTTGTCCTGTATTCTGTCAGCACCTTTTTGAAGTCAAGAAAGCGTGAATTTGGGATATTAATGATGCATGGAATGACGAGAAGCCAGTTGAACACCATGATTTTTTTAGAAAATATGCTGATTGGCGTTGCTGCCATTTTTACAGGGATTGGCGCCGGTATCATCACAGGTAAATTGTTTTTAATGATTGGCTCGAGAATGATTGGGATTGAGTCACTGCCATTCTATTTATCTGGGAAAGCACTAGGGTGGACGATTGGGGCCTTTTTGGTATTATTCCTATGTATTTCTATTTTTACTACGATCTTGGTTAGGGTTAATAAGTTAATTGATCTATTTCAGGCAGGAGAAAAGCCGAAAAAAGAACCAAAGGTTTCCAAGGTTCTTTCTATATTATCCGCAATTCTATTAATCACTGGTTATTATTTAGCAGCAACAACCACAATAGAAACGATGTTGTTTCGAATTCTACCTGTGATTGGGCTGACCATTATCGGAACCTATTTCTTTTATACCCAGCTATCGGTTTTTATAACAAAATTACTTCAGAAAAACCGGGCCCTGTTTTGGAAAAAAACAAATATTATTACCTTCTCAAGTCTGGCATACCGCTTAAAAGATAATGCCCGGATGTTTTTCATGGTTACCATTGTTTCTACAGTCGCCTTTTGTGCGGTAGGAACACTTGCATCCATGAATGTGATGAATAAGGAATTTCGCGAGAATTATCCCGCGGCAATAAGTTATATTGCGAAGGGTGAACACCCTACCCACCAGCAAAACCTACAACAAATCGAACAAGAGTTAAAGGAGAAGAATGTAGATTATTCTACACTGGAAATTCCTATTAAATTTGTTGAAATAGCGGATTCATCTGACGAATATGCACGCGAACGGGTGCCTGTAGTAGCTTTTTCAGACTATAAAAGGTCGTCAGAAATGGCCGGTTATTCATTTACCGAAGAGGAGCTGACAGGGACTGAAAGCTTAGCCTTGCTAACATCATCACTTGAGACCTTTGATTCACAGACCTATACGTTAAGACAAGAAAACATTAAGCTTCAACAAAATAAAGCAACGGAGCATGTTGTTTTTCCTTATCAAATTTTATTTAGTGAAGGTCTTGTGATTAGTGATGAATTGTATCAAAAACTTTCAGCGGTAAGCACGGATATATTTACCGGCTTTTATACAATTGAGTTTGAAAAAACAGCTGGGATTGTTGATCATATTGTAGAAGATGGGGCCGCTTATGCCCCGAGAGATGATGAGGCAATTGATTCAAAAGAATTCGCACTAACGGTTAGCGGCACCTTATATCACCTTAAAATGAGCATGTATCGGATGATGTTGTTTGTTGCCCTGCTTATTGGCGCTGTATTCTTTATTGCAGCCGGAAGCTTCTTGTATTTCCGTCTGTATGCAGACTTAGAATATGATCGCCGCTTGTATTTAACGATTAAGAAGGTGGGATTGACAGACGGGGAGCTGAACAAGATTGTTACGCAGCAGCTTGTACTGCTTTTCTTTGTTCCCATTATCGTAGCCATGATTCATAGTGTATTTGCCTTTATGGCTTTGCAAAGCTTTTTCACGATGTCGATTGCAACCGAGATGATGATCGTTCTTACATGCTTTTTTATTGCGCAAGTCATTTATTTCTTTTTCATTCGCCACAATTATTTAAGAAACTTGAAAAAAACGTTAATTTAGAAACTAGGCTTTCCTTCAGCTTAGTTTTTTTTAAACCTATACTTAAGGTTGCTTAAATATTTAGGAGTATTTATAATGAGAATATAAAGAGGTGGAAGTGAATGGAAAAAGATTTAGCTATCCTATGCAGTAAAATTGTAGATTACTCAAATGCCTTAAGTTCACTATTTTTAGAGGATTATAAGAAGTTAGTAACAGATGAATTTGCAGAACTTTCAACAAAACAACAAGTGATTCTAGAGCTTTTAAGAGTAAACAATCGGACCGTTAATGAAATTGCACACTTTTTATCGATTACGGCTAGTGCTGCAAGCCAGCTTATCTCAAAACTTGAAAAGCAAGAGTATGTAAAAAGAGAAATTAATCCTGATAATCGCCGCGAAATTATCGTACAGCTTGGTGAAAAAGGTCATTACTATAATCAAATGGTAGATAAGAATCAGCAGTTTATCATTGAAAAATATTATGCGAAATTGCCAAAGGAAGATTTGGAAAAGCTATTGGACATCCATGAAAAACTCTACCATATCGCGGTCGAAACTCAGAAAGAGTAATAGTAAAATAATCCTATCGTAAGACCTGCCAAATGGCAGGTCTTTTTTAAATGAAATGAAAAGTTTGATAAAAAAGGTTAAACTAACAAATACAACTAATAAAATGGTCAAGTAGAGAACAGGAGGGAATAGATGTTAGAGAATAGTTTTATGATGGTTGCGATCATTCTAGTCATAAACATCGTTTATGTTTCATTTTTTACGATAAGAATGATTTTAACGTTAAAAGGTCAGCGGTACTTGGCGGCTTCTCTTAGTATGATTGAAGTCGTTATTTATGTGTTAGGTCTTGGTCTCGTTTTAAATAATCTGAATGAAATCCAAAATCTGATTGCGTATGCGGTTGGATATGGTATTGGTGTTATCGTAGGAATGAAAATTGAGGAAAAGCTGGCTTTGGGCTATATTACCGTAAATGTGATAACCAATGCATATGATAAAGACATGCCTAAAACATTAAGGGAAAAAGGGTATGGTGTGACAAATTGGGAAGCCAACGGCCTAGAAGGTGACCGGATGGCCATGCAAATATTAACACCTAGAAAATTTGAACTTAAATTGTACGATACGATAAAAAGCTTAGATCCAAAAGCATTCATTATTTCTTATGAGCCCAAGTCAATACATGGCGGATTCTGGGTGAAATCTGTGAAAAGAGGGAAATTATTTTCATGAGTAAAAAGAAAATGCAATTTGAAGTGCAAGATAATGAAAGTATTGATGATTGTTTAAATCGGATGAAAAAACTGGGGTATGTACCTGTTCGCCGGACGGAAAAACCTATCTTTCAGGAGGTAGTTAATGGAAAAGAAATTTCCTATGAACCGGTGGGAAGGCAGATTGTATTTGAGGCCGTAATGAATGAGTAAAAGCGAACGTTAGATTTTAAAAAAATAAAATCGTTCGTTTTTATTGACCATTTGCCCCTTAAATTGTAATATAAAGGTGTCGAAAAAATATATAACGTAACACCCTCGTATAATAATGGGAATATGGCCCATAAGTATCTACCCAATTACCGTAAATGATTGGACTATGAGGGGAAGTGGAAATGCCGGAAACGTTAACTCGTTTCATGGTCATTTACTGTGCCGATATCAGCCCGGACAGACTGCTTTCTCTCATTTCATGAAATTGGGGAAGTATCTGTTTAGGGCTTTTTATATTGGTAAAGTTAGGAGAGAGAGTATGAATCCAATTGTAGCGGTAATAATGGGGAGCAAATCAGATTGGGAAACGATGAAGCATACTTGTGAAATCCTTGACACGTTAGAGATTCCATATGAAAAAAAGGTGGTTTCAGCCCACCGCACTCCTGATTTGATGTTTGAATTTGCTGAGAATGCTAGAGTAAGAGGCATTAAGGTAATCATTGCAGGTGCTGGCGGTGCTGCTCATCTGCCAGGCATGGTTGCTGCAAAGACTACATTGCCAGTAATCGGTGTTCCTGTTCAATCGAAGGCATTGAATGGATTGGATTCACTATTATCGATTGTTCAAATGCCAGCAGGGGTACCGGTGGCAACGGTGGCTATAGGAAAAGCAGGGGCAACCAATGCAGGGTTATTGGCAGCCCAAATTGTATCGATTAATGATTCGAAAATACAAGAAAGACTAGAGCAAATTCGCTTAGAGTCAAGAGTGACAGTAATAGAAAGTAGTGATGAGCTTGTCTATTAAAACTATTTTACCAGGACAAACAATTGGAATTATTGGCGGCGGGCAGCTCGGAAGGATGATGGCCCTATCCGCAAGAGAAATGGGTTATCGAATTGCTGTATTAGACCCTGTTGAAGATTCCCCTTGCGGCCAGGTGGCAGATTATAAGGTAATAGGGGACTACGATGACTTAGAAGCGATAAGGAAACTTGCTGAAGTCAGTGATGTCATTACTTACGAATTTGAAAATATTGATGCTGCAGCGCTTGAATGGCTTTGTAATCAGGCTTATGTGCCACAGGGTAAGAGTTTACTTGAAGTTACTCAGGACCGAGTGAAAGAAAAAGCGGCTATTGCGAACGCAGGTGTTCAGGTGGCCCCATATGCCGTAATCAATTCGCTGAATGACCTTCAAGAAAGTTGTGAACGACTTGGTTATCCAGCTGTATTGAAAACAGCACGAGGCGGCTATGACGGCAAAGGGCAAGTTGTTCTAAAAAGTCATCAGGATCTTGAAGAAGCTCAATTGCTTCTCGATAACGGACAATGTATCCTAGAAAAATGGATTTCTTTTACGAAAGAAATTTCTGTCATTATTTCAAGAAATTCAAATGGTGAAACAGCTGTATTTCCGGTTGGAGAAAATATTCATCGCGATAATATTCTTCACCAAACCATTGCTCCAGCACGGATAAGTAAGCAAGCAGAGGATAAGGCAATTCAATCAGCGATACAGCTTGCTAATGCATTTGAGTTAGTTGGGACACTGGCGGTTGAAATGTTTTTAACAGCGGGGGACATCATTTACATAAATGAACTCGCTCCTAGACCGCATAATTCAGGGCATTATACAATTGAAGCTTGTGAAACGTCACAATTCGAACAGCACATTAGGGCTGTGTGTAACCTGCCCCTTGGTAAGACAGAGCTATTAAAGCCTGCCGTGATGGTTAATATATTAGGAGAGCATGTTCAAAACGTGTTAGAAGAATTAACAAACGTAACAGATTGGAAAGTTCATTTTTACGGTAAAAAAGACCCTAAGGTAAAAAGAAAGATGGGGCATGTTACGATCCTATGCGATTCTGCGGAGAATGCAATCGCAGAAATTGAAAAAAGCTTGATTTGGGAAGAAAAAAGTTTGGAGGCCAAAAGATGATTGATCGTTATACAAGACCTGAAATGGGTGCAATTTGGACAGAGGAAAACCGCTTTAAAGCATGGCTCGAGGTTGAAATCCTTGCATGTGAGGCATGGGCAGAGTTAGGTGAAATTCCGAAAGAGGACGTAAAGAAGCTTCGTGAAAATGCATCCTTTAATATTGAACGGATTAATGAAATTGAAGAGGAAACAAGACATGATGTTGTTGCCTTTACGCGCGCAGTATCTGAGACATTAGGGGAAGAACGAAAGTGGGTACATTACGGTTTAACTTCAACGGATGTAGTTGATACCGCAAGTTCTTACTTATTAAAGCAAGCCAATGCGATTATCCGGAAGGACCTTGAAAACTTTATTGAAATCCTAAAGAACAAAGCAATTGAACATAAATTTACTGTCATGATGGGGCGTACGCACGGCGTACATGCGGAACCGACTACCTTTGGTTTAAAGCTTGCACTTTGGTATGAAGAAATGAAACGAAACCTGGAGCGTTTTAATCAGGCAGCTGCTGGTGTTGAGTTTGGAAAGATTTCCGGAGCAGTGGGAACTTACGCTAATATCAACCCATTTGTTGAACAATATGTGTGTGAAAAGCTAGGTACCCAGCCGGCACCAATCTCAACTCAAACCTTGCAGCGCGACCGTCACGCACACTATATGTCAACGATCGCTTTAATTGCGACTTCGATTGAAAAGTTTGCGGTTGAAGTTCGTGGATTGCAAAAAAGTGAAACGCGTGAAGTGGAAGAGTTTTTTGCAAAAGGACAAAAAGGATCTTCTGCGATGCCGCATAAACGAAATCCAATTGGGTCCGAAAATATGACTGGTTTAGCGCGTGTGATTCGCGGCTATATGATGACAGCCTATGAAAATGTTCCACTATGGCATGAGCGCGATATTTCACACTCTTCTGCAGAGCGGATCATTTTACCAGATGCAACGATTGCCTTGAACTACATGTTAAATCGTTTTGGCAACATCATTAAAAACCTAACCGTATATCCAGAAAATATGCTTCGCAACATGGACCGGACGCTTGGCTTGATTTATTCACAACGAGTCCTCTTAGCGTTGATTGACAAAGGTTTATCACGTGAAGAGGCGTATGATACCGTGCAGCCAAAAACAGCGGAGTCATGGGAAAATCAAGTGCCATTCCGTACTTTAATTGAAGGCGAAGAGAAAATAACGAATTTGCTTTCTCCAGAGGAAATTGCCGATTGCTTCGATTACAACTACCACCTGCAGCACGTTGATACGATTTTTGATCGATTAGGCTTGAACGGGTAAAAAATAAATATAGGGGTGCTCTTGCGCCCCTTAGTTATCCAAAAGATTCCCAATATTGCAAATAGGAGTGATTCTTAATGAGAGAACTTCTCTATGAAGGAAAAGCGAAACGAATTTTTAGAACCGACGATGAGCAGACTGTTTTGATTGAATATAAGGATTCGGCAACAGCTTTCAACGGGCAAAAGAAGGCAGATATCACGGGTAAAGGCCGTTTGAATAATGAAATTACTAGTTTGCTATTTTTAAAGCTTAAAGAAAACGGAATTCCTTCACATTTTATTAAGCGTATATCTGAAACGGAACAGCTGGTGAAGAGGGTAACCATTATCCCGCTTGAAGTTGTCGTTCGAAATATTGCTGCTGGAAGTCTTTCAAAGCGATTAGGAATCGAAGAAGGTAAGGAATTAACAAAGCCGCTTGTTGAATTTTATTTAAAAAATGATGATCTTGGCGACCCATTACTAACCACTGACCATATCTACGAATTGAACATAGCAACAAAAGAGGAACTAACCATCCTAAAAGAAAAAGCGCTAAAAATTAATACAGTTTTATCAAGCTTTTTTACAGAGCTAGGCATTAACCTCATTGATTTCAAATTAGAGTTTGGTAAGGACCATGATGGCCAAATCCTATTAGCAGATGAGATTTCACCAGATACCTGCAGATTGTGGGACAAAAAGACAAATGAAAAGCTCGATAAGGATGTATTCCGTCGCGATTTAGGTAGTTTAACAGAAGCCTATGAAACTGTTTTTAATAGATTAGGGGGAAAGCAAAATGTATAAAGTAAAGGTGTATGTCACGTTAAGAGAAAGTGTATTAGATCCACAAGGTAAGGCTGTAACTCATTCACTCCATTCATTAAATTATCCGGAAGTATCCGATGTTCGAATCGGTAAATATATGGAACTTACGATTGAGAAATCAGAACGTAATCTTGATGAAGTCATTAATGAGGTTTGCAGCAAGCTACTCGCAAACCCTGTTATTGAAGACTACCGTTATGAAGTAGAGGAGTGTGTTCCTCAGTGAAGTTTGCAGTCATCGTTTTTCCAGGGTCTAACTGTGACATCGATATGTACCATGCGATTAAGGATGAACTTGGTGAGCAGGTTGAATATGTATGGCATGACACAGAGAGCTTAGATGAGTTTGATGGAATCCTACTTCCAGGTGGATTTTCATATGGTGATTATTTACGCACAGGGGCCATTGCACGTTTTAGTAAGGTCATGAAGGCAGTGGTAAAAGCAGGCGAAGCTGGTAAACCCATTCTTGGTGTCTGCAACGGATTTCAGATTTTATTGGAAGCAGGATTACTGCCTGGGGCAATGAGACGAAATGAAAGTCTATCGTTTATCTGCAAACCCGTTGAATTAAAGGTAGTGAACAATCAGTCGATGTTTTCTACCGCCTACACGCAAGGAGAAACCATTTCAATCCCTGTCGCGCATGGCGAAGGAAACTACTATTGTGATGAAGAAACACTCGCTAAGCTAAAAGCGAATAACCAAATCGTTTTTACTTATCAAGATAACCCGAACGGAAGTTTAGAAGATATCGCAGGAATTATCAATGAAAAGGGTAATGTCCTCGGGATGATGCCACACCCGGAAAGAGCCGTGGATGAGTTATTAGGTGGAGCAGATGGCTTGAAATTATTTCATTCGATTGTAAGAAGCTGGAGGGAAGCAAATGTTGTTAAAGCATGAACCAAGACCAGATCAAGTAAAGACAGAAAAACTTTATCAGCAAATGGGCTTATCCGATGAAGAATTTACGCTTGTTGAAAATATTCTAGGCCGGACACCGAATTACACCGAAACTGGCCTTTTCTCGGTTATGTGGTCGGAGCATTGCAGCTATAAAAATTCAAAGCCTGTCCTAAGAAAGTTCCCTGTCACAGGTGAAAGAGTCCTTCAAGGACCAGGTGAAGGTGCAGGAATCGTTGATATCGGTGACAATCAAGCGGTTGTTTTTAAAATTGAAAGCCACAACCATCCATCAGCGATTGAACCATACCAAGGTGCCGCAACAGGAGTCGGCGGAATTATCCGTGATATTTTTTCAATGGGTGCACGTCCTATTGCTCTATTAAACTCACTTCGCTTCGGAGAACTTGATGAATCTGCAAGGGTACGCTACTTATTCAAAGAAGTTGTAGCAGGAATTGCAGGCTACGGAAACTGTATCGGAATTCCGACTGTCGGTGGAGAAATTCAATTTGAATCTTGTTATGAAGGCAATCCTTTAGTTAATGCGATGTGTGTCGGCTTAATTGATCATAAAGACATTAAAAAGGGTCTCGCACAAGGTGTTGGCAATACGGTGATGTATGTTGGGGCAAAAACAGGCCGCGACGGTATTCATGGGGCAACCTTCGCTTCCGAAGAATTAACAGAGCAATCGGACGAAAAACGTCCAGCTGTTCAAGTTGGTGACCCGTTCATGGAAAAGCTTTTACTAGAAGCCTGTCTTGAGCTTATCCACTCGGATGCCCTTGTTGGTATTCAGGATATGGGTGCAGCAGGGTTAACGAGTTCATCAGCGGAAATGGCAAGTAAAGCAGGAATGGGAATTGAAATGAATTTAGACCTTGTTCCACAGCGCGAAACAGGCATGACAGCTTATGAAATGATGCTTTCAGAATCCCAAGAACGGATGCTGATTGTCATTAAAAAAGGCAGAGAGAAAGAAATCAACGAGCTTTTCTCTAAATATGATTTAGAAGCAGTAGCCATTGGTACCGTAACGGATGATAAAAAACTAAGACTGATTCATAACGGAGAAGTGGTTGCGGATGTTCCAGTTGACGCCTTAGCCGAAGACGCTCCTGTTTATCATAAACCATCTAAAGTACCTGCGTATTTTGAGGAATTCCAAGCTATGGAAAACGATATCCCTCAGGTTGCCGATCTAAAAGAGACGCTTTTAAAGCTATTAAGCCAGCCAACGATTGCGAGCAAGGAATCGGTTTATCAGCAGTATGACTATATGGTGCGCACAAATACAGTTGTGTCACCAGGTTCAGATGCAGCGGTTGTAAGGATTCGCGGTACACGTAAGGCATTAGCGATGACAACGGATTGTAATTCACGCTATGTCTATTTAGACCCTGAAGTTGGCGGGAAAATTGCCGTAGCAGAAGCAGCTCGAAATATTGTCTGCTCAGGTGCGGAACCATTAGCGATTACCGATAACCTCAATTTCGGAAATCCGGAAAAACCAGAAGTATTCTGGCAGATTGAAAAAGCAGCAGATGGAATTAGTGAAGCTTGCCGCGTACTTGAAACTCCAGTCATTGGCGGGAACGTTTCCTTGTATAACGAAACAAGCGGAACGGCTATTTATCCAACACCGGTCATCGGAATGGTTGGATTAGTAACAGACCTTGACCATATTACGACACAGAATTTTAAAAATAACGGCGATCTTATCTACTTAGTTGGAGAGACAAAGGATGAGTTCGGCGGAAGTGAACTTCAAAAGCTGGTTTATGGAAAGATTTTTGGAAAAGCTCCGGAATTAAATATTGATGTTGAAAAAGAAAGTCAGAACCAAGTTTTAGCTGCCATCCGTGCAGGTGTTGTTCAATCTGCTCATGACCTATCAGAAGGTGGTTTAGGAGTAGCTGTATCAGAGAGCTTGTTTACGAATGAACAACTTGGTGCGGAAATCAACATCACAGGAAATCAGGTTTCTGCTTTATTTAGTGAAACACAATCTCGTTTCCTTTTAACTGTGAAAAAAGAAAACCAAGCAGAGTTTGAAGGTTTAGTAACTGCTAACCTGATTGGTGAAGTAAATAATACGGCGACATTAAAAGTTAATGCTGATAATAATACCGTTCTAGAAGCTTCTGTAAACCAATTGAAGGATGCCTGGAAAGGAGCTATCCCATGCTTGCTGAAATCAAGGGATTAAATGAAGAGTGCGGAGTGTTTGGTGTCTTTGGACATCCAGATTCTGCACAGCTTACCTATTACGGACTTCATAGCCTGCAGCACCGCGGTCAAGAGGGTACAGGAATTGTTGTATCCAACGGAGAGAAGCTTAGAGTTGTGAAGGGTGAAGGCCTAGTTTCAGAGATTTTCACAGCGAAAGTGATGGAAGAACTAAAGGGCACCTCTGCGATTGGGCATGTTCGTTATGCGACAGCTGGGGGCGGCGGCTATGAGAACGTCCAGCCCTTGCTGTTCCATTCCCAAACTGGAAGTCTTGCTCTTGCTCATAATGGGAATTTAGTAAATGCTAATTCCTTAAAACATCAGCTCGAAACACAGGGCAGCATTTTTCAAACGAGCTCTGACACAGAAGTACTAGCTCATTTAATTAGAAGAAGCGGTTTTTCACAGTTAAAGGATCAGGTGAAAAATGCCCTTTCGATGTTAAAAGGAGCCTATGCTTATTTAATCCTGACAGAGAAGGAGTTAATGGTTGCTCTCGATCCTCATGGATTAAGACCACTTTCGCTTGGCTGTCTGGGAGATGCGTATGTGGTTGCTTCGGAAACCTGTGCCTTTGATGTTGTTGGAGCTGAATTTATCCGCGATATCAGACCTGGAGAATTATTAATTATCAATGAAGAGGGAATTACCTCTGAGCAATTCGCATTTAACTCTCAGAAGTCGATTTGTACGATGGAATATGTTTATTTTTCAAGACCTGATAGCAATATCCAAGGAATCAATGTTCATACAGCCCGTAAAAACATGGGGAAAAGATTGGCAGTAGAGGCACCAATTGAAGCTGATGTAGTAACAGGAGTTCCGGATTCTAGTATCTCTGCAGCCATTGGATATGCGGAAGCTGCGGGTATTCCCTATGAAATGGGATTAATTAAAAACAAATATGTAGGCAGGACCTTTATTCAGCCAACCCAATCGTTACGGGAGCAGGGAGTAAAGATGAAATTATCTGCTGTTCGTGGTGTTGTTGAAGGAAAACGTGTCGTAATGGTCGATGACTCAATCGTTCGCGGGACAACGAGCAGACGAATTGTAAACCTGCTAAAAGAAGCAGGAGCAACAGAGGTTCACGTTGTTATCAGTTCTCCGCCGATTAAAAACCCTTGTTTCTACGGGATTGATACATCATCGAAGGAAGAATTAATAGCCTCAGATAAATCAGTCGAAGAGATTAGAGAGCTGATTGGTGCTGATTCCCTAACGTTCCTAAGTACAGAGGGGATGGTAGGAGCAATTGTCAAAACGGAAGGAACAGAAGGATTTTGTCTCGGCTGCTTTACTGGAAACTATCCAACTGAAATTTATCCAGACACACTCCAATATTATTATCAAAAATAGGGGGGACCATCATGGCGAACGCTTATAGAGAAGCAGGGGTAAACATCGAAGCAGGTTACGAGGCTGTTGAGAGAATGAAAAAGCATGTACAAAAAACAGCCCGAACTGGTGTGTTAGGCGGGTTAGGTGGATTCGGCGGAATGTTTGACCTATCCTCGCTTAACCTAAAAGAGCCTGTTCTTGTCTCAGGAACAGACGGAGTGGGCACTAAGCTTATGATAGCTTTTTGGATGGATAAACATGATTCGATTGGTATTGATGCCGTTGCGATGTGTGTTAATGATATTGTCGTCCAAGGGGCAGAGCCTTTGTTCTTTTTAGATTACATTGCATGCGGGAAGGCTGAACCTGAAAAAATCGAGGCAATTGTAAAGGGCATTGCAGATGGCTGTGAACAGGCTGGATGTGCACTTATCGGTGGAGAAACAGCTGAAATGCCTGGATTATATAGTGAAAATGAGTATGATCTTGCTGGCTTTACGGTTGGTGCCTGTGAGAAATCCCAATTGATTACGGGGGAAAATATCAAGTCAGGCGATGTGCTGATCGGATTAGCTTCGAGTGGAATTCACAGCAATGGCTATTCACTTGTTCGCAAGGTTTTCAATAACTGGTCATTAACGGAATATGTTGACGAACTCGGAAGCAGCTTGGGAGAAGAGTTACTAAAGCCTACAAAAATTTATGTAAAACCGGTTCTGTCAGCTTTAAAGAAATTTGAAGTAAAAGGAATGGCCCATATAACCGGAGGCGGTTTTATTGAGAATATCCCTCGGATGCTCCCTAATGGACTTGGGGCAGCCATTTACGAAAAAAGCTGGGAGATCCCGCCGATTTTTAATCTCATCACAACGGTTGGACAAATCAATCAGCAGGAAATGTATAACATTTTTAATATGGGTATCGGAATGGTAATGGCCGTTGATAAGAATATCGCCGCAGATTTAATTGATCATTTGAAGCAATGCGGGGAAACTGCTTATGAAATTGGTGTGGTAACAGAGCAAGAAGGAATTATCCTAGGTGGTCGCCAATGAAAAAAATAGCTATTTTTGCTTCAGGAAGTGGCAGCAATTTTCAAGCGATCATTGATGTAGTGAAAGCTGGAGAACTTGAAGTTGACATAGCACTGCTCGTTTGTGACAAGCCTGAAGCATTTGCTATCAAGCGTGCCAATGCTGCACATATCCCTGCATTTGCATTTAATCCAAAAGAATATAGCTCCAAAGAAGCCTATGAAGAGGTTATTTTGGAGAAATTAACAAGCTCTGGTGTAGAATTTATTGTACTCGCGGGTTATATGAGGCTAATAGGTCCAACCTTACTCGGATCATTTTCTGGCCGAATTGTTAATATCCATCCTTCGCTTCTTCCTGACTTTCCTGGTAAAGACGCGATTGGTCAGGCGCTGGCGGCAAAAGCGAAATGGAGTGGAGTTACCATTCACTTTGTTGATGAAGGAATGGATACCGGTCCTGTTATTGTCCAAGAACGAGTCCAACTGAGTGAAAAGGAAACAAGAGAAAGCCTGCAGCAGAAAATACAAAATATCGAGCATAAGCTTTATCCATCCATCCTGCAAATGCTGTTAACGAGAGGGGAAGTTAAAAGTGACAAAAAAGCGCGCACTTATTAGTGTTTCTGATAAAAATGGTATTTCTGATTTTGCTAAAGAATTAGTCAGCTTAGGTTTTGAAATTATTTCAACGGGCGGAACAAAAAAAGCACTTCAAGAACAAGGTATTCCTGTCCTTGGAGTAAGCGAAGTAACCGGCTTTCCAGAAATATTAGAAGGTCGTGTAAAAACGTTAAATCCTTTTATTCATGGCGGCTTACTTGCAAAGCATGATGATGAACAGCACCAAAAGCAGCTTGAAGAACATAGCATTGATCCTATTCAAATTGTTTGCGTGAATCTTTATCCTTTTCAACAAACGATTGCAAAGCCAGATGTAACGACTGAGGATGCAATTGAAAATATAGATATCGGCGGTCCAACGATGTTACGTGCTTCAGCTAAAAATCATCAATATGTAACAGTGGTTGTTGATCCAGTTGACTATAAACAGGTAATTGAGGAATTAAAAGCAGACGGTAAAACAACACTTGAAACACGTAGAAAGCTTGCGGCAAAGGTTTTCCGCCATACAGCAGCATACGATGCCCTAATTGCTGAATATATGACAGAGCTTGCACAGGAAGAAACACCTGAAAAATTAACCGTTACATATGAGCTGAAGCAGTCGCTCCGTTACGGGGAAAATCCACATCAAAAAGCTGCTTTTTATAAAAAACCACTTGGCTCCACGTTCTCTATTGCAAATGCAGAACAGCTTCATGGAAAAGAGCTTTCTTATAATAATATAAACGATGCAGACGCAGCTTTGCAGATTGTAAAAGAATTCTCCGAACCTGCAGCTGTTGCCGTGAAACATATGAATCCTTGTGGTATCGGTACGGGTACCAATAGTTTTACTGCTTTTGAAAAGGCGTTTGCTGCAGATCCTGTTTCTATTTTTGGCGGAATCATTGCCTTTAACAGCGAAGTAGATGCAGAGACAGCTGGCAAGCTCTATGGGATTTTCTTAGAAATCATTATTGCGCCTTCCTTCACGGAGGAAGCATTATCGATCTTAAAAGCCAAAAAGAACCTGCGTTTATTAACGGTTCCATTTACTTTTGCCAAGAAACCAGAAATGAAGCTGACTACCATTGAAGGCGGGCTGCTTGCACAAGAGCAGGACACGTTTACGTTAGAAAATGCAACGATTAAAGTAGCTACGAAAAGACAGCCAACGGAGCAGGAATGGAAAGCATTAAAGCTGGGCTGGAAAGTAGTCAAGCATGTGAAATCGAATGCCATTGTCGTAACGAAAGAAGACATGACAATTGGAATTGGTGCAGGACAAATGAATAGGGTTGGAGCTGCTGAAATTGCTTTAAAACAAGCAGGTGAAAAAGCAGCAGGAGCGGCACTCGCCTCTGACGCCTTCTTCCCAATGGATGATACGGTAGAAGCTGCAGCGAAAGCAGGAATTACAGCAATCATTCAACCAGGCGGTTCCATTCGCGATGAGGATTCTATCAAAAAAGCGGATGAATATGGAATTGCTATGGTGTTTACTGGAGTTAGACATTTTAAACACTAAAATGGGGTGAGATGTGTGAAGGTTCTAATCATTGGCCGAGGCGGAAGAGAACATGCTCTGTGCCGAAAGGTAAGTGAAAGCTCGCTGGTTGAAAAAGTATATGCAGCTCCGGGTAATTATGGAATGGAAGATGTTGCTGAACGTGTTCTGATTGAAGAAAATAATCATGAACAACTTATACAATTCGCAAAGGAACAGGGAATTGGTTTAACGATAATCGGTCCGGAAGTTCCTTTACTTGAAGGGTTAGCTGATAAATTTGAAGCTGAAGGTCTAGCCGTATTTGGACCACGCAGATTGGCAGCTGAAATTGAAGGAAGTAAATCGTTCGCAAAGGAAATCATGAGAAAGTATGAGATTCCTACTGCTGACTATGCTGTATTCACTAATTATGAGGAAGCAAAGCAATATATTGAAGAAAAAGGTGCTCCTATCGTCATTAAGGCAGATGGTTTAGCGGCTGGAAAAGGCGTTACCGTTGCCTTAACCCTGGAAGAAGCCTTACAAAGTACCGAAGAAATGCTCGTTGGTCAAAAATTTGGTGAAGCTTCAGCCCGAGTGGTAATTGAAGAGTTTTTAAGCGGTGAGGAATTTTCACTTATGGCATTTGTGAATGGAGAAGTGGTGATACCACTAGAAATCGCTCAAGATCATAAACGTGCCTTTGATGGTGATAACGGTCCAAATACAGGCGGAATGGGTGCATACTCTCCTGTTCCTCATATTGCAAAGGGGACTGTTGATACGGCTATTGAAACTATTCTTAAGCCTGCTGCGAAGGCTATGGTTCAAGAGGGAAGAAGCTTTTGTGGAATTTTATATGCAGGTTTAATTGCAAGTGAAAATGGTCCAAGGGTTATTGAGTTTAATGCCCGCTTTGGAGATCCGGAAACACAGGTGATTTTACCAAGATTAAAGTCCGATTTGGTTCAGACCATCTTAGAGGTTTTAGACGGTGATAGCCCTGAGCTTGTGTGGGATGAACAATCAATGGTTGGAGTTGTGGTTGCAGCAAAAGGGTATCCAGAGCAATATGAAAAAGGTGCAGTTCTTAAAGGAATAGCGGACTTTTCAAAGGAAGTATATACCTTTCATGCAGGAACCAATAAAAACGAGCTAGGTGAATTTGTTACTGATGGAGGCAGGGTTCTCTTAATAGGAGCAAAAGCTGTGAGTTTAAAGGATGCACAAGATACTGTCTACCGCGAGCTTGAGAAATTGTCATGTGATGGTGTTTTCTATCGTAAGGATATCGGTTCGAAGGCTATCGGGCGCGTCTTTTGTTAGAGCGTCGGATAAATACGTATACAACAATACGCCGATTAAGCTGATGACATATCTAATTAATATTCACAAAACATAACAGATACCTTTCTTTCAAGGGCTGACCATCTCCGGTCAGCCTTTTTTTTGTGTGTAGTTTTTTTGGTGCTATTCGTTACCGCAAACCCTAAAAATACGAGGAGAGGGGCACGAATAGTGACTATTTATTACCGCAAACCCCAAAAATACAGGGAGAGGGGCACGAATAGTGACTATTCGTTACCGCAAACCTCAAAAATACGAGGAGAAGGGTACGAATAGCATTCAAGCTAATCTTTTTTGCGAAATTAAGATGGATTGTATGGCAAAACCTCATCACCATCAATGTTTTCTGAGCCGTCTCCAAGGGCAAGTGGTGTTTGCTGCTCCATTTCCTGATATCTTTCGAATAGTGCAGTTACCGGGCAAAAACGAACAATTCCCTCAGCAACCTTCATTGCTCCGCAAATAGCAATCAATAAATAGGAGTCTCTCCATGGAAACTTCACCATTTTGGCGGTACTCCAAGAAAGAACGGTAAGCCCAATCGTAATCCTTATTAATGCGTTCAAAATCCCAATATTTTTAGTAATGTTCATTATGTTCACTCCTTCACAAAATATTTACAGTGAATATCCAATTCTTTAATGCGTTAAACAGTAAAATATGTTAGTATAAAAATAAACCATTTTGTAAGGGCTTTCTTTATTGATAAATAAGGTTTTATATTGTCTGGCTTCTGCGCCTAGGGGCTCGAGGTCAAAATTCAATCGCTTCGGAAGGCAAAAGGCACGCCTTCTGTCAGCGCTTGTCTTTTGCTTGTCGCCCCTGAACAAGGCGCATATGCTTTTCTAAATAGATAGATAGCTTCTAAGAAAGGGAGGGGTATCGTATGCTGGAACAACGTTATCGATGGAAAAATAAACATTTACGCATGCATGTATCCGTTTTAGATGGGAAAACTTCACCAACCACTTTGTTAAAAAATGCCTTGTATTTAAATCAAACATTTCGCCAGTGGATGCGCGCGAATATTTGGATATATGAAGATCGGATTGTATATGTCGGCGAGAATTTGCCGGCAAATTTGGAAAACTGTGAAATCATTGACTGTACAAATGAAATACTTGTTCCAGGATATATTGAGCCACATGCCCATCCTTTTCAATTATATAATCCCCATACTCTGGCGGCCTATGCATCCCAGTTCGGAACAACAACCATCATTAATGACAACATGTCCTTGATTATGAATTTAAAGAAAAAGGAAGCGTTTTCTTTACTGAAGGACTTACGTTCCATCCCAACAACCATGTTTTGGTGGTGCCGGTTTGATCCGCAAACTGAAATTTTAAATGAAGAAGATGTGTTTTCCCATAGCAATATTAAGTCTTGGTTAGAGCATGACGCAGTTCTCCAAGGCGGCGAGCTGACTGGCTGGCCTAAATTGTTAGACGGCGATGATATGATGCTGCATTGGATGCAAGAGACAAAAAGGCTGCATAAAAAGATTGAAGGGCATTTTCCGGGGGCATCGGAGAAAACATTAGCTAAATTGATGTTGTTAGGAGCAGATAGTGACCATGAGGCAATGACTGGTGAAGAAGTATATAACCGCTTAATGCAGGGGTATATGGTTTCATTGAGATATTCCTCCATTCGTCCTGATCTGCCAGATTTACTCGATGATATGAAACGATTAGGAATAGAAGCCTATGATCGGTTAATGCTTAACACAGATGGTTCAACATCCACTTTTTATGAGCAAGGAATCAACGATCAGATGATCCGAATTGCCATTGAAAAAGGTGTACCGGTAATTGATGCCTATAATATGGCCACAGTAAATATTGCTCGTTATTACAATATTGACCATCTGCATGGCAATATTGCAACTGGCCGTGTAGCGAATATCAACTTCTTATCAAGTATTGAAAATCCCACACCTCATTCTGTCCTTGCAAAAGGAAAATGGGTAAAACGTGACGGACAAGTGATGGACGCGTATCATTCCATTAATTGGGATGAGTATGGCCTTAAGCCAATGGAACTGGACTGGGAATTAAGCGTTGACGATTTACAATTTTCCATGCCGTTTGGGATTAAGATGGAGAATTCGGTTATTACCAAACCATATTCCATTGCGATTGATGCCTCAGGGGATGAGTTATCAACCGACCATGATGAATGTTTCTTCACGCTGCTAGATCGGAATGGCAAGTGGAGGATTAATACGTTGCTAAAGGGATTTGCAACCAATCTATCAGCACTCGCTAGTTCATTTTCTAATACAGGAGACATAATCTTAATTGGAAAAAATAAACGTGATATGCTTGCTGCCTTCGATCGAATGAAGGAATTAGGCGGTGGTATTGTCATGGTTGAGGAAGAGCAGGTTGTATGTGAAGTACCTTTAAGGCTTAATGGAATTATGTCAAACCTCCCGATTAAGGAATTAATAAACGAAGAAAAGAAATTGCTTGTGGAATTAAGAGAGCGCGGATATTCCTTCTCAGATCCGGTTTACAGCTTGTTATTCTTTTCGGCTACTCATTTGCCTTATATTCGAATTACCCAACAGGGAATGTATGATGTTATGAACAAAACTGTACTCTTTCCGTCGATAATGCGTTAAAATATTAAAGTAATTATTTGGATATTATCGTCAGAATTCTTTTAGAAAAGAGATAGGAGTGTTTTTGAA
Organism: Bacillus sp. 7884-1; assembly: GCF_002272245.1. GTDB lineage: Bacteria > Bacillota > Bacilli > Bacillales > Cytobacillaceae > Neobacillus. The sequence goes on along the minus strand of NZ_NPDD01000065.1, from coordinate 4,693 downwards.
AAATGAAGAAATGGGCTGTTGCAGCAACAGCAGCTCTTTTACTGCTCTCTGGGTGCAGCGATAAAGAAAAGGTGAATGGACCTAAGGAGCCGGTAAAAGAAGTTGAGGATGTAGTACAAGAAGAGGTAGAAAAGGATTTACCTTATCACTATCCATTAACTGGTGTGGGTTCAGAGACTAAGACCGATGGCAGAGCAGTCGCAGTTATGATTAATAATCATCCAGAAGCGAGACCACAGTCCGGCTTAAACGAAGCCGATATTGTTTATGAAATACTTGCCGAAGGTGATGTTACTCGCTTTCTTGCTGTTTTCCAAAGTGAAAAACCAAAAAATATTGGACCAGTTCGAAGTGCAAGGGACTATTACATTGATTTGGCAAAGGGTCTTAATGCTTTATTTATAGCCCATGGCTATAGTGAAGAGGCCAAAAAAATGCTCGAAAACGAATATGTCGATAATCTTAATGGTATGGTTTATGATGGTACTTTGTTTAAAAGGGCCAGCTTCAGGGTCGCACCCCATAATTCCTATATTACGTTTGAAAATGTTTTAAAAGGTGCAAAGGAAAAGAAATATTCAATGGATCAGACTCCACCTGAATTTAAATTTTTGTCAGAGGATGAGGGCACATCGGTAACAGGGGATAAAGCGGCGTCGGTAATGATTTCGTATTCACCTAGTGGTATATTCGATTCAGTATACGAATACGATCCAGCAGTTGAAAAATACAAGCGCTACACTAACGGAGAACAAACCGTTGATTATGAGACGAAAGAACCGCTTTTAGTCGATAATCTTTTCATTATTGAGACTACTCATCAAGTGATTGATAATGTTGGCCGTAAAGAAATTGATTTAGAATCAGGTGGATCAGGTTACTTGCTGCAAAAGGGTAAGTTAATGGAAGTGGAATGGAAAAATGATAACGGTCTAATCGTTCCTGTGAGAAATGGTGAAGTTGTTCCGTTTGTTCAAGGGAAAACGTGGGTCAGCGTGGTTCCAACGAATCCTGGCCTGCAATCAAGTGTTTCGATTAATGCAAAATAATACTTTAATGAAATAAGGGGTAAAACATATGCAAATAAATAAATTGCGCGGAAAAGAGCTTGATCAGTTATTCCAAGCTGTTCTTTCCTTGAAGGATCTTGAAGAGTGCTATGCCTTTTTTGATGACTTATGCACTATTAATGAAATTCAATCATTAGCACAACGTTTAGATGTTGCGAGAATGCTTCGTGAGGGAAACACCTATCATAAAATTGAGACAGAAACTGGTGCAAGCACGGCAACAATCTCACGAGTAAAACGCTGCTTGAATTTTGGGAATGATACCTATGAAATGGTATTAGGGCGAATTAAAACAGAAGAAACAACTGAAGAAAAATAAACGAAGCCGAAGACATAGTTCTTCGGTTTTTCTTTTTAATCCAGTCCCAGCCCATAGAGACTGGAGCTTTTTATTTTGGTTAGATTTTCTATTGATGAAATTAGTGTTTTCTTTTTTTATCGTTTGTGCTAATGCTATAATGGTGTAATGTAAGATGAATGGGAGGATCTTGGGATGTATGATTTTCGCGAGTGGCGCCATGTGTTTAAACTCGATCCAAATAAAGAGATATCGGATGATAAGCTAGAGAAAATATGCGAATCCGGAACAGACGCAGTTATTGTTGGAGGAAGTGATGGGGTAACCCTGGAAAAGGTTCTTGATCTTATGGCTCGAATTCGCCGCTATACTGTTCCTTGTGTCCTCGAAGTTTCAAGTATTGATATCGTTACCCCTGGCTTTGACCTTTATTTTATTCCGACAATTTTAAATAGCAATGATCCTAAGTGGATAATCGGACTTCACCATAAGGCAGTAAAAGAATTTGGTGAAATTATGGATTGGGAAGAGATCGTCATGGAAGGCTACTGCATATTGAATGAAGAATGCAAGGCAGCTAAACTGACGTCAGCCATTACGGAAGCCACAACCGAAGAAGTAAAGGCGTATGCCATGATGGCGGAGAAAATGTTTCATTTGCCAATCTTTTATCTTGAATATAGCGGTAAATATGGTGACCCTCAATTAGTTTCGGAAGTTAAAAAGGTACTTGAGAAGACAGTGCTATTTTATGGCGGGGGAATTTCATCCGTTGAACAAGCTGTTGAAATGGCTAAGCATGGAGATGTTATTGTGGTTGGGAACGCCATTTATGATCATTTTGAACAAGCGTTAGCAACAGTAAAAAGTGTACGGTGAAAATTTGCTTAATTGGGTATAAAGAGTTAAAATAAGAACAAATGTTTGGTATGGTGGTGAAGGAATTGCAATACTTATCAGAAAAGCTTTTAAATGGGTTAAATCCAGAACAACAAAGTGCAGTAAAAGCAACGGACGGTCCGCTTTTACTAATGGCAGGTGCAGGAAGTGGAAAAACGAGAGTACTAACACACCGTATAGCCTATTTAATCGTTGAGAAACGTGTAAATCCTTATAACATTCTAGCGATTACCTTTACAAATAAAGCAGCTCGCGAAATGAGAGAGCGTATCAGGAAAATGATGGGTGGCGCAGCCGAAGAAATTTGGATATCTACTTTCCACTCTATGTGTGTAAGAATACTGCGCAGGGACATTGACCGAATGGGCTTTAGCCGGAACTTTACGATCTTAGATACTGGTGATCAACAATCAGTGGTTAAAGGAATTCTTAAGGATAAAAACCTTGATCCGAAAAAAAATGACCCGCGGGCAATTTTAGGGGCTATCAGCTCAGCGAAAAATGAATTGATTGGTCCGGAAGAGTATGCAAAAACTGCTGGGGGTTATTTTGAACAAACGGTCAGCGATGTTTTCACAGAATATCAGAAACGGTTACGGAAAAATCAAGCTCTCGATTTTGATGACTTGATTATGATGACGATTCAGCTATTTCAGCGTGTACCTGAAGTACTTGAATATTATCAACGGAAATTTCAATACATTCATGTGGATGAGTATCAGGATACAAACCGAGCACAGTATATGCTGGTCAAATTTCTCGCAAACCGTTTTAAGAATCTATGCGTTGTCGGGGATTCTGATCAGTCGATTTACCGCTGGAGGGGTGCAGATATTGCCAATATCCTCTCGTTTGAGAAGGATTATCCGAATGCTGCGGTAATTCTTTTAGAGCAAAACTATCGTTCCACAAAGAGAATTCTATTAGCTGCAAATAAAGTCATCGAAAATAATGCAACCCGTAAAGCGAAGAACCTTTGGACAGAAAACCCAGAGGGAAACAAACTGGTTTACTATCGTGCAGATAGTGAACAAGGTGAAGCGCAGTTTGTTGCAGGGAAAATCAAAGAATTAACAAAGGGCGGCAAGTACAAGAATTCAGACGTCGCCATCCTTTACAGGACTAACGCTCAATCCCGTGTAATGGAGGAAGTGCTGTTAAAGTCAAATATTGAATATAGCATTGTCGGCGGAACGAAGTTCTATGACAGAAAAGAAATCAAGGACATGCTTGCTTATTTGAGGCTTATTTCTAATCCTGATGATGACATCAGCTTACAGCGTATTATTAACGTGCCAAAACGCGGTATTGGGTCTAGCTCAGTAGATAAAATGGCTGACTTTGCTGCCATGCATGATATTTCTATTTTTCAGGCGCTCGACTCTGTTGAGTTACTAGGATTAAGTCCAAAGATTACTAAGGGCGCTAGAGAGTTTAGAGATTTAATTAAAAACTATACTCAAATGCAAGAGTTTTTATCTGTAACGGAACTGGTAGAGGATATTTTAGAGAAGTCCGGTTACCGTGAAATGCTAAAGGCAGAGAAATCAATCGAAGCCCAAAGCAGACTCGAGAACTTAGATGAATTATTATCTGTTACGAAGAACTTTGAAGATGCGAGTGAAGATAAGAGCTTAGTTGCTTTCTTAACGGATTTAGCACTAGTCGCCGATATTGATTCGTTAGATGATGACGGTGAAAAAACAGATTCCATTACTCTTATGACCTTGCATTCTGCAAAAGGGCTAGAATTTCCAGTCGTCTTTTTAATTGGATTGGAAGAAGGAGTTTTCCCTCACAGTCGTTCATTAATGGAAGAAGCAGAAATGGAAGAAGAGCGACGCTTGGCATACGTAGGCATTACTCGGGCGGAGCAAACTCTTTTCATCACAAATGCTCAGATGAGAACGTTGTATGGGCGTACTAGCATGAATCCTGCATCCCGGTTTATCAGTGAAATACCGGAAGACCTTTTAGAAGGTGTGGAAAAAGAGGAGAAACGGGTGAATACTCCTTTCGGATCTAGAGGGACTTCTTTTGGAAGAAGCACTTCTGGAACGACAGGAACTTCTTTTGGAAGAAACCCATCTGGAGCGACAGGAACCTCCTTCGGAACACCGGTAACTAGAAAACCAGTCATGAGACCTTTAGCTGCTTCTACTGGCGGGGATACCGTCGGCTGGAGGGTCGGCGATAAAGCTGAACATGGTAAATGGGGCATTGGAACAGTAGTAAGTGTTAAAGGAGAAGGCGAAGGAACAGAGCTGGACATTGCCTTCCCAAGCCCAACCGGGATCAAACGCCTGCTTGCAAAATTTGCTCCCATTACAAAAAAAGTATAGATATATAGCTCATTGTTGATTGGAGCGTAAGGCACGAGACTCCTCGAAAATGCTATCGCATTTTCTTCGTGCGTTGGCGGATT
>NZ_NPDD01000064.1 GCF_002272245.1 Bacillus sp. 7884-1 | reverse complement strand
TAAGGTGCGCGAAGTGCCTGGAGCGCAAATCAACACGGTCAAATAAAAAGAATTGCCCCTGCTATGGGGCTATTCTCGTATTATTTTACAATGAAAGGGCTGGATATATGGACCTTCAAACAGCGGAATTGAAAGTCAATGAACTAAGAAGCCTATTAAATCAATATGGCTATGAATACTATGTAGTGGATAAACCTACTGTGCCTGATGCAGAGTATGATCGTTTAATGCAGGAATTGCTAGAGATTGAGGCAAGCTTTCCGGAATTAAAAACATCAGACTCACCATCTGTTCGGGTTGGCGGTAAGGTACTAGATTTATTTGAAAAAGTAGAGCACCGCTCACCTATGCTAAGCTTAGGCAATGCTTTCAACGAGCAGGATTTAAAAGATTTTGACCGCCGTATTCGCCAGGCAGTGGGTGACGATTTCACTTATGTTTGTGAATTAAAGATTGATGGTCTTGCTGTTTCCTTGCGTTATGAAAATGGCTTGTTTATCCAAGGAGCAACAAGAGGAGACGGCACCATTGGCGAGGATATTACGGCTAACTTAAAGACCATCAAATCGATTCCTCTCCGTCTGCGGGAAAATGCAACATTAGAAGTCCGCGGTGAAGCTTATATGCCGAAAAGCTCCTTTGAAGCGCTAAACAAAGCAAAAGCAGAACGTGGTGAAGAATTAGCAGCAAACCCACGTAATGCAGCAGCAGGTTCTTTACGCCAGCTTGATCCGAAAATAGCTGCCACCCGTAACCTTGATGTCTTTTTATATGGAATTGGCGGTGGTGGTGAAATGGTCGCGGCATCCCATAGTGAAGGACTTGACTACTTAGATCAACTTGGCTTCAAAACAAATAAAGAGCGACGAAAGTGTCCATCAATTAACGAGGTTATTGAATATGTAAAAAGCTGGGTTGATAAACGCCCTAATTTGCCATATGAAATTGATGGAATTGTTATTAAGGTAGATTCCTATGAACACCAGAGCAAGCTTGGAACAACAGCGAAAAGTCCGCGTTGGGCGATTGCTTATAAATTCCCTGCTGAAGAAGTCGTTACAACTCTTTTTGATATTGAATTAAGCGTTGGCCGGACAGGTGTTGTCACTCCAACTGCCATTTTAAAGCCGGTTAAGGTAGCTGGTACAACGGTTCAGCGTGCATCCTTGCATAATGAAGACTTAATTCGAGAAAAAGATATAAAGATTGGCGATCAGGTGGTTGTTAAAAAAGCTGGAGATATTATTCCTGAAGTGGTTAATGTCCTTGCTTACCAACGAACTGGTGATGAACGTGATTTCCAAATGCCAACGCATTGTCCAGAATGCGAAAGTGAGCTTGTCCGTTTTGAAGGTGAGGTTGCTTTACGTTGTATTAATCCAAAGTGTCCGGCGCAGATTCGTGAAGGGCTTATCCATTTTGTATCACGGGATGCGATGAACATTGACGGTCTAGGTGAAAAGGTAATCAGCCAGCTTTTTGCCGAAAAATTAATCTCGGATGTTGCGGATATTTATAAACTAACCTATGATCAGCTGATAGCCTTAGAAAGAATGGGAGAAAAATCAGTTACGAATCTGTTAAAAGCGATTGAAGCATCTAAAGTGAATTCATTAGAAAAGCTTTTATTTGGACTAGGTATTCGCCATGTTGGTGCGAAAGCTGCAAAAACACTTGCCCAAAGCTTTGATACGATGGACAAACTAGCTGTTGCAACAAAGGAAGACTTGATTGGAATTAATGAAATTGGAGATAAAATGGCAGATTCGATCGTTGCCTTTTTTGAACAAGAAGAAGCGGAAGCTCTGCTAAAGGAATTAACAGAGGCCGGGGTAAACATGGAATACAAAGGAGCAAAACCAGTTTCAGCACAAGAATCAGATAGTATTTTTGCAGGAAAAACGGTCGTTCTGACAGGTAAATTGGAACAGCTCTCTAGAAATGAAGCCAAAGAGAAGATTGAAGCTCTTGGAGGGAATGTTTCAGGGAGTGTCAGCAAGAAAACGCACCTTGTTATCGCTGGTGAAGATGCTGGTTCAAAGCTTACGAAGGCCGAGGAGCTAGGAATTGAAGTTTGGGACGAGGAGAAGCTCTTGGTAGAATTAAATAAATAAGAGGTGTATCGATGTGAGAAAACTCTCATTGCCCGCTCTTTCCCTTGTCATTCTGCTCAGTGGATGTGCACCAAACTTTCAAAAGCAGGAGAATGTTGTGCAAACAAAGGAAGAGGCGGAAGAGAAAGCAATTATTCCGAAATATAATATTTCCGACAATTATTATCGGACGATTTTACCGTTCGAGCCTGGGGAAGCACGCGGATTAATAGTTGGAAATATTAATACTAGATATGACATTAATGAATTTGAAACAGGTTTGATGAGGATTGCGCAGCATCAATTTGACCCTAAAACCTATTTATTCCGTGAAGGACAGGAATTAAAGCGGAACACTGTTAGATTATGGTTGAATCGTAAATTTACGGCGGCACAATTAAGTGAAGAAGGTTTAAAGGAGGATCAAAATATTGGCTTAAACCCGCTTATGGAAGACGGCGCAGATTTTCAGGAAGGAAATAGTAATAGTCCTATCTACTTAGCCCACATCTTAGAACATGATTACCTCATCAAAGGAGAAGATGATACTGTCAAATTGGGCGGTGTCGTTATTGGACTGGCACTAAATTCCGTCCATTATTTTCGTACTGCAGTAGGTGAACCTTACTTTGAGAGGGAGATTGACTTTGCCGAAATGGAACGGGAAGGGAAAAAGATAGCCGAAGAAGTCCTTAAACGTCTCCGGGCAACGAAAAATCTGAAGGATGTTCCGATTACCATTGCTCTATTTGAACAGCAAAGCCGATCATCTGTAGTCCCTGGCACCTTTTTCACCTATGCCAATGTTGATAAGGGAAGCTCAACTATTAATGCTTGGGAGCCTGTTTCTGAAAAGTATTTCTTATTTCCATCAACCGAAGCTCAAGAGGCACATCGCGATGATGTAACAGCTTTTTTAAACTTTAAGCAGGATGTTGAGGAATATTTTCCAAACTTTAACGGCGTCATTGGCCGGGCCTTCTATATTGGAGATCAATTTACTGATTTAGATATTACGATTCCGATTCAGTTCTATGGAAAATCAGAGGCCATCGGGTTTACTCAATATGTAACCGGTCTTGTCCTCGAGCATTTTCCAAATTATATATCCGTTTCGGTCAGTGTAACAAGTGTTGACGGTCCAGAAGCACTAATCGTCCGAAAGGCAAACGAAGCCGAACCATTTGTCCATATTTACTAACCTGACTTCATGGTCAGGTCTTTTTTTACCAAAATATGCCCTCTATGGCTACCCATTGATAGCTATAAAAGAAACATGTTAGAATGTACAAGGATGTAATGTTTTTACTACATAGGAGGTTTTAGACATGGTACAACCTTATAAGCATGAACCATTCACAGATTTTACAAATGAAGAAAACCGTCAAGAATATTTAAACGGTTTAAAGACAGTTGAGAGTTACTTAGGCAAAGATTACCCACTTGTAATCGGCGGCGAAAGAATAACGACTGAAGATAAAATCGTATCTTATAATCCATCTAATCACAAAGAAGTAATTGGCAGCGTATCCAAGGCCAGCAGGGATCATGCGGAACAAGCAATGCAGGCAGCTGTTGAAGCATTCAAAACATGGAAAAAGGTGAAAGCTGAAGTACGTGCGGATGTATTATTCAAAGCTGCGACCATAATTCGCCGCCGTAAGCATGAGTTCTCTGCCCTTTTAACAAAGGAAGCAGGTAAACCATGGAGAGAAGCGGATGCAGATACTGCGGAAGCGATTGACTTCCTTGAATATTACGGCCGCCAAATGCTGGCACTTAAAGATGGCGTTCCAGTAAATAGCCGTCCAAACGAATTTAACCGCTATAACTACATTCCACTAGGCGTTGGAATTATCATTTCACCTTGGAACTTCCCATTAGCGATTATGGCTGGTACAACAGTCGCAGCGATTGTTTCTGGAAATACGGTTCTACTAAAACCGGCTTCTACCACTCCGGTTGTTGCAGCGAAATTCGTTGAAGTGATGGAAGAAGCAGGTCTTCCTAAAGGCGTATTAAACTTTGTACCAGGAAGCGGTGCTGAAGTGGGGGACTACCTAGTAGACCATAAAGATACTCGTTTCATTAGCTTCACAGGTTCCCGTGATGTCGGACTTCGTATTTTCGAACGTTCTTCTAAAGTGAACCCTGGTCAAGTTTGGATGAAGCGTTTAATCGCTGAAATGGGCGGAAAGGATACCATCGTGGTTGACTCAGAAGCAGACCTTGAGCTTGCTGCACAATCAATCGTTGCAGGAGCATTTGGTTTCACTGGTCAAAAATGTTCAGCATGCTCTCGTGCCGTTATCGTTGAGGATGTTTATGATACTGTATTAAACCGTGTGGTTGAATTAACGAATGAATTAATAGTAGGTGACCCAACTGAGCAAAGAACATTTATGGGTCCTGTTAACGACAATAACGCTTTCAAGAAAATCATGGAATATGTAGAAATCGGCAAGCAAGAAGGTAAGCTAATGACTGGCGGCGAAGGAGACAATTCAAAAGGCTACTTCATTCAACCAACTGTCATTGCCGACCTTGCTCCAGATGCACGAATCATGCAGGAGGAAATCTTTGGCCCGGTGGTTGGTTTCACGAAAGCGAAGGATTTCACTGAAGCTATTGAAATTGCGAACAATACTGAGTATGGCTTAACAGGTGCCGTTATCACGACTAATCGTGAGCACCTAGAGCAGGCTCGTGAAGACTTCCATGTTGGTAACCTATATTTCAACCGTTCATGTACAGGTGCGATTGTTGGTTATCAGCCATTCGGCGGCTTCAACATGTCTGGAACTGACTCCAAAGCAGGCGGTCCTGACTACTTATTGCTTCATATGCAAGCTAAGACTACATCTGAAATGTATTAATATCCAATTTTTAAAGCCCAATTCATATGAGTTGGGCTTTTTAATTCATTGATTTATGGAAAATAATGTCTAATAGTCCATAACCCCTTGAAAATAGTCCAAAACTATAAAAAAAAGTCCATAACACACTGAAAATAGTCCAAAACCCCACAGAAAAAGTCCATAATCCCACAAAAAAAGTCCATAACTTTTTTCCCCCTTCAAATTTCGTATTGATATTTGACAATAATGTGAAATGATTCACAAACTAATGTTAAATTGTGAAGTATGTCACAATCAATCAGCTCCTCAGCATTTACAATGTTTTTATAGAGAAAAACATAATTAACGTAAATTCATAGATAAACCAATATAAAGGAGCGAATCACATGAAAAAACTAGTGATGATCGGAAACGGAATGGCGGGAGTTAGAACAATAGAGGAAATTCTTAAACTTTCACCAAATCAATTTGAAATTACTATTTTTGGACAAGAACCACACCCCAACTATAATCGCATAAAATTATCAAATATCCTTCAAGGGGATGCAAGCTTTGAAGATATTATTATTAATCCATTAGACTGGTATAAAGAAAATAATGTTCAGTTATTTACTGGTGAAGCAGTAACAAAGATTGATATAGAAGCAAAGAAGGTAATTTCCGACGAAGGTCGTGAAGTAGAGTATGATGAACTAATTATAGCAACAGGCTCCAATTCTTTTATCCTGTCAATTCCAGGTGCGGACAAATTAGGCGTGACTGGGTTTCGTGATATAAAAGATTGTGAAATGATGATCAATCAAGCGAGTCAATACAAAAAGGCAGTGGTAATCGGAGGCGGACTTCTTGGTCTTGAAGCGGCAAGAGGATTACTAAACCTTGGCATGAAGGTTGACGTGGTACACTTAATGCCGAGTTTAATGGAGCGTCAGCTAGATCCAATTGCATCATCCCTACTAAAAGCTGAGCTCGAATCACAGGGTATGAACTTTTTAATGGAAAAGGAAACGGTTGAAATCATCGGGGATGAGCGCGTTGCTGGACTTCGTTTTAAGGATGGGACTTTTGCGAGAGCGGATCTTGTTGTAATGGCAATCGGGATTAAGTCGAATACCGGTGTGGCAAAAGACAGCGGTATTTATGTGAATCGCGGTATTGTTGTCAATGACTATATGGAAACCAGTGCACCGAATGTCTATGCTGTTGGTGAATGTGCCGAGCATAGGGAAATTGTATACGGCTTGGTTGCACCATTATACGAGCAAGGTAAAATTTTGGCGGAAAGAATTTGTGGGAAAGAAGCAGTACCATATGAAGGTTCAGTAACAGGAACTCAGCTTAAAGTCGCTGGAGTGGACCTTTACTCAGCAGGTGAAATTTTTGAAGATGGTACTACTAAATCCATTATGGTCTACAACGAATACGAAGGTATCTATAAAAGGGTATTAGTCCGCAATAACAAAATTGTTGGGATTGTCCTCTATGGTGATACAAAAGATAGTACAAGATTGTTTCGAATGCTGACCAAAAAAGAGGATATTACTGGGGTATCCATTTTGGAATCACAATGTTCAGCCGAGAGCGCTAGCGGCGACATTGCCTCAATGCCAAATGATGAATTGGTATGCGGATGTAATGGTGTTACAAAAGGCGCGATCGTTGAGGCAATCAAAACGCAGGGTTTGACCACTCTTGATCAAGTAAGTCATTGTACCAATGCCGGCCGTTCTTGCGGACGCTGTAAGCCGATGGTGAATGATATTTTAGCTTATACACTTGGTGACCAAATCGATGCCGCTGCAGCGCAAAAAACAAGCATTTGCAGTTGTACAACCATCAGCCGAGAAGAATTGATCGCTGAAATTAAAGAAAAAGGCTTAACAAGTGTGAAAGAAGTCATGAACGTTCTAGAATGGAATAACGAAGAAGGATGTACGAAATGTCGTCCTGCTATTAACTACTATCTTGGCATGATTCACATGGATGAATACAAGGATGACCGTGACTCACGTCTAGTAAATGAGAAAATGCATGCGAATATACAGAAGGATGGAACATACTCAGTTGTACCTAGAATGTATGGTGGTGTGACAACGGCGGCTGATTTGAAAAAAATTGCTGAGGTTGCTGAAAAGTATGAGGTGCCATTAGTAAAATTAACCGGCGGACAGCGGATTGGCTTGTTCGGAGTGAAAAAGGAAGACCTGCCAAGCATGTGGGAAGAGCTTGATATGCCATCAGGTTATGCATATGGAAAAACACTTCGTACCGTTAAAACTTGCGTAGGTGCACAATTCTGCCGCTATGGTACACAGGATTCAATGGCACTTGGAATTGAACTCGAGAAGAAATTTGAACGTCTTGATACACCACATAAAGTAAAAATGGGTGTGTCTGCATGCCCAAGAAACTGTTCAGAGGCAGGAATTAAAGACATTGGCTTTGTTGGAATTGATGGAGGCTGGGAAATCTATGTTGCCGGAAATGGCGGTGTCGATCTCCGTGCTGGTGACCTATTAGCTACTGTCAAAACAGAAGCTGAGGTTATGGAAATGACTGGTGCCTACCTTCAATATTACCGAGAAACAGCCAATTACTTGGAGCGTACTTCAAAGTGGGTAGAACGAGTTGGCTTAGAGCATGTAAAAGAAGTTCTGGCAAACGAAGAAACGAGAAAAGCATTAAATGACCGCATGGATCAAACGTTGAAGAAGTACATTGAACCTTGGAATGAAGCAATCGAAAGTGAAAATATTAAAGATAAATATTATGCAGTTCACACTGTAAAGGCTGGAGAGTGATTATAAATGATTTTAACAAAAACTCGGACCCTAGTTGCTAATTATTCTGATCTCCCAGTAAGGGCTGGATATTCTGTAAAACTACATGATAATGAAGTAGCGTTATTTAAAGTTACAAATGGTAAGGTATTTGCGATTGAAAACCAAAGTCCGCATCCAAAAGGCGGTGTTTTAACCGAAGGTCTAGTAAGCGGTGAGTTTGTTTTCTGCCCAGTCTATGATTGGAAAATCTCGTTAGCTGACGGAAAGGTTCAAGCACCAGATGAAGGACAGGTAAAGACCTATCAGGTGGAAGTAGAAGGAGATAACGTTTATATTATAAAATAAGAGCTTTATACAAAGAGTTTGGAAGGATGGCTGCAGGATGAAAACAGGAAAAGTATTTCTAGTAGGAGCAGGGCCGGGAGATGTTCGCTTAATCACTGTAAAGGGAATGGAAGCAATCCAGCAGGCTGAAGTTATTTTATATGACCGGCTTGCCAATCCAAAGCTATTGGAGTTTGCTACTGATGAATGCGAGCTGATTTATTGCGGTAAATTGCCTGACCGCCATATTTTACGCCAAGAAAATATCAACGACCTTTTAGTTGAAAAAGCACTGGAAGGTAAAGTGGTGGTCCGATTAAAGGGCGGAGATCCTGGGGTATTTGGACGAGTTGGCGAAGAAGCCGCAGCCCTTGCCTGCTATCAAATTCCATTTGAAATTGTTCCTGGCATTTCATCGGGGATTGCAGCCCCCCTTTATGCAGGAATTCCTGTTACCCATCGTGAGTATGCAGAATCGTTTGCAGTCGTAACGGCGCATGATAAATCAGTCGATGGTAAGCCAATGCTAGATTGGGAAGGCCTTGTCCGCGGCGTTGATACGATTGCTTTTTACATGGGTGTTGGAAATCTGCCATATATCTGTGATAATCTTATCGCTCATGGCAAACCAGCGGCCACGCCAGTGATTTTAATTCAGTGGGGAACATTCGGACGCCAGAAGACCTTACAAGGAACTCTATCAGATATTTCAGCAAAGGTATTCGAGGCCAAGTTTAGCAATCCATCGATTATTCTTGTTGGAGATGTCATTTCCCTCCGAGAAAAAATCAGTTGGTTTGAAAAAATGCCCTTGTACGGCCATCAAATATTACTTGCCCGTACTGGTGAAAGTGTTAGTGGCATAGCGAAGGAATTGATGGAAAAGGGCGCAGACGTTATCGAGTTTCCTAAATGGAAAAAGACTAAATTGCCTGTTGAATTAGGTAATATTATGGACTACGATAAAATTTTGTTCTCCTCGCCTGAAAACGTCGGTGAATTTTTTAATGCAATTATTGAAAAAGGGATAGATATTCGAAAAGTTAGAGCTGAGTTCTATGGCTGCTCCAGTAAATCTATTAACGCATTAAGAGAGCGCGGTTTTATTGCTAGACTCATCGAAGGCATGCCACAGGAAGGAAGCTTGCTGGTTGTCGGGGAGAATAATAAATATGAGTTTGAAAATGTCGACTTCTTAGTCACGAGTAAAAAATCGCTAGACCGGCAGTTCCTGCCTATTTTTCAACGTATGCTAGAGGAAGCTGATGTAAATACGATGGTATTTCCAAGCGCGGCATCCGTTGAAGTATTTATCAAGAGCCTGAAGGAATGCGGTATTGATGTGTTTGACCTTTTAAAAGATGTACAAGTGGTTTGCATGGGCCAGCAGACAAAAGAGGAAGCTGAACGCGCGGGCTTAGTTTCAGATGGAATGCCTGAATCTCCAACAAGAAAAGCTTTGGTAGAATACTTAATCCAGTATAGGAAAGCCTGAGGAAAGGTAGGATGAATACTTGAATTCGAACTATCCGATTATGTTAAGGCTCGAGGGGAAAAAAGTAGTGGTCATAGGCGGCGGCAGGGTTGCAGAGCGGAAAGTAACCGGACTGCTTGGTACGGGCTCGCTTATCACCGTGATCAGCCCCCAAGCTACAGAGGAACTTAAAGGGCTTGCAGGTAGTGGATTGATAGAGTGGCTAGAAAGGTCCTTTTCAAAAGAAGACATTGAAGGTGCGTTTTTAATTTTTGCTGCAACGAATGACAATGTGTTAAATCAGTCAATTAAAATGGCAGCGAGCGAACAACAACTGGTGACCATTGCCGATGACCCGGAAGGATCGGGTTTTCATGTTCCCTCTCATATTCAGCGAGGACGATTGAGCATTGCTGTATCAACAGGCGGCGCTAGTCCAACACTGGCAAGAAAAATAAGGGAACAGCTTGAGTACCAATTCGATGAACCTTATGAAGAGTATCTAGAATTCCTATTTTCAGCCAGGAAGCGAATTTTAAAAGAAGTGAAAGATCCCTCTAGAAAAGGAAAAATATTAAATGCAATCGTTAGTGAGGAGTTCTTGAAAAGTCCAAATCGCGAAGCTGACTTGTCTCGATTACTGCAAGAATAAGCGAGTTCTTATTGAAATGAAAGACATAAGAAATGACGTGTGAATTCCTACACGTCATTTCTTTTTTTATAGTATTACAAATTTATATGGTCGTTGTTGTACTTTTCTAATTGTTCTTGTAGGTTTTCTATATAATCCATCATGGCGATCCTCACGATAGATGGATAATAACGGCTGTTAAGCTCTTGTTCACATTCCTCTAAATCCATCTTTTTAACAGCAATAATTTTGCTTAATTCATCCACGCTCATTGCTAGTCACCTCTACTATTAAAAACTTCATGCTTCCCCACTCTCCTAATCTATTTTTATAGTATTCAGCATAGACAACTTTTTCATAGTTTATACACGTCTTTTTATTGTATGGCTGTGTTAAACTTGCTGTTGATTTGCGCTCTAGGCGCTACGCTTTCCGCGGGCTCGCCCGTGAGCCTCCTCGGTCTTTCCGACCTGTGGGGTCTCACTC
>NZ_NPDD01000063.1 GCF_002272245.1 Bacillus sp. 7884-1 | reverse complement strand
TATCCATTAACACAGCCTATTGTATAAAAAGACTGTAAACGGGCTAAAAAGAAAGGTAAAAAGTAATCGAGGTTGAAATGATGAATGAGAGAATATTTCACAGCTATCAAATTTTAGATCAATTACGTTTGCCGCATGGATTGTATTTGGCCTCTTCGTCAAAGGACTATCATTATGTCTGGTTACGGGATTCTTTTTATATGTCCCTGCCTTATTTGGAAAAAAACAATCAAATTTATGAAATGACCTACCACCGGATATTGGACTTATTTAGAGAATACGAATGGAAGCTGGATATTCATACCGTTCAAAGGCCAAGAGAGCAATGGGAGTACATTCACGCTAGATACTCTGCTTCTGAAGTAAGGGAAATTGATACACCTTGGGGACATGCTCAGCATGACGCCATTGGAGCCATACTATGGGGAATTGGGATGGGTCAAAAAAGGGGTAAAAATATAATAAGAGATGATAAGGATCACAAGATTGTACAAAAGCTGGTTGGCTACTTAGGCTGTGTACAGTACTGGGAAGACGAAGATAATGGCATGTGGGAGGAATGGAGAGAAATCCATTCAAGTTCTGTCGGGGCGTGTGTGGCAGGCCTTCAGGCAGTAAAAGATATAGTATTTGTGCCAGGTGAATGGATTACGAAGGGCAGGCAGACCCTTACTAATCTTTATCCACATGAAAGCAGTGACCGTCCATTTGATTTAGCGCAATTGAGTTTAATCTTCCCGTATGGGGTTTTGATGGGGGAGGAAGCGAGAGTGGTGGTTGACCAAATTGAATCACACTTATTACGTGAACGCGGGGTTATCCGGTATAAAGGGGATTCCTATTATTCCACAGTTGAACATGAAGGAAGGCATCACGATTTACCTTTTTATTATGGGACCGAGGCGGAGTGGACCTTTGGGCTGCCATGGCTGGCACTTTGCCATTTAGAGTTAGGTAATGTTGAAAAAGCAAATCATTTCATAAAACTAACAGAAAAGGTAATGCTCAGTGATGGGAGTTTGCCAGAACTGTATTTTGCAAGAACAGATAGCTATAATTCCAATACTCCGCTAGGCTGGGGAAGTGCGATGTATATCCTAGCAAAAGAGCGTTATGAACATATTATATAGTAGGAGGGCTGCCCGAGAATAATGGCAGCCCTTTTGGGTTAGTCTAGCATTTATTCCGAAAGAGAAGATTTAACTGAATGTTGTGCTTGTGTAACAGCTGATAAAGCAGAAGAGATCTCACTGGATGCTTGTTTCATTGCTTCCTGAGCTAGGGTTGGATCTGAATTTGCTTTTTCAATTGCTTGACTTAGCAGGGTTTGTGTCAGTGTAACATTGGCCTTCGCTTGGTTTAATTGGTTGACATCAATTTGTGGCATAACCATTCCTCCTTTAAATAATTGCGAATCACCTCTATATCATGACCCTCCATTTGTAAAATATTAATGGAAAAAATACCCTTTTTAAAAGCTTGATCAGGTTGGTAACAATAATTAAAACTCCAACAGGGAATTTGTACCTATTTTTGAAAATTTTCTGAAAAAGTAGTTCCATTTTATTTTTTTGTGTTATATAATACAACACATGGATATACACTGTATTATAACAAAGGGGTGAATAAGTTCATGTCGACGCAAACAACAGGTACTCAAGTAGTTGGTGCCAAGAAAGCGCATTATGATGAGATTTTAACATTTGAGGCGCTAAGATTTATTGGGGAGTTAGAACGAAAATTTGGAGCACGAAGAAATGAACTGTTACAGTACAGGCGCAAACGCCAAGAGGAAATCAATAACGGAAAGCTTCCGGATTTCCTCCCTGAAACAAAGCATATCCGTAATGGCGATTGGACAATTGCTCCATTACCGATAGACCTTCAGGATCGAAGGGTTGAAATCACCGGACCGACAGACAGAAAAATGGTGATCAATGCCCTTAATTCGGGTGCAAAGGTTTTTATGGCTGATTTTGAAGATGCTACTTCACCAACCTGGGAAAATATAGTCGAGGGACAAATCAACTTAAGAGACGCAGTAAATCGGACGATTTCCTATGAAAATCAAAATGGAAAAAGATATGTGATGAATGAGGAAACAGCAGTCTTGTTTGTTAGACCGCGTGGACTTCATTTAGAAGAGAAACATGTGCTGCTTAATGGCAAACCTATTTCTGGAAGTTTTTTTGATTTTGGAATGTATTTTTTCCATAATGTAAAAAATTTGCTGGCCGGGCGAACAGGTCCTTATTTTTACCTGCCAAAGCTAGAAGGCCATTTAGAAGCACGGCTTTGGAATGATGTATTTATTTTTGCGCAGAAAAGTCTTGGAATACCTCAAGGAACGATTAAAGCAACAGTCTTAATTGAGACCATTCTGGCAGCATTTGAAATGAATGAAATTCTATTTGAATTAAAGGAACATTCAGCAGGTTTGAACTGCGGCAGATGGGATTATATTTTTAGCTATTTAAAAAAACTGCGTAACCATGAAACTATCCTTCTGCCAGATCGATCCCAAGTAACGATGACAGTACCATTTATGCGTTCCTATTCATTGCTTACCATTCAAACCTGTCATCGCCGGAAAGCCCCTGCTATTGGAGGGATGGCGGCACAAATACCGATTCGAGACAATCCGCAGGCAAACGAGGAAGCATTCGCAAAGGTTCGTGCTGATAAGGAACGTGAAGCGTGCGATGGTCATGATGGTACATGGGTAGCACACCCTGGTCTTGTCCCAGTAGCTCTAGAAGTATTTGATCGAGAAATGCCGATGGCTAACCAGATTCATACAAACAAACAACAAAAAATTACGATAACAGCCAGCGATTTGCTTGAGACACCAAACGGTAAAATTACCGAAGAAGGTGTGCGCGTTAATATCAATGTAGGAATTCAATATATTGCTTCGTGGTTATCTGGAAGAGGAGCTGCACCCATTCATAACTTAATGGAGGATGCGGCAACTGCTGAAATCTCACGGGCTCAAGTTTGGCAATGGATCCGTCACCCAAAAGGTATACTCACCGATGGCAGAAAAATAACTGCAGATTTGTATGAGCAATTCAAGGGTGAGGAACTAGAAAAAATAAAGAATGAGATTGGCATGCACGCTTATGAGAATGGCTGTTTCCCTGAAGGTGTTGAGCTATTTGACAGCTTGATCGTAAATGATGAGTTTGTAGAGTTTTTAACATTACCTGGGTATAAGCTTTTATAAAATACATTAATAGATTAATAGGAGGAATATAAAATGACAAATTCAAGAGCGAAGGAATTACAAGAAAGCTGGGAGTTAGATAAACGTTGGAATGGGATTACTAGACCGTATAGTGCTGAGGATGTTATTAAGCTTCGTGGTTCTATTGATATTGAGCATACATTGGCTAGACGTGGTGCAGAAAAGCTTTGGCAGCAAATAAATGAAGAAGATTACGTTAATGCGCTAGGGGCGTTAACAGGAAATCAAGCTGTTCAGCAGGTCAAAGCTGGATTAAAAGCAATTTACTTAAGCGGCTGGCAGGTTGCTGCGGATGCAAATCTATCTGGGCATATGTATCCGGATCAAAGTTTATATCCTGCAAACAGTGTGCCGAGTGTGGTTAAACGAATTAACCAAGCACTTCAACGGGCAGACCAAATCACTCATTCAGAAGGCGATAATTCTATCGATTGGTTTGTTCCGATTGTAGCTGATGCAGAAGCGGGCTTTGGCGGACAGTTAAACTGCTTTGAATTGATGAAGGGAATGATTGAAGCAGGAGCTGCGGGCGTTCACTTTGAAGATCAGCTTTCCTCTGAGAAAAAATGCGGTCACTTAGGCGGTAAAGTCTTATTGCCAACACAGACAGCTGTTCGGAATTTAATAGCTGCTCGTTTGGCTGCTGATGTTATGGGTGTTCCAACTGTTTTGGTTGCCCGCACGGATGCAAATGCTGCCGATTTAATTACGAGTGATATTGATATGAATGACGCACCGTTTATTACTGGAGAGCGGACGGCAGAAGGCTTTTTCCGTACAAGTGCAGGACTTGATCAGGCGATTGCCCGCGGCTTAGCATATGCACCATATGCAGATTTAATTTGGTGTGAAACTTCTGAGCCAAACATTGAGGAAGCGAGACGTTTTGCAGAAGCGATTCATGAAAAATTCCCTGGTAAAATGCTTGCTTACAACTGCTCACCATCGTTTAACTGGAAGAAGAAGCTCGATCAAGAAACGATTGCAAAATTCCAGCAAGAGCTTGGAAAAATGGGCTACAAGTTCCAATTCGTTACACTTGCAGGCTTCCATGCCTTGAACCACAGCATGTTTGAATTGGCTCGCGGCTATAAAGAGCGCGGAATGGCTGCATACTCAGAATTGCAACAGGCTGAGTTCGACAGCGAGCAATACGGCTACACAGCAACAAGACATCAACGCGAGGTTGGAACAGGCTACTTTGACCAAGTTTCCATGGTCATCACAGGCGGAACATCTTCTACGACCGCGTTAAAAGGTTCTACAGAAGAAGAGCAATTTACAAAGTAATCTTACGGCAAATCCCCCTCTCCATATTTAGAGAGGGGATTTTGGCTTGGCGGGAGAACTACTTTGTGGATGGGGGGATTTATTCTCGGATAACGAAAAACACTCTCGGATAGCAGGATTTACACTCGGATACCTGCAACTTTTTTGGAATAGAACAATTTATAGGGTATTATCATACATAATAATAAGCCCTTTTAATGGAGTTGATCTATTTGAAAAAGTCGAACGTGGAGGAAGTCCTTCAACAGGGAATACATGGACCATTGGAAACGAAGCCGGATGAAAGGCGAAAATTTTTAGGTACCTTACGCGAACGCATCATTCTTGCTCTTAAGAAAAGCCAAGTGGCAGAAGCAACTATTTATCCCCAAGTCGAGAAGGAAATGAAGAAAAATCCCCAGGTAAATCTTTTGTTAAATGGAAATATGGACTATTCAGTCTTATCCAAATATGTAAAATTAGCAGCTAAACACAATATCGAGCATAAAATCGTAACCAATAAGGAACATGATACAGAAGTGGGCTTATTGCTTGCGATGGACGAAGCAATTGATAAAGAAGATATTTACATCACTACGAAAGAAATCAGTCAACCTGAACCCCCAAAAAACAAAGGACTATTTGCAAAACTTTTTAAACGATAATGTACAAAGGCAGCAGTCAATCTCGACTGCTGCCTTTATTAATTCAATAGGTTCTTTTGGAGGAGGTATTTAGAATTATATTTGGGTATAACTGGAATTTAACAAAAAACTAGAATATTATACTAGTAAGGAGATTACCATTTTAGTTACTTATTAAGGAGGGGAGGAAACTAGATAATAAACTCATAATAGGAACGAAAAGAAAAATGGTCAGGTAGGAAGGTGGTATTTATTTTGCCTTGTACTTTTTACTAGAGATTACTAGATTACTAACATCTGACCAAATCTAGGAGGAGAGAATTATGAGAAAATGTAAATTACTCTTTATCGTGGTAGTTCTAATGCTTACACTTTCAGGATGTAAATATCCAACTCTGGAAAAGGCCATTGCAGAAACGATCCCTTTTGAAGTAAAAGAAGTTTTATACAAGAAGAAAAGTGATGGGATAACAATCGTCCTTTACTCTACGAAAGCAGAAGGGGAAGAGGTTGAACACATAAAAGAGCCGGTGCTGGGTGTTTCTTTCTTTGAAGGGAACGATGAAGAAGGATGGAAAAATGATGGTCCGAATGGGTGGGAACATGCGGAGAGTGAAACCTATTCCATTTATAACGAGAACTATACCAAGTATGATGACAAAGGTAATGCTCTTAAAGATATTTACGTTGTGTTTGGAGAAATCAATAATGAGAATATCACAACCATCGAAATCGCCAATCAGGATACTGAAGATTATAAAAAAGCAAAAATGATTAAGAAGGATGGAAAACGCTACTATGTAGGGTTAGGCTTCCGCCCACAGGTTAGAGCTTTAAATGGTAATGGCGAGGTTATTCCACAATAATTTAATACATATTGAAATTCTGGGGGGATGGATATGCTTGAAAATAAAACACTTTTGATTTCATCATTAGTTTTATCTATCGGAATCATTATAGGCTGTTATCTCCTTGCTTCAAAACCTGACTCAGCAGTAATTGATTCTTCCAGTAAATCTGAGGTACAAGGCAGCATACTACTGAATATAAAAGAAACCTCTGTACTTTTAGGGATCTCAGAAGAAGAATTAAAGAAGATTATGGCTGCGGAAAAACAAATATTAAATACTACAGGTTCTTATGATGGTGCCATGCTTCCATATATTGTGATTGAGGGGAAGCGGTATTTTGAAAGAACACAATTATTAATATGGGCACAGGAGTCAGCGACACTGCATAAGGAATATGGATTATAGATAGGGGGTCTCAAGCTAGATGGCAAAGAAAAGTTTCTTTAAATTATTTGCTAAGAACATTAAAAAGTCTATGGGACCAGGCCAATATCAAGTAAATGGAATTAATGTATCCTGTGTACATTGTAAATATGGTTGGTTTGAGCAGGGACATGCTCAATTGAATACATCTATAGCGACCTTTTTTAATCTTGACTTTGCCAATCCAACCGCCACGATACTTACCTGTCGTCAATGTGGATATGTCCATTGGTTTTACAAAAAGGTTAATAGAATCGATTGAACAAAATAAAGGAGCTGAGGCTCTTTTTTTAATGCCAAAAATCTAAAAAGTAATGCTTTTGACAATACTGATGAGGGAATCATTGCGGTGAAGCGGAAAAGTTTGGTATTATCAATAATAAAATGACTATGCAAAAGAGATTGGGGGTAAAAAAATGACAAGAATCTCAAACGAACAAGTGAAACATGTAGCAAACTTGGCTAGATTAGCGATAACAGAAGAAGAGGCTGAGAAGTTTACGAAACAGCTGGACGCGATTATTACATTTGCAGAACAGTTAAATGAATTAGATACGGAAAATGTTGAACCAACCTACCATGTGCTGGAAATGAAAAATATCTTCCGTGAGGACATCAAGCAATCAGGATTACCACGTGAGGAAGTACTGAAAAATGCGCCAGACCACCAGGATGGACAGATAAAAGTACCTGCAATAATTGGGGAGTAAGAAAAGCGGAAGCGCCTTGCTTGAGGGAAAAATGCAGTCCAATTTTTCCTAGGGGCGAGCCCCTAGGCGTTGGAGCTAGCCAGAAGGAGGAAAACGGTGAGTTTATTTGATTATAAAGTGTCAGATCTCCATGAACTTTTACATAAAAAAGAATTAAAAGTCACTGATCTTGTTGAAGAGTCCTATAAAAGAATTGCTAAGGTTGATGACAAGGTTCAAGCATTTCTGACGTTAGATGAGGAAAAGGCACGACGAACTGCAAATTCACTAGATGAGAAGCTTATTGCCAACTCTACAAATAACTTGTTATTTGGGATGCCGATTGGCATAAAAGACAATATTGTCACAAAAGGACTCCGGACAACCTGTGCAAGTAAGATTCTAGAAAACTTTAATCCCATCTACGATGCTACTGTTGTTCAAAAGCTGCAGCAGCAGGAAACTGTAACAATTGGAAAGTTAAACATGGATGAGTTTGCAATGGGTTCTTCTAACGAAAATTCCCATTATCAAAAGACCCGAAATCCTTGGGATTTAGAGAGAGTACCAGGCGGTTCATCAGGCGGCTCAGCGGCTTCTGTTGCGGCAGGCGAAGTACTATTTTCCTTAGGTTCCGATACAGGGGGATCTATTCGTCAGCCAGCATCTTTTTGCGGAGTAGTAGGGTTAAAGCCAACATATGGCCGTGTATCTCGTTTCGGGTTGGTTGCATTTGCATCCTCCCTTGACCAAATTGGACCGATTACAAGAACGGTTGAAGATAATGCTTATCTTTTGCAAGCCATATCTGGACTAGATCCAATGGACTCCACATCAGCGAATGTGGATGTACCGAATTTCGTCTCTGCATTAACTAGTGATGTAAAAGGATTAAAAATCGCCGTACCTAAGGAGTATCTTGGTGAGGGTGTGACTGAAACAGTTCGCCAGTCGGTACTGGATGCTTTAAAAGTACTTGAAAAACAAGGAGCAGTATGGGAAGAGGTTTCCTTGCCCCATTCTAAATATGCTTTAGCTGCCTATTATTTGCTTTCTTCTTCCGAAGCTTCTGCCAATCTAGCCCGCTTCGATGGCGTTCGCTATGGTTATAGAACTCCGAATGCTGATAATTTACTTGATTTATATAAGAAGTCTAGATCTGAAGGCTTTGGTGACGAGGTAAAACGCAGAATCATGCTCGGTACATTTGCGTTAAGTTCTGGGTATTACGATGCTTATTACAAAAAGGCACAGCAGGTTCGTACATTAATTAAGAAGGACTTTGAAGAAGTATTTGAAAAGTATGATGTCATCGTTGGTCCAACAACACCAACTCCAGCATTTAAAATCGGGGAAAATATTGGTGACCCATTAACGATGTACGCAAATGATATTCTAACGATTCCCGTGAACCTTGCAGGAGTACCTGGAATCTCAGTTCCGTGTGGATTTGATAATGGACTGCCGCTTGGATTGCAAATCATCGGAAAGCATTTTGATGAGGCGACTATTTATCGTGTAGCACATACATTTGAACAAGCAACAGATTTTCATAAACAGAAGCCAGGAATATAGGGGGTGAAGACGATGGAATTTGAAACAGTGATTGGTCTTGAAGTGCATGTTGAGTTAAAAACGGATTCGAAAATCTTTTCAGCCAGCCCAAACCATTTTGGGTCGGAGCCAAATACGAATACGAGTGTGATTGACCTTGGTTATCCCGGAGTGCTGCCGGTCCTTAACAAAAAAGCGGTAGAATTCGGAATGAAGGCAGCAATGGCATTGAATTGCCAGGTAGCTACTCACACGAAATTTGATCGGAAGAATTATTTTTATCCAGATAATCCGAAGGCTTATCAGATTTCTCAATTTGATAAGCCAATCGGGGAGCATGGCTGGATAGATATTGAGGTAAACGGCTACACAAAACGGATTGGAATTACAAGGATTCATTTAGAAGAAGATGCAGGAAAACTGAGTCACGGGAATGGCTATTCATTAGTGGATTATAACCGCCAGGGAACTCCACTTGTGGAAATAGTTTCTGAGCCAGATATCCGTACTCCAGATGAAGCATACGCCTATCTTGAAAAATTAAAATCCATCATTCAATATACAGGTGTTTCTGACTGTAAGATGGAAGAAGGTTCATTACGTTGTGACGCCAATATTTCGATTCGTCCAGTTGGTCAAGAAGAGTTTGGAACAAAGACAGAATTAAAGAACTTAAACTCTTTTAACTTCGTCCGTAAAGGTCTGGAATTTGAGGAAAAGCGTCAGCGTGAGGTTGTCACTAGTGGCGGGACAATTGATCAAGAGACTCGTCGATTTGATGAAGCAACAGGAGCTACATTGCTTATGCGTGTTAAAGAGGGATCGGATGATTATCGATACTTCCCTGAACCTGATCTACTTGATATCTATATTGATGAGGAATGGAAAAATCGAATTGCTGCTGAAATTCCTGAACTTCCGGACCAGCGGCAAAAGCGTTATATAGATGAACTGGGATTACCTGTTTATGATGCCAAGGTATTAACGGTAACGAAGGAAATGGCAGATTTCTTTGAAGGAACCGTGGCAGCAGGTGCAGAGGCAAAATTGGCTTCGAACTGGATCATGGGAGATGTTTCTGCTTACCTGAATGCTGAGGGGAAAGAACTTCACCAAATTGCTTTAACACCTGAAGGCTTAGCTAGTATGATTAAGCTCATCGAGAATGGAACCATTTCTTCCAAAATCGCAAAGACTGTTTTCAAAGAATTGATTGAAAACGGTGGCGAGGCTGAGAAAATCGTTAAGGACAAAGGGCTCGTACAAATATCAGATGAAGGAACACTGTTGAAAATCATTTCAGAAGTTCTCGACTCGAATCCACAATCCGTTGAAGACTTTAAGAACGGTAAAAATAAGGCAGTGGGATTCCTGGTTGGCCAGCTAATGAAAGCAACAAAGGGGCAGGCAAATCCACAAATGGTTAATCAATTATTACAGCAGGAATTAACGAAACGATAAAAACACTAAGCTGGCAGATTTCTCTGCCAGTTTTTTTGTCGAATAGATCTTCGACATTCTTTTTTTAGATTTCCCGGGAAAAACCTTTTTAAATATGGGCTTGAGGTAAAACTAATCAAACGATTGATTAGTTGACTTTTTTCTACCCTTTTTTTGAAGAAAACCCTTTATATACAGGGATTTGTTATCATTTTAATCAAACGTTTGATTAATAGTTCTGCTGACGAGACCTGTCGAAACCCAACTTGATTTAAAGTATGAAGCGCAGTTAAATAATTATTAGGAAATAAATCGACATTTATTTTGCTCTTTATTAGAGATAAGACCTTTATTTATAGGTGGTAAGGCAAAACTAATCAAACGTTTGGTTAAAAGACAAAATTCTACTGTTTTTAGGTGAGAAAACCTTTATTAATAATAGTTTAGACTCAATTTAATCAAACGTTTGATTAACGACAAAATTTGATCATTTAATGATGGTTTGAAAGAACTTTTGCTAATACTAGTGAAGAAGTCAAAGATTGTTGAATGGAGTTCGTAACGAAATGAAAATCATGCAGTTAACAATTGAACTTATGGTTGGATTTTTTTTCCTCTTTGTTATTGTGAAGATTGTAGGAAAGAAAATCATTAGTCAATTTACTCCTTTTTCTTTTATCGCAGCAATTGTATTAGGTGAATTATTAGGAAATGCTTTATATGATCATAAAATAGGAGTTTTTTATATCGTTTAATCAATGGCGGTATGGGGAGGATTACTATTTTTTGTTGAATACCTAAGTCAAAAAATCCTTTCCTTCAGGGGAGTTGTTGAAGGAAAACCTTCAGCACTAATTAAAAATGGAGTTGTAGATCGAGAAGCCTTAAGGAAAAATAGGATGAATATTAACCAACTTCAAAGTATACGCAGGCAAAGTGAAACCTTTTCTATTCGTGAAGTAGCCTTTTGCTATTTAGAGGCGAACGGATCGATTAGCATATTAAAAAAGTCAAAATATCAAAAAACTACTCAGGAAGATTTCAATATGCCTTCCAAAGTAGTTTCTGTACCTGTCACCTTAATAAGAGATGGTGAAGTATTATGGGATGAAATTTTTGATTTGGGCTTTGATGAATCGTGGCTAAAATCACAATTAATTACTCAACAAATTACTGATTACAAAGATGTATTTATTGCAGAATGGCTACATGGCGACGGTCTTTTTGTACAGTCTTTCAAGTAGAAATGCCCATAAAAATTATGGGCATTCTATCTGATCTAGTCTTGTTTTAATAAGCGGACACTTTCATCAAATTCTTTTTCGATTACTTCATTTTTCTTGTAAGTGATAAAGCTTACGATAACAGCGACGATTAGGTTAAGGACAAAGCCCGGAACAATCTCATAAAGTGTGTCGCCAAGACCAACATTTTTCCAAACAATAACGGTGACAGCACCAACAATCATTCCAAAAAGTGCTCCCCAATGGGTCATCTTTCTCCAGAATAAACTTAGAATAATGATTGGTCCGAATGCTGCACCGAAGCCTGCCCATGCATATGCAACAAGGTCTAGTATGGTGCTGTTTTGGTCAAGTGCAAGGATGGCAGCAACAACTGCTACCAAAAGAACAGCCATTCTTCCTAAGAAGACAAGATGTTTGTCTGAAGCTTTTTTGTTCATGACTACTTTATATAGATCTTCCACTAATGCACTGGAAGTAACGATTAATTGTGATGAGATTGTACTCATAATCGCTGCAAGAATGGCTGCTAAAGCAAATCCAGCGAATAAAGGATGGAATAAAATCTGACTTAATTCAATAAATACGGCTTCAGGATTCTCCAATACATGCTGTGGATTGTTATGGAAGAAGGCAATTCCGATGAATCCAGTAAAGATCGTACCAATAAGTGAGAAAATCATCCAACCCATTCCAATGCGGCGGGCACTTTTTGTTTCTTTTACAGTGGTGATGGCCATAAAACGTACAATAATATGCGGCTGGCCAAAATAACCAAGTCCCCAAGCCATTGCAGAAATAATTCCTAAAGTTGTTGTACCTTTAAAGAAATCAAGATATGTTGGATCAATAGCACGAATCGTATCAAAGGTTTCCGCAGGACCACCTACTGAGAAAATTCCAATAGCCGGAACTAGGAGAAGGGCAATCAGCATCATTAACCCTTGGATGAAGTCTGTATAACTTACAGCCAGAAAACCACCAAATAATGTGTAGGCAATGGTTACACCGCCAACAATTAAAAGACCTGTAAGGTAACTTGTACCGAATGAGCTTTCAAAAAAGACAGCGCCAGAAACTAAACCAGATGAAACATAGAAAGTAAAGAAAATAAGAATAACGATACCTGAAACGATACGTAGCAGTTTCGTATTATCTTTAAATCGATTTTCAAGATAGCTTGGAATCGTAATAGAATCATTGGCAACCTGTGTATAAGAGCGTAGTCGAGGTGCAACCAATAACCAGTTAAGATAAGCGCCAATTGTTAAACCAATGGCAATCCAGGCATCAGCTAAACCAGTTACATAAATTCCACCAGGTAACCCCATTAACAGCCAGCCGCTCATATCAGCAGCTCCAGCACTTAAAGCAGTTACAGCTGGACCTAAAGACCTTCCCCCAAGCATATAATCCGTTAGATTGCTGGTTTTTCGATAGGAATACCAACCGATAAAAAGCATCATGGCAAGGTAAATTCCAATTGATACCAGCTGAAGTGTTTCATTGGACATAGATTTTCCCCCTATTGTAGAAAATAAATTAAAATAATATTATCTATATATAAAATATTCTACCAATTTGAAAATACTTTTTCTATTGTTAATTTATTACTTTCTTAAAATAGGAAAAAATGCTTGTACTATAATGGTAGGAAAGGGATAATCCATATGTTTGTAAGTAAGGATTGGAAGGATTATGATAATAGTAAGTTGAAGGGAGTGTTTATGTTGGAATTAAATTCTTGGTTTCAAAAGGGATTAACAAAAGATCAGTACATTGATGCAATGACACGGAATAAAGAAGAAATGGTTTCCATTTATGAACGCTTTGAGTTAAAGGAAGAGGACAAAAGAAAACTTGAAGCAATGCAATCGAAAAAGCTGCGAGCCATTGTTCTTACAGAGGATTGGTGTGGTGACGCCATGCTTAATAACCCGGTATTGCTAAGAGTGGCTGAAGCTGCCAATATAGAGGTGCGTTTTGTACTAAGGGATCAAAACCTTGAGTTAATGGACCGATATTTAACGAATGGTACTTCTAGAGCGATACCAATTTTTATTTTCATTGACCAAGAAGGAAATGAAGTTGGAGTTTGGGGGCCGCGTGCACCTGAAATGCAGGCTCTTGTAGAAAAGGGACGTGCAGAACTGCCTGATAAGGAAGCACCGGATTTCCAAGAGAAGCAAATGGCATTATATAAACGTCTTGGGACATCCTATCAGACTGATTCATCCATTTGGAAAACTGTTGCCAACAGCATTATGACAGCCTTTTTATAAAAATAAATCCCTGGCGTTTTCAGCCAGGGATTTTTACATTTTTAATCCGTTATTCTTAGGTGGAATCCGGTCGTTAATTAGGTTCTTGTCGTTAATTTTGGGTTCGATTCCAAGAATTAGGTTACGTATATTAGAACGGTGAAGATAAATCAAAAATAAAGTAAAAAATAAAAAGATAAGTTCAAATTTAATTTCTGGTGAAAAATAAGAATAAATCAGCAAGCTAAGTCCTACAGAAATTGAGCCGAAAAATACGTATTTTGTTAAAAATATTACCAAGAAGAACGTTGCATATGCAAGTAAAGCTAATGGGAAACTTGCTACTGCTAAAGTTCCAGCAGTTGTAGCGATTGCTTTTCCAC
The DNA here is from genome assembly GCF_002272245.1 of Bacillus sp. 7884-1. Classification (GTDB taxonomy): domain Bacteria; phylum Bacillota; class Bacilli; order Bacillales; family Cytobacillaceae; genus Neobacillus. Next base: position 121,913 of record NZ_NPDD01000063.1, on the reverse strand, counting down.
CGCGAAAACCGGCAAAAATAGGATAGCAATGTCCTACTACTGCCATCAGACCAAAGTAAAGTGGTTCGACATCAAGGGTGAAATATAAAGGAAGGTAAGCAGCGAGTGCCCCTTTACCAATATCGACGAGTACCACGATAATGGCAGATCCTTTTCCAAGAACCCTTAATGTGTTCGTGGCACCAGGATTTTTGCTTCCATGGTCGCGAATATCAACCCCAAAGACCAGCTTGCCCACAATCAGCGCAGTCGGAATGCTTCCAATCAAATAGGAGGAAAGGAGCAACAACCAAAGCATATCATCATTCCTTTGTCAGAGTATCTTCTATAACAATAGCATTTTACCATACATCAATGGTATTATTTTAATAATTCCTGAAATAGGAAATATTAAAGGGGCGACCGACATGGAGCATATAAATTTTGGTCAAGTTGCTAAAAGTTATGCGAAAGCGAGAGAAGATATACCTGTAAGTTTAATGGATAGCCTATACATCCGAGGAGTTTATTTTGATGGGAGAAAAGTAGCGGATATTGGCTGCGGTACAGGTGCCTTTACAAGGAAAATGGCAATGAGAAAAGCAGATGTTATTGGCGTAGATCCGTCTAAAGAATTACTGAAATATGCAAATGAATTAAATAGGTCAAAAAACTATAAAATTCCTTATATGCAAGCAAGTTCTGAGAGTACGGGTTTACAAGATTCTCAGTATGATATCGTAACCGTAATGCGTGCCTGGCATTGGTTTGACCGTGATAGCGCAATTCGAGAAATTAAACGAATATTAAAAGAAAAAGGTACATTAATAGTAGTAGATTCTGGCTTCCTTACTGGTTCTGGAGTGGTTGAGAAGACATTCAAGGTCTTAACTAAATACGTAAGTGGCGGATTAAAACCTGCTGGGGCTAAAGCGGAATCTAAGCAGAGAATAAACGGATATCCTATTGAGTGGTTTGATGAATGGCAAAACAATGGATTTGAGTTACGTGATTTTTATAGATTAAACTATTCAGTTACCTTTTCAAAGGAAGAATGGATAGAGAGAATGGAATCTGTCTCCTGGCTTGCAGGATTAGATGAGAAGGTAAGAGGAAATGCACTTCAAGACTTAAAAGAATCCTTAACAGACCACGAGCCTTACATTATTCCACACGAATGTAATGTTTGTATATTAAGGCTGCAAGAATAGAAGAAAGACTCGATAAATCAAAAACGTGCGAATACCTCGCACGTTTTTTTATGCTACTATTTTATTAAAAGAAAAGAAAAATAATTTTTTTAATAGTGTAGGGGTTTGTAACAATCATCTCGTCTATTATGGTGAAGGTCGCAAAAGAAAGGGGGAGAGAGCGATTAGTGATTCAGTTTTAATACAAAAAGTAATGGACGGCAGTGATCATGCCTTTCGCCTTTTGGTTGAGAAGTACCGCAATGATGTGTTCCGGACTGTCTTTGCTGTTCTTCGTGATCAAAAGGAAGCGGAAGATGCCGCTCAAGAAGTATTTATGAAAATATATAACTCTCTCTCCCAATACGAAAGCCAAGGCTTTAAGACTTGGATGACCAGAATAGCTGTAAATCATGCAATCGATATAAAGAGAAAGCAAGCACGAAGAAAAGAAGAAGTGGCGGCCGCTTTGGAGCAGCAGGTACTAGGTACTCCAAAGGATGGTGTTGAGAAAGAACTTATCGTTAATGAAAGGCAAAGGCTCGTAAGAAAAAGACTTGATGAGCTTCCTGAGAATTATCGAGAAGTCATTTACGGTTTTTATATAGCTGAAAAAAGTTATCAGCAATTGGCCGAGGAACAAAATGTACAGGTGAAAACAATTGAAACGAAGCTGTACCGTGCGCGTATTTGGATGAAAAAGAATTGGAAGGAGGACGATTTTTCATGAAGCATTTTAGTTACGATGAGTGGTTGAATTACGTTAAAGATGAAACAAATGAAAAGACCCGTGAGGAATTTGAAAGTCACTTATATACATGCGACCAATGTCTGGAGCTTTACTTACAAGCAGTATCTGTCCATGAATCATCACTTCCAATCCTTTCAAATGAGTCCAGCTTTACAGACTTGGTAATGGCAGATATATCGAAACAAGAGGCAAGCAATAAAAAACCTGAGGTACAAAAACAAGCAGTAAAGGCTAAAAAGCCATTTTATCAACAGGTTGCGTTTCATTATTTATTAGCCGCAGCAGCTACTTTATTGCTTACCTTTTCAGGCGTGTTTCAGTCTCTTGCTACTTATGCAAGTGCTGTAGAAGCACCGCAGAATATGAAGGAAAAAAAACCTTCGGTGACAGAAGGCGTTATTGATAAAACCTTTGCATGGATGGATTCTTTGGAGAAAAAGGAGGCAAATAAAAAATGAAAAGTTCAACGAAGGCGTTAACACTATCGCTATTCCCAGGCCTCGGTCATATCTATTTCGGTAACATGATACGGGGAGTGCTTTATTTAATGTCTGTGGTGGGATTAGCTTTCATTACAGTCATTGCGTTATTTCCCACCAACAATGGTGAAGTGGCTATATTGTGCTTTATGGTGGGTATCTTTATTTATTTAGTTAGTTTTATTGACTTGGGTGTTCAAATTTCCAAACAAAAGAAAGCAATAAGGACAACAAATCCCGATGAACCTCAAGCACAGGTTACACAGGAATCAGAACGGTTCTATACGATTGTGCTGTCGTTTGTCCCAGGCTTAGGCCATTTCCAGCTAGGACTGATGAACCGGGGGCTCACATTGTTAGCAGCGTTTTTAGGACTTGGTATTATGGTGATTTTTATAACGGCTCTAAGCAGTCGTTCAGAGTTTCTTGTATTCTTAATGGGTTTGCCGATAATCTGGGTGTATGGATTTTTTGACTCGGTACAACAGTTGAATAAAAAACAGCGCGGTGAGGAGCTCATTGACCGGACGATCTTTGAAGACTTTGAAACACGCAGAGATGATGGGAAGAAAAGCAAGTCCATTGCAACCTTCCTCTCGATTTTTCCTGGTGCAGGACACTTGTATTTAGGCTTACAACAACGCGGAATTCAGTTGATGGCAGCCTTCTTGTTCTCTATCTATATTTTAGATGTTTTACGTCTAGGGATTTTTCTGTTCTTGATACCAATTATCTGGTTTTACAGCTTTTTTGATGCCATGCAAAAGGTATCAAAATATGGTGAGGAAGAAATCGAGGATGTTCCGATTATTTCTTACTTAATTAATCATCAGAAGTGGGTTGGAATTGGATTAGTTGTTATGGGGCTTTACTACCTATTCATGAATGTGGTGATTCCAGTCTTCTCTCCAATGATCTCTAATATCATCCAAATTGACTTAATGTTTTGGATACAACGATATTTTCAAACGGGCCTTGTCTGTGTGCTGTTAATTGGCGGGGGTATAAAGCTATTATCCGGAAGCAAGCAAAAAAGGGAGGAAGGGAAATCATGAAAAAATGGAAGAATACACTAACAGGAGTTCTATTAATCGGGGCTGGAATTGGTTTTCTTTTTAGAAAAAGAAAGGAAGGGCAGATATGAGAACATGGCGTGTTGGTACGTTTTCGATGGGGGCTTCGCTAGTATTCCTTGGCCTCTTCCTTTTTCTTTCACGTTTTCTAGGATTTGATCTTGTTCATGTGATGACAGCATGGTGGCCAATTTTATTAATCGTTCTTGGGATTGAAATTCTCCTCTACTTATTTTTCTCGCGGCAGGAGAAGCCAGTTTTAAAATATGATTTTTTAAGTATTATCTTTGTTGGTCTGTTAGGAACAGTGGGAATTGTGTTTGCAATGCTTAGTGCAACAGGAATCATGGAGAAAGTAGAAGATGTCGTTGCGAGGGAAGAACGATCTTTTGAACTGCCTGACTTTTCCTATCAAATGGATGATAGTATTAAACGGGTTGTCCTAAGAACAGTAGGCTACCAAACAACGATTGAAGCAACCGATGAGCAAGAGGTCTCAATGTTTGGAACGTATCGGACACAGACATCCAAAAAGGAAAAGCTTGTTAAGAGTGCGGATGAATATGTATATGCCAATAAAAAGGGAGATACACTTTATATAAATGTTAAGACACTTCCAAATAAATTGGGACCATTTTATAGTCATCCAAAAATTGCCTCAACCATTCTAATCCCAAAAGGTGTGAAACTTGAGGTTATTGGAAACGGAAATGACCTTACGTTAAACCCGCGTGCGCTTGAAAATGACTGGAGTATAAATGGTGCATCATCAATAGATGTCAAGGTTGCTGAAAATAGCAATTTGAATATTGCAGCCGTTGGTGTAAGTGAAGTAAATGGTAAAGATGGAGCATGGCAGGTAACGGAAAAAGGGGATCCAAATGAAGGTATTGAAAGAAACGCAGAATATCAGTCTGGTGAGGGTAAGTATCGTATTAATATCACCAATACTCAATATGTCAGTTTGAATTCGAATTAATTATCACATCTTATTTTTTGCAAAAAAATAAAAAAAAGGTATGATAGTAGACGGCAGTGAAATGGATAGAATAATAATTGTGTCTTGGGTTAATAATTGTAAGCTAAAGGGTAAATTGGTAGAATATAGGAAGACCCATCATATGCCATTTATTGATTTCATAGAAATAGGATGATGAATGATGAAACGAGCACGATTAATATATAACCCCACTTCAGGACGGGAAATTCTAAAGCGCCATCTGGCAGAGATTCTGGAGAAGCTTGAAGTTGCCGGGTATGAAGCTTCTTGCCATGCGACGACGGGTGCAGGTGATGCAACGGCTGCGGCTAGGATAGCAGTTGAACGACAATATGATGTTGTAATTGCTGCAGGTGGTGATGGTACCATAAATGAAGTGGTCAATGGCCTTGCAGAGCAGGAGTACAGACCAAAGTTGGGGATTATTCCAGCAGGTACAACGAACGATTTTGCAAGAGCCCTTCATATACCAAGAGATATTGGTGCTGCAGTGGATATTATCACAAAAGGTGAAATGATTCCTGTGGATATTGGCCGAATCAATGATCGATATTTTATTAATATTGCAGGCGGCGGCAGAATCACGGAGCTTACATACGAAGTTCCGAGTAAATTAAAAACAATGCTTGGACAGCTTGCCTACTATTTAAAAGGGATGGAAATGCTCCCTTCCATTAAGCCCTCGGACGTTAGTATTGAGTATGATGGAAAGCTTTTTGAAGGGGAAGCAATGCTATTCCTTGTGGGGCTGACGAATTCAATCGGCGGCTTCGAAAAGATTGCGCCAGATTCATCGATCAACGATGGTTTATTTTCATTGCTGATATTGAAAAAAATTAATTTGGCGGAGTTTGTTCGGGTCGCAACTTTAGCGATTCGCGGAGAGCATGTAAATGATCCAAATGTCATTTATGCGAAAGCGAGCCGAATTAAAGTACATTCGAATGAAAAGGTACAAATAAATCTTGATGGTGAATTTGGCGGGTTACTGCCGGCAGAGTTCGCAAATCTATACAGGCATTTAGAGGTATTTGTTCCACTCGATGACATTCGACCACTCGATAAACCAACGGATTGGGTACCGGGTCAAAGATATAGCTGAAAAAGTTCGTTCCAATGTGGAACGGACTTTTCTATTTTAAAGGAAATGAAGTTCTGTTTATCCTTACAATCTTTATTCAGTGATTTCCTACTTTTCGCACACTTCGATTAAGTAATTCTGAATTCAAAATCCTACTTTACGTCTATAATCAGCTAGTACTTAAGTTACTTTACATATTAAGCTTAGGATTGTTACTATTTAATGGTAATTATTAAATATTCTGTATTTTGGAAGCGTTTATAAAAATGAAACCCGTTTCATAAAACAAGCCAAATTGGAACTTTAGCTGGCGATTAGATAAGTTAAATTACTTCTAAGTATTTTTAAGGAGGTGTATGCCAAGAGATAATTTACACTAAATAAGTGTATGCCATTTTGTTTAGTTTTCTTCATTTTGTATTATGAAACCGGTTTCAAAGAAAAACATTAAGACTGGAGGTCTATTATGTTTCGAAAATTTACTAAACTCGGGATAGGAATTCTTCTTCTCAGTTCTACCCTTTTTACTGGAGGAGCATATGCAAACACTAATCCAACCGTGGCAGACCGTGAGCCAATGAACACGGAGGTGAAATCCATTGATGGAACAAACGTTTTGTTTCAATATGGTGAACCAGTCCCATCGTTTGATACTTGGACACAAGAAGAGCGGAGTAGAAGCTACTTATCACTTGATGGGAAATGGAAATTTGCCATGGATACCAATAGTCAAGGGATGACTGAAAAATGGTACCAAAAAGATTATAATGATTCAAATTGGCAGCAAGAAAAGGTGCCGGGCAGCTGGGATCTTTATGATACACCTGGGTTTGGTACATACGATGGTTCGAATTTTGGTGAAGGAACGGCATTTTACGATGGTGACGCCTGGTTCCGGACACACTTTTCACCTGATGCCAGTTGGAAAAATCAATTCGTAAAACTTAATTTTCTCGGCGTTAACTATCGTGCATGGGTTTATATTAATGGTCATTTTGTAGGCGAACATGAAGGTGGAAATACCCCTTTTGCGCTTAATGTTAGTGAATATTTACAACCAGGGAAAGATAATGTGATTGCGGTTCGAGTACATCGCAGAGCAGACTTTGATTCTTATACAAGTCCGGATGCGAAGCCTGTTACCAATGACGTGGAACTGCCATACAAACCTGTAGACTACTGGCGATATGCAGGAATTACACGCAGCGTGTATTTGGAGGCAACATCAAATGTAAATGTTAGTAAAATCCTTACTTCAACAGGTGATCATACTTTAACAACAAAAGTGGTTGTATATAATCATGGAGATAAAAAAGTAGAACGTCAACTAGTTGTAGATCCAGGTGAACAAACTGGAGGAAAGCCTAAGTCAAAGGAAATAGAATTAAATCCAGGCGAAGTAAAAGTGGTCTCAATGGATTTTGATATTAAGAGTGCAAGCTATTGGACACCGGACTCCCCTACTCTATATGAAGTAACCGCAACTCTTTATAAGGGAAAAGGTGAAGGTCAAGTTACACAGAGTGGAATTGGCTCCGTTGATGACAGTCTTTCAACAAATTATGGAATGCGAACAATTGCTACAGAGGGTAGTAAATTAACATTAAATGGAGAACAGGTATTTTTAAAAGGTCTTAACTGGCATGAGGAAACAGCTGCAAATGGAAAATCTATGACAATTGAAGAGTATGATACCGAGTTGAATCATGTTCTGAATGTAAATGCAAACTTTATTCGTAACAGTCACTACAACCGTCACCCCTATGTATATGATTTTGCTGATAAGCATGGATTAATGGTATTAGATGATGTTGATAATATGTGGCTTGATACGAAGCAAGAAGCGTTACAAACAAACTCATACGGACTTTCAAGAGCATTAGTATTAAGTATGGCATGGAATCAAATTAATCGCCCTTCTGTTATCATGTGGTCATTACAAAATGAGTCTCAAATTTGGGATGATCAGCAAGTTTACCGTGACTGGCTTTCGGATATGAAGAGTGCTGTCAAAAGTGTTGATATCCAAAACCGTCCTGTCACATGGGCATCTGGAAGCAGTTGGGACCCAGCCTATGACTTGGCAGATGTCATCGGTTTAAATGAATATTTCGGTTATTTCTATATGAAGGATGAGGACCTAGGGACCACTTTAGAAGCAGTTCATAGAAACCATCCTAATAAACCGATACTAATTACGGAAAATGGAACGTGGGCCTATGCAGAAGAGGAACTCAAACATGGAGAACCTACAACGTCCGGGACCGAAGAATGGCAATCCGCTAAATTCCTAAATCACTGGAACCAGGTAACAGATTCCAACCGTCTAGATTATATGGCCGGATATACGTTCTGGGTGTTAAAAGATTATAAACAAAGGTTAGGCTATAACCAACAGATAAACGGAATTTCTACCATGGGATTAATGCGATTCGACAACGAAGAGCCACGCTTGGTATATGAAACCTTTAAAAACGCAGCAAATCCATTTAAATAAGAGTTTTTGTACTATAAAACCTAATCATTAATAATCCGGCAATACCTTAAAAAAGGTAAACACAATTTAGTTATGTGTTTACCTTTTTTAATATTCATATAATCACAAGGGGCATGAATGGGCATTAAGGCATTTTGAACAATCACTTAGAGCGCTGGTTAAATAGTTTTTATAATGGTAAAATTATTTGAAAAAGTAGTTGTTCGGAGGGTTATGATGAAAAATATTTATCAGGATGATAGCTTAGCACTGCATACTGATCTATACCAGATCAATATGGTAGAAACGTATTGGAGAGACGGAAGATTTAATAAACGCGCAGTGTTTGAATTGTTTTTCCGTAAGCTGCCTTTTGGGAATGGATATGCTGTTTTCGCTGGATTGGAAAAAGTCATTCAGTTTATCCAGGGCTTCCGCTTTTCAGAAGATGATTTGGAGTATTTAAAAAATGAAGTAGGCTACCAGGATGACTTTCTGGACTATTTAAAGAGCTTGCGCTTTACGGGTACTATTCGCTGTATGAAAGAAGGCGAGCTGGTATTTGGAAATGAGCCGATTTTAAGTGTAGATGCCCCGCTTTGTGAAGCTCAGTTGATTGAAACGGCACTATTGAACATCATTAATTATCAGACATTAATCGCGACAAAGGCTTCTCGGATTAAACAGGTTCTTGGAAATGAAATTGCAATGGAATTCGGTACTCGCCGAGCTCAGGAAATGGATGCAGCTATTTGGGGTACACGAGCTGCATACTTAGCCGGTTTTGATGGAACAAGTAATGTTCGAGCGGGTAAATTATTTCAAATCCCCGTTTCTGGTACGCATGCTCACTCGATGGTCCAAGCCTATAAGGACGAATATATAGCTTTTCGTAAATATGCTGAAACCCATAAGGATTGTGTCTTTTTAGTTGATACATATGATACGCTAAGGTTAGGTGTTCCAAATGCGATTAAAGTCGCCAAGGAGATGGGCGATTCTATAAATTTCATAGGAATCCGTTTAGACAGCGGTGACCTTGCCTATCTTTCAAAGGAAGCGCGTAAAATGCTCGATGAGGCGGGATTTAAGGATGCAAAAATCTTTGCTTCAAGTGATCTCGACGAGTATACGATTCTGAACTTGAAAGCACAGGGTGCGAAAATTGATAGCTGGGGAATCGGTACTAAGCTGATAACGGCATACGAACAAGCAGCACTTGGGGCTGTCTACAAAATTGTTTCGATAGAAGGCGAGAACGGCAAGATGGAGGATACAATAAAAATCTCTTCCAATCCAGTAAAAGTTACAACCCCAGGTATTAAAAAAATATACCGTATCATTAATAATAAGAATAACCATGCTGAAGGGGACTATATTGCACTCGAGAATGAAAAATTGCCTGAAAAGCAGCTGAAAATGTTCCATCCAACCCATACGTATATGAATAAGGTGGTTACAAACTTTACGGCAAAAGAGCTTCACGAAGTAATCTATTCCAACGGTGAGCTTGTTTATGAAATGCCATGTCTTGAGGAGTCTCGTGAGTATTTAAAGCAAAATCTTTGTGCTCTCTGGGATGAGTATAGACGGACCATGAATCCTGAGGAATATCCTGTTGACCTTAGCCAAAAATGCTGGGATAACAAAATGAGAAATATTGAAGAAGTAAAAGAGAAAGTAGCCGAAATGAAGGCAGAATAGGTAAGTGTGGCACCCATTAATGGGTGTCTTTTTGTTTGAAAAAAGTGGGTTCGCGGAATTATTTCCATATCACACGGAATAAACAAAAAATCCCGCGGAATTATTTTGAAAACCCGCGGGATTCTTGTTTATTTTTGTTTAAAGAAATCCATAAAAGCATGGTAGATTTCTATGCCTTGAAAGGTTAGCATACCGGCTGCTGTTATTGAAAAAATACCAATCATCACAAAGCGAATCCACATTCATTTTTCCTCCCTTTTTGTAAGTTTTAACTTATCAAATCAGGAGAGGAGATAACGTAATTCGACTGATGAAAAATGGGTAGAAGGAAGATAAGAATCTTAGTGTATATTCTAGGAGTAATTCTGTGAAGGGTGACTACGATCTGTGAAATTAAGACAAGTACTCCAATAAAATTAAAATGGTATAGATGTTTTTCTTCATCGTCGGATGTTGATTGCGTATTCCAATCATCAATGGTTAGAACCGCTTTATGTTCATGATGTAGATGAGTAATAACCTTAGACTGGTGAAGAAGAACTGTAAAGGATATGAAGGCAAGGAGTAATGCGATGGGAAGAATTTTTACCTTCTTAATCGTAATCACCTCCTTCCGGGATTGTTTTTAATTATAAACACTTTTGTTGTGTTGTAAATCAATATGCTCCGACAATTTACGCGAAAGTAAATGGGATATAATCAATTTATGGCTGATTTCGCAATTAGATTGGGTTTATGATACAATCTTGCTAGTCAATTCGGAGTAAAGGAAGTAAAAAATGAAAAAAACAATACCGGTTAATAAAAATGATTTTATAGATGTGGTATTTGAAGATTTAACTCATGATGGGGCAGGGGTCGCTAAGGTGGATGGATTTCCTTTGTTCGTCCCAAATGGACTGCCTGGCGAAAAAGCACAGGTTAAAGTGATTAAAGTGAATAAGGGTTACGGCTTCGGACGTTTAATTGAAATTTATGAAAAAAGCCCATATCGCGTTGAAATTCCTAACAGTGAGATTCATAAGTATGGCGGCTGCCAGCTCGAGCACATTAGCTATGAAGGGCAGCTGAAATATAAGGAAAATCAAGTTAAGCAAGTGCTCACCCGTATCGGTAAACTTGAGGATGTAATCGTACACCCAATTTTAGGGATGGACAACCCATGGAATTATCGAAATAAAGCACAAGTCCCAGTCGGTGAAAAAGATGGCAAGCTGATTGCTGGATTTTTTAAACCTAGAAGTCATGAAATTGTTGATACCGATGAGAGTTTGATACAGCTGCCAGAGATTAATAAAGCCGTTCAAACGGTTAAGGAATTATGTAGCGATTTAGGGATTACTGCTTATCAAGAAGAGTCGCATAAAGGTGTCCTTCGCCACATCATGGCCCGTTATGGAAAACAAACAGGTGAGCTGATGGTTGTCCTCATTACGAGAACGGTTGAAATTCCAAACAAAAACCAGTTGGTCGAAGAGATTATCTCACGACTTCCGAAAGTAAAATCAATTGTACATAATGTTAATTCAAAGCGTACGAATGTGATACTTGGCGAAAAAACAACACTCCTATGGGGAAATGAAGTAATTTATGATCTAATAGGTGAAGTTAAGTTTGCTATATCAGCCTTATCCTTTTATCAGGTTAACCCTGTTCAAACAAAAGTGCTTTATGATAAGGCTCTGGAATATGCAGGGCTTAATGGAGAAGAGTCTGTTATCGATGCATACTGCGGAATCGGCACCATATCCTTGTTTTTAGCCCAAAAGGCAAAGAAGGTTTTCGGTGTAGAAGTTGTACCAGAGGCGATTGAAGATGCGAAACGGAATGCAGAGTTAAACGGAATGACGAATGTAGAGTTTGCAGCCGGGGAAGCAGAGGTTGTGATTCCTAAGTGGTACAAAGAGGGGAATTCTGCCGATGTGCTTGTTGTGGACCCGCCGCGCAAGGGCTGTGACGAAACATTTTTGCGAACAATTATTGAAATGAAACCTAAAAAGGTTGTCTATGTATCCTGTAACCCAGCCACACTGGCACGTGATTTACGGATTCTCGAAGATGGCGGCTATAAAACAGTGGAAGTTCAGCCGGTTGACATGTTTCCTCAGACGACACATTGTGAAGCGGTCGCGCGGTTAGAGTTGTATCGATAGTGAGAGGATTTGAGTTTGAAATGATAGATAATTTTTGGCGTGATTTACCTCGGCCATTTTTCGTACTTGCACCAATGGAAGATGTGACAGATGTTGTTTTTCGTCACGTAGTAAGTGAAGCCGGTCGACCGGATGTATTTTTCACAGAGTTTACAAACTCGGATAGCTATTGTCATCCAGAGGGCATGAAAAGTGTGCGTGGCCGTTTGACTTTTACAGAAGATGAACAGCCAATGGTGGCACATATTTGGGGGGATAATCCCGAATATTTCCGTCAAATGAGTATTGGCATGGCAGAGCTAGGATTTAAAGGCATCGATATTAATATGGGCTGCCCTGTACCGAATGTGGCATCGAGAGGGAAGGGCAGCGGCCTTATTCTGCGTCCAGACGTTGCGGCAGAGCTTATTCAAGCAGCAAAAGCGGGCGGACTGCCTGTCAGCGTGAAAACGCGACTTGGCAATAAGGAGGTTCAGGAGTGGGAGGAGTGGCTAACGCATATTTTTAAACAGGATATTGCGAACCTTTCTATTCATTTACGTACAAGAAAGGAAATGAGCCAAGTAGATGCGCATTGGGAGCTAATTCCAGAGATTAAAAAATTACGTGACCGTATTGCACCAAATACGCTGCTAACAATCAATGGAGACATTCCTGACCGTCAAACTGGGCTGCAGCTTGCGGAACAATATGGTATTGATGGCGTTATGATTGGGCGAGGTATTTTTAAAAATCCTTTTGCTTTTGAAAAAGAGCCAAAAGAGCATAGCAGTAAAGAATACCTTGATCTTTTAAGACTACAGCTTGATCTTCAGGATCAATATGCAGAATTACTGCCACGTTCAATCACAGGGCTTCATCGCTTTTTCAAAATTTATGTCAAAGGATTCCCTGGAGCTGCTGAATTAAGGAATCGTTTGATGAACACGAAATCAACAGATGAAGTGCGTGCATTGCTTGATAACTTTGGAAAAGAATCTTGATAGTAATTTCACGTATGTACAGAGAATAAAACTTTATTTTACCTCACGACAAAATATGTTGTCAACAAGAAATTTGCAATATTTCACAAAAAATGTTATAATAGTCTTACAATTGTTTTTTCAATCGTATTCCGAATTCCGCTGTATTTTTTTGCAGCTAGAATTATGGATACGTTTTTTTAATATCCTTTTTAAATAGATGAAAAATTCAAACAGTTGTGTGAGCTTTAAAGGTAAGTTAGTTGACTAAAATTTGCAATTTACTATCTCTAAAAGTAACCATTTTTTATTCTACAAGGAGGCCTAGAATATTGAATCTAATCAATAAGAAAGTTACACACAAGCTTTTTGGCATGGGTAGTATAGTTAACCATAATGATACTAGTATTGAAATACATTTCGCATCGGAAAATAAAAAGTTTGTTTTCCCCGATGTATTTGGAAAGCACCTAAAACTGCATGATAAAAGTGATGCTAATTCACTTGAAAAAATTATGCAAAAAAAGGAGATGGAACGAAAGGAGGAAGAATGGAAGAAGGAAGAGGAAAAAAACCTACAACGAAAAAATCAGGAACTTCGCTTGGAACATGAAAAACTAATGAAAAATCATAAACTTCATCTCGAATCACAAATGGTTTTTTGGTGTGACACAGAGGAACAGCATAGTTCTTTTTCAGAATGGAAGGTTTTTTCAGGCGTAATAAAAAGTGGTAATAACAAGGGGAAGCCTAACAAACCCATCCGCTTGCACCAAAATAGTGCTGTCCTGTTAACAGCAATAGATCCCAGCATGCCTGAAAAAGACAGACGTATCTTAGGTGTCTATATGGTAAATGAAGATTTTATCGGTAAACTTTGTGAAGATGGATATATTCCTGCTCATTCAAAATACAGACTCCAACTTACAGAACAGGAATCGGATCAGATGCTTTTCTGGGAGTATTATGTGAATGAAAAATCCCCCCAAAAAATGACATGGAATACTGGTAAATACCGTTATTTTGAGAATTTATGGATGGCTCAAATTTTACTTGATATAGTTTCGTTGAAAAGTGACCCAAAGGAACGAGAGCTGGCACAACAATTTTTTGAACATTTTTGTAAAATGAATCAGATAACAGATCAAGAGTTACCGAAGCCTAATGGCACATTAATGCGTATTTAGACGTTAGCCCAAAGATAATAGGATACCATGGGGACGGTTCTTGTGGACATTCGGAAGTTTTTGTGCGTGAAAAAGCCCGACTAGCGGATAGGAGCTAGTCGGGCTTTTGTGTAATTTAGGGGTAAGATCTAAAGTATGTAAGACAGAGAAAAAGCCAATTTGGGCCCTAAAATACTATTCTGTCTTTGGAAACCTCCGTTAATAACTTTACTACATAAGATTCCTAGTTATAGAATGACCATAAGAACCGTCCCCATGTAAAGCAAGAAAAAAATGGTTGATTTTTAGTGTTTCTATGACTAAACTCAATTCGATACCTTTCACAAAGACCATGGGGACGGTTCTTATGGATTTAATACATAAGATTTCTAGTTAAAGTATGACCATGAGAACCGTCCCTATGAAATGGGTTAGATAAAGGATAGGTGAAAATGTTTAATTTAGCGGCATTAATGCTTGAGAAGGTCGGAATTATTGTCATTGTTGCTTTTTTACTTTCACAAATGAAATCATTTCGTCATATTATTCAAACCGACCACAAGATAAATGAGAGAATCCTGCTTATTTTACTTTTTGGTGCCTTCGGGATCATTAGTAATTATACAGGGATTGAAGTTCATTATAATTCCATTAACAGAGTGGCGTGGCTTTCTGATTTAGAACAAGAGAGTGCGCTGGCAAATACAAGAGTGATGGGAGTTGTCATTGGAGGTTTGCTTGGAGGCCCGATAGTTGGTGTTGGTGCAGGACTGGTTGCTGGAGTCCATCGTTCCACGCTTGGCGGTTTCACCGCATTTTCTTGCGCAATTTCTACTATCTTAGCTGGAATTATCGCAGGTTACTTTGGAAAAAAAAGAAAACAGATGGGGAAACAAATCACTGCTGGATTTGCTGTCATGATAGGAATGATAATGGAATCCGTACAGATGTTACTCATTCTTGTTATGGCTAAACCGTTTGAACAAGCGTGGAGTCTTGTACAGTTCATTAGCTTACCGATGATATTCGGCAATGGATTAGGTACATTGCTGTTTATGTTCATTATAACAGCAATTAAACGTGATAAAGAACTTACCCGTGCAAATCAAACCAACCAGGCATTTCTTATTGCCGATCAAACTCTGCCATATTTTCGACAAGGATTAACTATCCATTCCTGCAGGGGAATAGCGGAAATTATGCTGAAACTAACCGATGCTGATGCTGTATCCATTACAGATGAACATCAAGTCCTAGCTCATGTCGGCGCAGCGACAGACCACCATATCCCTAAGGCAAAACCAGAGACCGGTTTGACAAAAAAAGTGCTCGAAAGCGGCAAGATTTCAATAGCAAGATCGAAGAAAGAAATTCTTTGTATTCATAATGATTGTCCTTTAGAAGCCGCAATTGTGCTGCCGTTAAAGGTTAAAAATAAAATCGTCGGTACATTAAAAATGTACTATACCGAGCCTGAAAAATTGGATAAGGTGCAGCAGGAATTAGCGGAAGGACTTGCTAATCTCTTTTCTACACAGCTGGAGCTTGCAGAAGCAGAAAAACAGACGAAGCTATTGAAAGATGCAGAAATCAAAGCCTTACAGGCACAAATCCATCCGCACTTTTTATTTAATAGTATCAATACCATCTCAGCACTTTGTCGAACAGATGCAGATAAGGCTCGTAAATTACTGTTGGAGCTCAGTTCATTTTTTCGCGGAAATCTCCAAGGAGCCAGGCAGATGCTCCTCCCGCTGGAGAATGAATTGGCGAATGTCAGGGCTTATCTATCTTTGGAACAGACCCGTTTTCCAAATAAGTACTTCATCGATTTTCAAATTGAACTAGGTCTCGAAAAGGTGCTGATTCCGCCGTTTACCCTGCAGCCATTAGTAGAAAATGCGATTCATTATGGCTTTCCTCGAAGTAAATCTGAAGGGAAAATCACCATCCGGATTTTTTCCGAAAATAATCAATTGCACATTATTGTCGCGGATAATGGAAAAGGCATTCCTGAAGAGAGGATAGAAGTGCTTGGTAAGCAAATTGTAAATTCTAAAAAAGGAAATGGCACAGCAATTTTTAATATAAGTGAACGTCTTAAAGGAATTTATAATGGTCATGCCAGTTTAACTATAAAAAGTCAAGTGGAGCATGGAACAACAGTCACGATTTCCATTCCGTTCGACTATAAAGGAGTTTTTGATCAAAATGCTGAAAGCTTACATAGTGGATGATGAACCATTAGCAAGAGATGAATTAAAATACTTGCTTATTCGCAGCAAGCAGGTGGACGTCTTAGGTGAAAGTGATTGTATGGAGGATGCCATTGCAGATATTCATGATCTAAAACCAGATCTTGTTTTTTTAGATATTGAACTAGCTGAAGATAGCGGATTGGACTTAGCAAAGCAATTAGAAAATCTTAATTCAGCTCCAGCGATTATTTTTGCTACAGCTTACGATGAGTTTGCGTATCAGGCCTTTGAATTAAATGCGGTGGATTATATTTTAAAACCCTTTGATGAAGAACGTATCGGAAAAACACTGGAAAAAATTAAAAAGATGCAAAAAATTGGGGATCAGGATCTTCCCATTAATTCCCCTTTGAAAAACAGCTACAATGGAAAAATTGCCGTCCTTGTCGATGAAAGAATTATTTTGTTAACCTATGCTGACATTGTTTATTTAGAATCCAGTGAGGGTAAGTGCACGATCGAAACAATGGACCAAAAGTACAAAGTAAGTGAGGCGCTCGTTGTATTAGAGAAAAAGTTAACTAACACCAAATTTCTTCGCGTCCACCGCAGTTTCATTGTAAACATCGATCATATCGTAGAAATAGAGCCTTGGTTTAACGCTACCTATAATTTAATCATGAAGAACGGCTCAAAAGTTCCGGTCAGCCGGACCTATGTAAAAGAATTAAAGCAGATGTTAGGGTTTTAAATTTTCTGTTTTTCATTTGTCAATTGTTGTATTTCATCTGTCGGTTTTTGCAATTCACCTTCCCATTTGTGCAAGTTATCTTGAAAATGAAATAAAAACGTTTTCATTTTGTAAGATAATGATTGTATATAAGAAGAAATGGAGGGAGAGTAAATAATGAATGCGATTTCAATCGTAGTAGGTTCAATATGTATCCTCTTAATCGTTTATCGTTTATATGGCACTTTTATGGCGGCAAAGGTTTTGAAGCTTAATGATTCAAAGCCGACACCTGCTCAGAAATTAGAAGATGGACAGGATTATGTACCTACAAATAAATGGGTTGTATTTGGTCACCATTTTGCTGCGATTGCTGCAGCAGGACCTTTAGTTGGTCCAATCCTGGCAGCACAATTCGGTTATTTACCAGGACTACTTTGGCTGTTAATTGGTGCAGTAATTGGTGGAGCTGTCCACGATATGGTCGTTCTCTTTGCATCAATGCGCAGAGAAGGAAAATCTTTATCAGAGGTTGCAAAGGAAGAACTCGGTCCTGTAGCAGGATTCTGTACAGGATTAGCGATGTTATTCATTATCACGATTACTATGGCAGGTTTGTCAATGGTTGTGTTGGGTGCACTTGAAAGAAACCCATGGGGAACATTCGCAGTTGGCATCACCATTCCGATTGCAATGGCGGTTGGATTATACCATAAAAAGACAGGCAATTTAAAACTAGCTACAACTGTGGGTTTCATTCTAATCATGGCAGCAATCGTTTGGGGACCAAACATTCAAGGTACATGGTTTGGAGATTTGTTAACACTTGAAAAAAGTACGCTTGCTCTTATTTTACCAATCTATGCATTTTTTGCGGCAGCATTACCTGTCTGGTTATTGCTGGCGCCACGTGATTATTTAAGTACATTTATGAAGATTGGCGTATTCGCAGCATTGATCGTTGGGGTATTCATTGTAAACCCAGAAGTTCAATTCCCTGCATTTACAGAATTTATTAATGGCGGGGGTCCTGTTGTTGCTGGTCCAGTTTGGCCATTTATCTCGATTACAATTGCTTGCGGAGCAATTTCAGGATTCCACGCATTCGTTGGGTCTGGTACAACACCGAAGATGATCAGCCGCTGGGGTGACATTAAAGGTGTAGCTTTTGGAGCAATGCTTGTTGAATGCTTAGTGGCAATTATGGCTTTAATTGCTGCCATCTCTCTTCAACCAGGAGATTATTTTGCTATCAATTCATCACCTGAGAAATTCGCAACACTTGGAATGGAAACAGTTGAACTTGATCAACTGGAGGAAAAGGTGGGAATGGACCTTGAAGGAAGAACAGGTGGGGCCGTTACCCTCGCTGTAGGGATGACATACATCTTCACTGCAGTTCCATTCTTCGCAAAATTAGCATCTTATTTCTATCAATTTGTGATTCTATTTGAGGCTGTCTTTATCTTAACTGCGATAGATTCAGGAACGAGGGTTGCTCGTTATCTTATTCAAGATTTCCTTGGAGACTTTATTAAACCATTAAAACGTACAGATTCAATTGGAGCAAATATCTTTGCCAGTGCATTAGCCTGCTTCGTCTGGGGATATCTTCTTTTCTCAGGGGACATCAGTTCCGTCTGGGCACTATTTGGTGTATCAAACCAATTAATGGCTTCTATCGGACTCATTGTCGGAGCGACAGTAGTCCTAAAGATTGCCGAAAAGCGCTGGTACATGCTGACTTGTCTAATCCCGCTTGCTTACCTATTTGTAACTGTAATGACTGCAGGCTACTGGATGATTAAAAACGTCTACTTCAATTCAGATAATGCTGGTTTCAGCGTATTAAACGGTATTCTATCCATTACCATGCTCATCCTTGGTATAGTAATTATGGTTGCTTCAATAAACAAATGGATTAAGCTTTGGAAAATTCCACAAAATCTATTAGTAGAACAATCGGAAAAAGAAGTAGCATAAATAACAAGCACCCATTCGACTTAATGAATGGGTGCTGTTTTTTATAGGGGTTCCTCATTGAAGCTTTGCGGAAATAGATTTAAAGAAACCGAAACCAGATAATTTAAGTATAAGTTTCTCCTTGCCTCTAATACTTTTTTGTACATAGACAGATAAATCATCGATTATAACCTCATTAAATTGGTTTAACGATTTAGGTTTTCCTGGTATAGCAACCAGCTCTTGTACACCAGGAGCACAGCAAGCCTTTACCTCAAGCGTTTTTACAGTCAATTGATTGCCCTTTGACTTAATCCACTGTTTTGATTCATTATCTAATTCAACAATCATCGATTTTCGCTCCCTTAGCTCTTTCATTAAGTATAATATAGTAGTTGGACCATGGGGACGGTTCTTATGGATTTAATTCATAAGATTCCTAGTTAAAGTATGACCATGAGAACCGTCCCCATGACACTCCATGACACTTTTTACTTATTCATAGGAGGCTTCCATGGCAAACGATATTATTATCCGTTTTGATAACGTAACAAAATCTTACAACAGTCACAGTAAAGTATTACAAGATGTGAGCTTTGAACTTGAACGTGGAAAATTTTACACATTACTTGGTCCTTCAGGTTGTGGAAAAACGACGATTTTACGTATCATTGCAGGCTTTGAAAAACCGACAAAAGGGGATATTTACATTAACGGCAAGTGTGTAAACGACATTCCAGCAAACGAGCGTCAAGTAAACACTGTATTCCAAGACTACGCCCTATTCCCGCACTTAAACGTATTTGAAAACGTGGCATTCGGTTTACGCATTAAAAAAGTAAAAGAATCTGAAATTAAAGTACGCGTAGCAGAAGCGTTAAAGTTCGTAAACTTAGCAGGTTATGAAAACCGTGAAATTACAGAAATGTCAGGCGGTCAGCGTCAACGGGTTGCGATCGCACGTGCTATTATTAATGACCCAGAAGTGATTTTACTCGATGAACCATTATCAGCACTTGATTTAAAGCTGCGGACAGAAATGCAATACGAGCTGCGTGAGCTACAGCAACGCCTTGGCAAAACGTTTATTTTCGTAACGCACGACCAAGAGGAAGCTTTAGCGATGAGTGATGAAATTTTCGTTTTAAACGAAGGGATTATCCAGCAATCTGGTACACCCGTTGATATATACGATGAGCCAATTAACCGCTTCGTTGCAGACTTTATCGGGGAATCAAACATCGTTGACGGCGTCATGCTTGAAGACTATAAAGTCAAATTCGCTGGAAATGTATTTGACTGTGTCGACGGCGGTATGAAGCACAATGAAAAAATCGATGTTGTCATTCGTCCAGAAGACCTGCACATCACATCGCCAGAAGCAGGTAAAATTGGTGTTCGCGTCGATACGCAGTTATTCCGCGGTGTACATTACGAGCTATCAACATATGACAAGGATGGAAATGAGTGGCTTGTACACTCGCTGAAAAAGGCTGAAGTAGGTGCACAAGTAGGTCTAGATTTCGACCCAGAAGCGATTCATATTATGCGTCTAAATGAAACAGAAGAAGAATTTGACGCACGTATAGAGGCATATACGAATGAAGTTTAAGTCAAAACCAGCGTTCGTCCCATATTTACTATGGATTGCGCTCTTCGTTATTGCACCGATTGGGCTCATTTTGTATTATTCGATGCTCGATTTAAACGGAGAATTTACGCTAGTAAACTATAAAAACTTCTTTACATCAGCATACTTAACGATGACACTGACAAGCTTTTGGTATGCATTAATCATTACGTTTTTTACACTAATAATCTCTTATCCAACTGCGTATCTTTTAACAAAAACTAAGCATAAGCATTTATGGCTAATGCTCATTATCATTCCTTCATGGATTAATTTATTATTAAAAACGTATGCATTTATTGGGATTTTCGGTTTATACGGACCGGTCAATGCAATAATGAAATTTTTGGGATTCGACCCAACGCAAATTTTATTTACCGACTTTAGTTTCGTGTTTGTTGCGGTGTACATTTTTATACCGTTTATGATTATCCCCATTTTCAATGCGTTAGACAAAATGAATCCGTCATTAATTTACGCATCACGTGACTTAGGTGCTTCACCGCTTACAACGTTCCGACGCGTCATTTTTCCCTTAACCATTGAAGGTGTAAAATCAGGGATTCAAGTAACGTTCATCCCTGCTCTTTCACTCTTCATGATTACGCGCTTAATTGCTGGGAACAAAGTGATTACACTTGGTACAGCGATAGAACAGCAATTTTTAGTCGCGCAAAACTGGGGAATGGGTTCAACGATTGCCGTGTTTTTAATTTTAATTATGTTTGCAATCATGTTGTTTACGCGCACAAAGAAAAAAGGAGGTCGAGCATAAATGCGATCACAGTTAACGACTAGAGCTAAAGTATTTTTAGCAATCGTGTTTGTTATTTTATATGCACCGATCTTCTACTTGATTTTTTATTCATTTAATAGCGGCGGTTCAATGGGTTCATTTGAAGGTTTTACACTAGAACATTATCAAGCGGTATTTGATGATAATCGTTTACTCGTTATCTTAATCAATACCGTGATTGTTGCACTGCTATCTGCGTTAATAGCGACCATTATCGGAACACTTGGGGCAATTGGTATTGTTTCATTAAAAGATTACAAAATACGTAACCTCGTATTATCAATAAATAATATTTTAATTGTTAGCCCAGATGTTGTGATTGGGGCAAGCTTCTTAATTTTATTCACAATGATTGGAGTTAAGCTTGGCTTTACATCCGTATTAATTTCACATATTGCCTTCAGTATCCCGATTGTTGTGTTAATGGTCTTGCCTAAAATATTGGAAATGAATACGAACTTAATTGATGCAGCACTTGATTTAGGAGCGAATCGTCGCGATGTATTAACGCGTGTTATGATTCCCTATATTAAACCTGGGATTTTAGCTGGTTTTTTTATGGCCGTAACCTATTCATTAGATGACTTTGCAGTTACATTTTTTGTTACAGGTAACGGATTTAGCACATTGTCCGTTGAAATCTATTCTATGGCACGTGCAGGTATTTCGTTAACTGTTAATGCAATCTCGGGGCTAGTGTTTATCGTGACAGTCGGTATTGTCGTTATGTATTACTTCATTACGATGCGGTCGAAAAAAACGGAGGGCTCTACTCAATGAAATCTTTAATTCATACAATGTTGGCAATCGTTATAGCATGCGGTCTACTTTCGTTTGCTGCTTCAAAGCTTGAAGCAGCAAGCTCAACGGGTGGAAAGGACACTTTAGTCGTATACAATTGGGGAGAATATATTGACCCTGCACTCATCGACCAGTTTGAAGAAGAAACAGGCATTTCTGTTATTTATGAAACGTACGATTCAAATGAAGCGATGTTAACGAAAATTAGACAAGGCGGCTCATCCTATGATGTAGTTGTCCCTTCAGAATATACTATTGAAACAATGATTAAAGAAGATTTGTTAATAGAAATCGATCATTCGAAACTTCCAAACTTACAAAATATTGATCCTTACTTTTTAGATTTACCGTTTGACCCGAAAAACAAATATTCCATTCCGTACTTTTGGGGAACGGTTGGGGTAGTTTATAATCCTAATGAACTTCCAAAAGATATCACTTTTGATTCTTGGGACGATTTATGGGACCCAGCACTAAAAAATAAAGTATTTTTAGTTGATGGTGCACGTGAAATCATGGGTATGGGTTTAAACAGTTTAGGCTATTCGTTAAATTCACGTGACGAAAACGAATTAAGTGAAGCATTAGAAAAATTAAAACAACTAAACGGCAATGTTAAAGCGATAATTGGAGATGAGATTACACCACTAATGATTAATAATGAAGCTACAGTAGCCGTAACATTTTCTGGACAGGCAGCAGACATGATGTTCGAAAATGAAGAGTTGAATTACGCAGTACCTTCAGAAGGCTCAAACTTATGGTTCGATAACATGGTTATTCCTAAAACTTCATTAAATGTGGAAGGTGCCCATCAGTTTATTAATTTTATGCTAGATGCGCAAGTGGCTGCACAAAATACGGATTATGTAGGATATGCTATTCCAAATAAAGCAGCGTGGGAACTATTGGATGATGAAGTGGTAAACGATGAACGTTTTTACCCGCGCGAAGAAAGTCGCACAAACTTAGAAGTATATGAAAACTTAGGTCTAGAGCTGCTGGGAAAATATAACGAATACTTTTTAGAATTTAAAATGTCACTAAAGTAATTCTTTAGATAATGAATGTTAACTATAGTGAGATTATAAGAACTTAACTTCCTTATTGCTAACGATTCAGATGAAAATTGAATGTGATTTATGTTCCCTCAGACTAAGAGTTTGGGGGTTCTTTCTTGTGTCGGGAAAGCATCTATTAATCTCTAAATTGGTAAATTATACCTATTACAGTGGGTTAATTGTGCTTATTCTGTTATTTTATTTAAATATTAAAATAATTCCAATTATTCATGTTATTTGACTTTTACTAAACTATAATTAATCCCATGGAAATTAATGGGAGGTTTTTAAATGTTGAAGAAAAAGTTTATTTTACCAGTAGCACTGTCTTCTGCCATGTTGGTAGGTTCTATTCCTGTTAGTAGTGTATTTGCACAGCTGGCTGATTCGAAGGTCGCAAGCAGTGTACAAGCTTCTAAGGTGTGGAATGAGAAAGCAAGCGTACCTTTATTTGTGAAAGAGAGATTTGCAGAGAAATTCTCTTCAAGTACTTCTACCAATGCATTAAATTATTTGAAGAATAACGAGGGTAAAACCGGAATTAATAATCCAGATAAGAATTTAAAAGTGAAGAATATCCAAAAAGATAAACTTGGTATGACTCATGTTCGCTTTAATCAGGCAATAAATGGAGTGAACGTGGAAGGGTCCGAGGTTGTTGTCCATTTTAATAAGGATAATGAAGTGGTATCTGTTAATGGAAGAATAAATCAAAGTATTGATGATAATGCAGTGGATACGACTGCTTCTTTAAGTAGTGACGCTGCATTAAAGACGGCATTATCCTCTGTCAATGCTCCTGAAGAGTTAACCTATGAGCCAACTTCTGAGCTTGTTATTCTTCCATTTGAAGGGGAAAATCACACAGCTTATAAAGTGAATGTCAACTTCATGGGGGATGAACCCGGAAACTGGTTTGTGTTTGTGGATGCAAACTCAGGAAAAGTCATCGACAAGTATAATGGCTTAATGCATGCTGATGAAATGAAAACACAAAAAGGCGCTGGAAAAGGGGTACATGGTGAGCACAGGGAATTACATATTACGCAAGTAAAGGAACCGGATGCTAGAACGAAGTTTGCGTTAGCAGATTACTCTCATGCAAATCTTGAAGGAATCGTAACGTATGATGCTAAAAATGATAATACTTCTAGTAACGACACTCTCTATGTGGGAAATTCAGCTGCATTTATCGGTGACTATGATCGAGCGTTAGTCGATGCACACTATAATTCTGAAAAGGTATATGAGTATTATCTAAATGAGCATGGGCGTAATTCCCTTGATGGGGAAGGAATGGCAATCATTTCTAAAGTTCACTATGGTACAAACTATAACAATGCTTCCTGGAATGGACGTTGGATGACCTATGGTGATGGTGACGGTGTGTTCATGACTTCTCTATCAGCTGGTCTTGACGTTGCTGCCCACGAAATGACGCATGGTGTCATCACTAATTCTGCTAATTTAGTATACCGCAATCAATCTGGAGCATTAAACGAATCGTTTGCAGACGTCTTTGGTGCGCTTGTAGACGACAGTGATTGGGAAATGGGCGAGGATATTATGGCACCAGCTGCTAAAGCTGACGGTGTTAACGTATTGCGCAGCTTAAGTAATCCAAATAGTGTTGTAGTCAGCAACGTGGAAAGAAGATCATATAGTACAAATGGCGGCGTCTATCCGGATCATATGGATGAATTTTATAACATGCCAACATCTGTTGATGGCGGTGGAGTCCATGTTAACTCCTCGATTACAAACCATGCTGCATACTTGATAGGTCAAGAAATTGGAAGGGAGAAATTGGGACAAATCTACTATCGTGCCTTAACGGTTTATTTAACTCCGAATTCCAATTTTAGCGACGCACGTCAGGCAATCGTTCAGTCTGCAACTGACCTTTATGGTGAAGGCAGCGAGGAAGTGGCTGCAGCGAATTCTGGATTTGATGCGGTGGGAATTTACTAAGGTTATATAAATTTACCTATCGCATTTTAGTGTATATTATTTGGAATATTGAAGTGAGTTCCAGATTCCCTCAAACTAAAAGTTTGAGGGATTTTTTAGGTCCTGGTTGTTAATGATTACAATTATTTGTTATTGTGTGTTGAAACACACTTCTGATATGCTAATACTGTGTTATTTTCTTTATATAATACTTTTGGAGGTTGAGAAAAAATTATGCAACTAACTTTGGAAAACACAAATACCAAAAGTGATAAACTTCCATTTTCAAGGACTAATCCATTTCAAGCGAAGGTCCTAAAAAATATTAATTTAAACGGGACAGGTTCTACTAAGGAAACAAGACATATTGAATTATCATTAAAAGGTTCAGGTCTTTCTTATAACCCAGGTGACGCACTTGGCATTGTCCCTTCAAATGACCCTGAACTAGTGGCTGCCATTCTTGAAGAAATGCAGTGGGATGAAGAATCGGTTGTGACTGTCGGTAAGCAAGGTGAAACACTACCGCTCGGGAAAGCACTAACAGACCATTTTGAAATTACATTGCTGACTAGGAAGATTTTGCAGCAGGCGGCTGCGCTGACAGAAAACAGTGAGATACAAGAGCTTGTATTGGCTGAAAATGCAGGCCATCTTAAGGAATATTGTTATGGACGTGATTTGCTTGATATGCTGCGCGATTTTGGCCCTTGGAACGCATCCGCACAGGATATCGTTACATTATTAAGAAAAATGACGCCTCGTCTCTATTCAATTGCAAGCAGCAATGCCGCTAATCCTGATGAAGTTCATCTCACGATCGGTGCTGTACGCTACACGGCGCACGACCGCGAGCGAAAAGGTGTTGCCTCTATTTTATGTGCCGAACGAGTTCAGGAAGGGGAGATGCTTCCAGTCTTTGTTCAAGCAAATAAACATTTCCATTTACCGGAGACCCAAGATAAAGATATTATCATGGTTGGTCCAGGGACAGGCATTGCACCATTCCGTTCATTTATCCAGGAACGTGCAGTGAATAAAGGGGAAGGCCGTTCATGGCTGTTTTTTGGAGAGCAGCATGCAAAAGTAGATTTCCTTTATCAGAAAGAGTTGGAAAACTATCTGCAGGATGGGATATTGACAAGGATTGAAACAGCATTCTCCCGTGATACAGATCAAAAAGTATATGTACAGCACAAAATGCTTGAATACAGCAAGGAATTATTTGAGTGGTTTGAAAATGGAGCTTACTTCTACGTTTGCGGGGATAAAGAACGTATGGCAAAAGACGTTAACGAAGCACTCATTAACGTGATAGAAAAAGAAGGTGCCATGTCTCGAGAAGCAGCCGAAGTATATCTAAAAGATATGCAAAAGCAAGGACGCTATCAGCGTGACGTGTATTAAAATGTAACTATGGGTGACCATGGTGACCATGGGGACGGTTCTAGTGGTTATAAAATGACCATGAGAACCGTCCCCATGTTATTCCATGTTATTTGTTATTTTATGTCCACCACATCTGACCAATCGATTCACTTACCATAATTGGTTTTAGGTTTTCAACGGCCTTTGTAAACCCTTCTTCAATCGACATTAAGCCATCTTCATGTTCAATGCTTACGACATAGTCGTATCCGTAAAGTCGAAGTGTACTAATGATATCAGCCCATGTTTTTTGATCGTGACCAAATCCAACTGATCTAAAATACCATGCTCGGTCACGTATTTGGCTGTAATCTGTCATATCTGTTAGGCCATTTCGATTCATATTTTGCTGGTCAATAATCGTATCCTTTGCATGGAAATGGTGAATGGCATTTTCACGTCCAAGAATTTTAATTGCCTCAATGGGATCAATCCCTTGCCACCACATATGACTAGGGTCAAGGTTTGCACCGATAGCAGGTCCACACGCTTCTCTTAATTTCAACATGGTCGCAGGTGTATGGACGGAGAATCCACCATGAAGCTCTAAACCAATTTTTACATTGTGGGCTATTGCAAAATCATTCTTTTCTTTCCAATATGGAATCAGTTTTTCTTCCCATTGCCATTTTAACACCTCTTGAAAGTCATGAGGCCACGGAGTTACAGGCCAGTTTGGGTAAAGGGCATTTTCGTGATCACCTGGACACCCGGAAAATGTATTAACTACCGGAACATCCAGCTTAGAGGCTAAAACAATGGTTTTTGTAAGCACCTTGTCAGCAGGCTCAGCAATTTTCTTTTGCGGATGAAGTGGATTGGCATGGCAGCTTAATGCGCTTATAATTAATCCAGGATCTTTAATCTTTTGCTTAAAGCTCTCCAGTTTCATATCATCAAATATAAGTTCATCCATTTTACAGTGAGCATCACCAGGGTATCCCCCAGTACCTAATTCAATCGCTTCTATACCAAGGCAAAAGAAATTATTAAAAATGAAGAGCTTGGAAAAGTCCTTACCTTTAAAACAAATTTCGGACACTCTGGACCAGAACAATGGGGTGTCAATAAATCAAACACTACATGGTTTTTTAAAAAAGAGCGTTCAGGTCTGGGTGTAGCCGGAGATTTAGGGATCCACAAAATCGATTTAATTCATTTCTTACTAGATGACGAAATTGAGCAAGTCAGTGCATTTCAAGGGGCTTTAGATAAAGTAGATGAAAAAGGTCATCCGATTGAAGTATCCGACAACATCGTTTGCAGTTTAAAAACGAAAAAAGGACGTTTAGGCAATGCTTCTTTTTCCTGGACCTATTATGGAGAGGAAGATAATAGCACCATCATCTACTTTGAAAAAGGGATTCTAAAAATCTATTACAATCATGAATACCAATTGGAAGTGATTCACGATAATGGTGAGAAGGTCCGTTATCAAATCGAAAGCATCCAAACTAATGATAATCAGACAAATAGTGGTGTCATCAATGAATTTATTAACTGTGTCCGCCTCAACCGAGAACCATTAGTATCAGGGACTGATGCTCTGTCTTCTTTAAAAGTGATAGTAGGTATTATCGAGGCAGCGGAAACGAATACTGTTGTTACTATATAAAAATGGTAAAAGGGTTAGAGCCTACTATGAGTAGTGTCTAATCCTTTTTTTATGATTAGGGGTATAATATATTTGTATTCCCCCATAAGGATTTACCATGGGGGATTTTTATTAATTTATTTCGAAAGGCGGAAGGGCATTGAAACTTTACAGCTCAATTCTTGATTTAATTGGAAAAACTCCGATTGTAAAATTGAATAAATTACCTGATCCAACTGGCGGGAAAGTATACATAAAATTGGAATCATTTAACCCTGGAGGAAGTGTAAAAGATCGTGCGTCCATTAATATGATTGAACGTGCAGAAAAAGAGGGTCAATTAATTCCAGGAAAGAGTACCGTTATCGAGCCGACTTCTGGTAATACTGGTATTGGAATTGCTATGGTATGTGCGGTAAAGGGATATCATTGTATTATTACGATGCCTGATAATGCGACGCTTGAGCGTGTGAAAATTTTAAAAGCGTATGGGGCGGAAGTTCATTTAACTCCAGGAAGTTTGCGAATGCAAGGAGCGATTGATGAAGCAAACCGATTGGCTGAATCCATAAATGATAGTTTTATTCCGATGCAATTTGAGAATCCTGCAAATGCCGATGCACATCGTGAAACGACAGCAGTTGAGATTCTAGAAGCTTTTGAAGGAAAATTGGACGCCCTAGTGTTGACAGCAGGAACAGGTGGAACGGTAACAGGGGTAGGGGAAGAGCTGAAAAAGCATATTCCAAACTTGAAAATTTATGTAGTAGAACCGTTTGGATCCCCTGTGTTATCAGGTGGTGAGCCTGGGCCCCATAAAATCCCGGGAACTGGTCCTGGTTTCATTCCTAACATTTTAAATCGTGCTATTTATGATGAAATATTGCTCATTAAGGATGAAGATGCCCAAGTGACGGCACGCCGGCTTGCCGCAGAAGAAGGGATCTTTGTAGGTGCATCAGGAGCATCTTCCACATATTTTGCTGTCGAGGTAGCAAAAAAACTGCCATCTTCCACTAGAGTCCTTTGTTTAGCTCCAGACACAGGAGAACGTTATCTGTCCTCTGACTTATTTTTGGCTTGATTTTTAAAACTCATTATAAATGTTAATAAAAAACTCCTGCTAGGGGAAATATGTATTTCCTAAACCGACCCTGATTTCGTTAAAAGATATTTTACGATTTTAGGGTCTTTTCATGTTAAATCCCATGTTAAATCAATTTTTTTCTAATTTTTACTTCTCTTCATATTCCAAAACTCTAGTATTTTAAAGCGAAAAAAGTTTTTATGTACAAGAACCTACCAATGTATTTTAATTTTTATACAAAACAGTAGTTGACTTTAAAATCACTTTCAATTATCCTAAAAGGGAAAAGAATATGTAACCGGTTACATGTTGGAGTCATGTTTTTTTAGCTAATTGTGTAACCGGTACCATATTTTTGTTATATGAAGGTTAATTCTATTAATCTCAGATTATGATGAATGGCAAGGGGGGAGCATTCATTCATCGATTTTAAATTAATATTTTAAATAAATTCCAGGGGGAAAAGTAATGAGAAAATCTTTTTTAGCAATTTTAAGCTTAATTATGGTTTTTGGTTTCCTAGCAGCTTGTTCTAACAAAGAGGAAACAAACCAGGGAGATAGTAAAGACAGCGGTAAAAATGGAGGAGCAACTACGATTCGTATTGTCATGAAGGATGATAATAGCACTAACCCTGTATCAGAAAAATATTATGATGCAATTGAAAAAGGGCTTCTTGAAGATGAAAATATTAAAGTGAATTTTGAATTAGTAGATCTTCCACAAGGTAACTATGCTGAAAAGCTGAACTTACTGCTTAATAGCGGCGAAATTCCGGATATGATTTATTTCCAAGGTGGAGACCAAGCAATGGCAGAGCAAGGTTTATTAGAGGATTTACGTCCTCACATCAAGGATTCAAAATATCTAAAGGATATTATCCAACCTTATAACGAAAAAAGACTTGAAAACTATCCTTACTTATTATGGATTAAACCTCTTGCTCCTAAAGTCCCTGTTATTAGAGGAGATTGGTTTAACCAAATGGAAACTTCTAAAGCACTATTAGAAAATCCAACTGTGGATAATTACTATGCATTTTTTAAAGAGTTAGTTGAAAAAAAACCAGGCAGCGATAAACCAAATTATGCAATTACTGTTGCTGGTGACATTGCTGAAATCGATTATATGTTTGATATGGCTTTTGGAATCAATAAGACTTGGTTACAAAAAGAAGATGGTTCATACGAATACGCAAGAGTTTCTGAGCAGCAAAAAGAAAAGCTTGAATTCTATACCAAGTTATATAAAGAGGGACTTTTAGATCCTCAATATTTAACTAAACAATGGGATACAAAAGAAAAAGCATTCTTTGATGGAGAAGCAGCAATCATTCCAGGTACAGCTGGTAAAGTAATTGATATTTATGATGGTAAAATGGCTCAAGTGAGTGGGGAAGAAGCTTCATTAGTAATGTTGCCACCAGCAAAAGGTGAATTCCAAGGCTTTGGTTCTACAGATGTTACGAAAGAATCTAGAGGTATTGCCATTTCTGCAAACTCTAAGAACAAGGAACTTGTATTCAAGGTTCTAGATTATATGGCAAGCCCTGAAGGACAAATGATTGACCGTTTCGGATTCGAAGGCGAACATTATAGCACGGTTGATGGAAAGATTCAGCTTACGGATAAATATTACAGTGAATGGTTTGCGAGATTCTGGGAGCCAGTTGAATTCACTCCTGTGACTCCAATAGATGAAACTACACCTTTATTAAGTGAAACTGCTGCAAAGTCACTTGAATCTGCAGAAGTGTTCTATGAAGATGATAATAGCTTCATTATTTCAGAAGAATTTGTTGCAAACTGGGATGCCATGCAGAATTTGTATAAAGAGTTTACAACAGACATCATTACAGGCAAGCGTCCAATCTCTGACTTTGATAAATTTGTTAAAGAGTGGAACGAAGCTGGTGGAAAACAGATTACTGAACAGGCAAATAAAACATTAAAATAAGATATCTAAAGAAATAGTGGAGACAAAGTTCTCCACTATTTTTAAAAACTAGTATAGTAGGGGGTTCTCATTTGAATTTCGAACAATGGTACAAACGGGTATATGGTTGTTTAATAGGTTTATCTGTGGGCGACGCATTAGGAGCTCCAACAGAAGGTTTGGCTTTGGAAGAGATAAGAGACAAGTATGGTTGGATCACTGATTTTGTCAATGACGATCCTGTGGGTACAGATGATACTGAATACACAATGTTAACAGCAAAAATTATTTTAAAATATGGGAATAAATTAAGCTATGGGGATATGACAAGAGAGTGGACAAAATACCTTGTCTCTCAAGAAGGTGGCTTTAAAGGCGGCGGCTTTAGTGAAGTAGAGGCTATTTTTAATCTACGAAAAGGATTGACTGCACCCAACACAGGGGTGGACAATCACCAAATGTGGAGTGATGGAGTAGCCATGAGAATCTCTCCAATTGGTATTTATTGTGCTGGGAATCCTGAAGAGGCTGCTAGATTAGCTGAGATTGAAGCAAGAGTTAGTCACGACCGTGATGGAGTATACTGTGGACAAGCTTTAGCAGCAAGTGTTGCATATGCCATGACAGGAAATGACTGGAAAAAAGTGATTGAAACAGGGATTAGCCACATACCTAAAGATTCGTGGACATATCGAAAAATCAACGAGGCAGTAGAAATCGGCTCGAAGTATACGAATGTGCAAGATGCAATGGAAGAGCTCTACAATAAAATCTCAATTTTCTACTATCCTTGGGCAGATATGGGTCCGGAAGCGATCCCGCTGGCATATGGCGTTTTTGCAGCAGCGAAGGGTGAGTATATCCCGGCTGTACTAGGGGGGGTTAATATTGGAAGAGATTCTGATACGATTGCTGCGATGAATGGCGCTATGGCAGGGGCATTACATGGTGCTGATGCTGTGCCGAAGGCCTGGCAGGATCGAATCAACATTATTCGCGGGCGTTGTGTATTGGCAATGGCAGGGATAGACGTTCGAGATGTTGCAACAGATTTAACAAATGTTTTGATAGGAGGAAAAGAGTAATGTCATTTGATAATATTTACGGTTCCCTTCTAGGTATGGCAATGGGGGATTCAGTGGGCTTTGCTGCCATGTATCATAGATCGCTCGTACTTCCTCCCAAGCGAAGAAACCGATTATGGACCTTCAGCCAAATTACCGATTCTCACCGAATTAATAAAATATCATTACCCTTCACACATGCTATGAGTGAGGAATTATTAGATTTTTGCGGTACGGATGATACGGAATTTGCAATCGTTGCCGCTCAAATGATTTTGGATTGCGGGAATGAAATTACAGAAGAAAAATTACTTCATGGCTGGATGAAATATATAGTAGAAGCTGAACAGGAAATATGGAGTGGAGTAAGTGAGAGAGCTTCTATTGAAAATATCAAAAAAGGAATCCTTCCTCCAGCGTCAGGTAATGACAATCCGCATCACTATGATGATGGATCCGTTTCACGTGCTGTTCCAATCGGCCTAATCTATAAAAATCAACCAGAAAAAGCTGCCAATGCTGCACAAAAAATGGCTTCCATCACGAATGCAGAAGATGGTGTCTATGCAGCCAAGGCAATGGCTGCCAGCATTGCTGCAGCATTATCAGGAGTTACTCCACAAGAAGTGGTGGAGGAAGGATTGAAATTCATACCTGAAAATACCTGGATTCGAAGGAAAATAGATATTGCCCTAAAAGTATTAGAAGAAACCAATGGGGATGGACTTGCGGCTATTCCATTATGGCATAAACGGGTTGTTAATGCGGTATATAACTATGCAAATGTCGCTCCAGAAACACTTGCAGTTGCTTATGCTATCTTTTTAAGCACGCAAGGAGACCTGCAAAAAGGAATTCAGCTGGCAGCCTTATTGCCGAAACAGTCCGATAGTATGCCTGCAATGGTTGGTGCTCTTTCTGGGGCCTTACAGGGGGCAGGCGCAGTTCCGGAGACTTGGAAAGAAACATTGGATGAAATTAAAGGAATTTGTATCCCAAGTTTACAAGGGACATCACTGAAAGAAGTTGCTGCGAGATTAGCTAACTTTGAAAATGCCTAGAGTCTGAGAAATAGTATAAAGAAAGGGTGCACGACTCAAAAAGTGCACCTCTTCTTTCAATATTAGAAAAAATGATTTGGTACTGTAACTAATTATAGGTGTTAAAAGTGGTTGACAAGGACTATAGGTAAGCGGTAACATAAGAGTAACAATGTGTAACCGGTTACATATTTAAAAAAAGCTTTTTTTTAAACAAATGTGTAACCGGTTACACATCGATAGTCAAAGCGAGATACAAATTCCAGTTAAAAGAGGTTTTAGCATGACTAACAGTGACGTAAGAATCGTTTCCCCATGTGGGATATTAGGCTATGGATTTCCGGAAGAATCTTTTAATCGAGCGTTTGACAACGATCAACAGGTCCACGGTATCGTGGTGGATGCAGGATCGACTGATGCAGGACCGCATAAACTCGGTGCGGGAGTAGCGATTGTGAGCCGCCGTGCAACAAAAAAGGATTTGGATATCATAATAAAAAATGGAGTTCCACGCAACATTCCGATCGTGATAGGATCAGCTGGCGGAGCGGGTGCGAAGCCACATGTTGAGTGGACGCTCGATATAATTAAGGAAATCATGGCTGAGCGTGGCTTAACAGCGAAAATCGCGGTGATTTGGGCAGACTTTACACAGGAAGAAATTATGAAAGCAAACAATGAGGAGCGAGTTAAATCGCTAACGCCAAACATTCCGGACCTAACGAATGAAGTGATTCAAGAAACGAACAGCATTGTAGCGCAAATGGGACACGAACCTATTTTGGAAGCACTTCAAAACGGAGCAGACATTGTTGTGTGTGGAAGAGCGTATGATCCTTCACCATTTGCTGCAGTCGGAATTTACTACGGCAAGGATCCAGGTCTGGCTTACCACCTAGGTAAAATATTGGAATGTGGCGCTTTGTGTGCAGAACCAGGCACAACGAAGGATTGTATCGTAGGAACATTAAAGGAAGAATCTTTCACTGTTCAATCCCTTAATCCAATTCGTAAATGTTCGCCAATAAGTGTTAGTGCTCATACTTTTTACGAAAAAGAACATCCATACATTTTACATGGACCAGGCATTATATTGGATCTTAGTCAATGTGAATTTACTCAAGTGAGTGAAGGTGTTGTCGAGGTTAAGAATAGTAAACTACTAAAAAATAATCAATACTTTATCAAGTTAGAAGGCGCACGAAAGGTTGCCTATAGAACTTTTGTAATTGCCGGTGTTCGTGACCCGATTCTAGTGGAAAATATCGAAGAAGTTGAGGAGCTCGTGATCAATCAGGTGAAGAACTACTACGATGACATTCCAGAAGAAGATTATTCTATAAACTTCTATAACTATGGGAAAAATGGGGTGCTTGGAGCAAGAGAGTCAGCATCATTCCATGGGCACGAGATTGGTGTGATGTTCGAAGTTGTTGCGAAAACACAAGAGCTTGCAAGCAGTATTTGCTCTAGCGTTAGGTCGACATTTCTCCATTACGGATATGAAAACCGGAAATCAACAGCTGGAAATTTAGCTTTTCCATTTGCACCAAGTGATGTAGAGTTTGGACCCGTTTTTGAATTTTCTCTCTATCATCTAATGGAAATTACTGAAAATCCATTTGTTATTGAGTATTTGTGAGGGGATGAAAATATGGCGACTCTATTTGAACTAGCTAAAGTACTACGAAGTAAAAATGCAGGACCTTTTGAGCTGACATTCGATATTTTATTTGATTCAAAGGCAGTCTATGAGCGAGTAAAGAATTCAGGGAAAATCAATAAACAAATCATTTGTGAACTATATAACCTGACAGAAGATGAGATTGACCATCTTGTTTTCTACGATCAAGCTCTTGGAATTAAGATTACGATATTTAGAGATATTTCTTCTGGAACTGTTGGAGACCGAGATGTATATGGGGCACAACAGCATGCACCGTTAATGAATATACTGATTGATTAGGATGATGAACATGCAGAGAATAGCCGTTGTTGGAAGTATCAATATGGATTATTTTATTGAAACCGAGGTACTCCCTAAAATAGGAGAAACCGTCTTGGGTGAGAATTTCTTTTTATCCATTGGTGGTAAGGGGGCGAATCAAGCTGTAGCTGCTGCACGCCTTGGTGGTAACGTATCCTTATTCGGATCTGTTGGGGACGATGAGAATAGTGAAATCATTATCAAGAAGCTGGAAAAGGAAAATATCAATCTAGTGAATCTCCAATCTGTAAAAGGAACACCTACAGGGGCAGCATTTATTGAGCTTTGTCAAAGTGAAAATCGCATAATTGTAGTACCAGGTGCAAATGCACATACTAATATTGATTATGTACAAAGCATAGCATTAGAACTGCAAAAATTCGATGTTATCGTATTTCAACTCGAGACACCAATAGAAATGATTGAATATCTGGTTCCGGGACTTTACGAACATGGAAAAACGATTATATTAAATCCTGCACCAGCAAAAACACTAAAGCAAGAGCTGATTGAAAAAGTAACCTATATCACACCAAATGAGCACGAGTACAACATGGTTTTTAACACGAATGAATCAATGGAAGAGTTACTTAAAAAGTACCCGAATAAATTGATTGTTACATGTGGGTCAGAGGGTGTTCGTTTTTTTGATGGAAGCGAAATCAAATTAGTTCCTGCCATTAAGGTGACTCCGGTTGATACAACGGGTGCCGGAGATACATTTTCTGGTGCATTCTCTGTTGCAATTGCAGAAGGGAGCAGCCTGCAAGATAGTATTTGGTTTGGTAACATAGCTGCTGGAATATCAGTCACAAAAAAGGGTGCTCAAACTGGAATGCCCAAACGAAATGATGTGACTCAATTTGTAAAGGAAAAGGAGTATCAAGATGAAAAAGGGCATACTCAAGGAAATTAAATCAAGCTGGGTTCTCTATCTTATGCTTTTTCCAGCCCTCCTTTATTTTTCGATTTTCCACGTCATTCCAATAATCGGGATGAAGCTGGCATTTCAGGATTATCGAATAATCGGTGAAAACGTTTGGGTCGGTTGGAAGCATTTCAAAGTTTTATTTAGTTCCCCAGCCTTTATGGATGTATTACAAAATACCATTATTATTAGCGTGATGAAAATTGTGTTTTTCTTTCCGATACCGATTATTTTATCATTGCTAATCAATGAGGTAAGGGTTGGGAAGTTTAGAAAATATGTTCAGTCAATTGTTTACCTCCCACACTTTTTATCATGGGTCGTTATTGCGGGGATTTGGATCGCATTGCTGAACCCAGAAGATGGTGGAGTCAATGTCCTCCGTAACTTTTTTAATATGCCATCTCTTGATTTCATGACGAGTAAGGACCATATCCGTTGGGTATTGGTGTTCCAAGAAATTTGGCGCAGTGCTGGTTGGGACTCTATTATTTACTTGGCGGCTATTCTGAAAATTAGTCCTTCTTTATACGAAGCGGCTACCATTGACGGAGCATCCAAATTACAGCAAATGAGATATATTACGCTGCCATCTTTAACTAGTACGATCATGACAGTCTTTATTCTAAACCTTGGATTCTTCATGAATGCTGGTTTTGACCAAGTATTTAATATGATGAACGCATCTGTCATCAGTGTTATTGATATTTTAGATACTTATGTGTATCGAATTGGACTAATTAACGGCCAATACGCATATGCGACTGCAGCCAGTCTTTTCAAGGGTGTGATTGGGGTTACCTTAATCTTGGGAACACACTTTATTACAAAACGCATCACAGGTAAAGGAGTTTGGTAGGAGGTGGAACAATTATGAAAAAATTAACAAAATTAAGTATTTCATCCATTGTTATTTACAGTATTTTGTTTGTAATCTCTTTAGCAATATTAGTTCCGCTTCTTCACTTACTAGCGATGTCTTTATCAGATCCGCTCAAGGTTCACGAACTAGGTGGATTAGGAATAATACCTGAAGGATTTTCACTCATTAACTATAAAATACTATTTTCCAACCCGTTAATTGTAAAAAGTATTTTTAATACCTTTTTAATTACGATCATTGGTACGACCTTGAACCTATTACTTACATCAATGACTGCCTACGTGTTGGCAAGAACGAAATTTCCTGGCCGAAATATCGTTATGATTTTTTTAATTGTCATTATGGTGTTCGAACCAGGATTAATTCCGGAGTATTTACTAGTAAAAAATTTAGGATTGTTAGATACGTATGCATCCTTGATTCTATATAAAACAGTCAAT
Organism: Bacillus sp. 7884-1; assembly: GCF_002272245.1. Classification (GTDB taxonomy): domain Bacteria; phylum Bacillota; class Bacilli; order Bacillales; family Cytobacillaceae; genus Neobacillus. The sequence continues at coordinate 84,385 of NZ_NPDD01000063.1, read as the reverse complement.
ATTTTTTACTTGTTTATTATGATGAGATTTTTTGAGGATGTTCCAGAGAGCATTCTAGAAGCTGCACGTATGGATGGAGCTGGACACTTCCGCATTTTTACAAAGATTATGTTACCTTTATCCAAACCCGCTTTGGCAACAATGGGACTTTTTTATGGAGTATATCACTGGAACGAATACTTCCGTGCAACCATCTATTTAACCGATATTGGAAAATGGCCGCTGCAGGTAGTTCTTCGACAATTTGTTGTGGAACGTGATAACACATCCTTGGTAGGAGCACAAAACTTCCTATCCTATGACCAAGTAGCAACAATTGACTTTGCTTCCCTTCAGGCTGGAACGATTATCATTTCGATTGTACCTTTGCTTTTACTTTATCCTTTAATTCTGAAGTACTATACAAAAGGTGCCTTCGAGGGTGGAGTCAAGGACTGATCATTAAGATTAAAGTGGAATTAGTTTTGAAAAAAAACAAATTTTGTAGAAATAAAAAAAGGGAGTTCTTCGTATGGTTTCTTTTAAAGAACGAGTTAGAGGTGTAGTATTATCCACTGCACTGGGCGATGCAATGGGGGCGCCTGTTGAAAAACTGAGCTATAAAGAGATTAAAAAAATGTATAAGAGGGTCGAAACTCTCCGTACAAAATGGTACAAGGAAGATTACCCAGCTGATATGAATTTAGGCAGAAAAAGAGGCAATGGTACTGTTACAGACGATACTCTTATGACCGTTGCTCTCATCAACGTCTATAACCAAGAAAAAAGACATATAGACGCTTACGATATGGGAAATGAATTTGTGAAAGAAATTGCTTTCAGAAAAACGTATATCCCTGAGTTCGGCAAAGAGGCGCTCATAATCGACCGTCTCTTCTACCCTGAAAAATATATATTTATGCGTCATGTATTAGCAAATTGTGAACCGCGCGAAGGCGGGATTGGCAATATGATTAACTGTGGTGCTGCGATGTATATTGCACCTGTAGGAATTGTCAATGCTGGAAACCCAAAGGCGGCTTATGATGAAGCAATATTGTTTGCGATGGGGCATCAAAGCAGTTACGGTTTAGAGGCAGCAGGTGTGTTGGCAGCTTGTGTGGCTAAAGCATTTGAAGAAAATGTGACGGTTGATGATATTGTGGAGACCGCCATTTATTTTGCAAAAGATGGAACGAAGAACGCAATCCGTGATTTAACCGCAGCCGCTCGCAAATTACGTTCTGAAAAGGCAGAAATGGATACTGTAATTGCCACTTTCCAAAATGTGATTGAAAAGTATTCTCCAATGAAAGACGATGTACACCGGAACATTGAGAAGGTTGGAATTCCTTCAAATCATTATACACCAAGCCGTCTCTTCTCGATTGAGGAGCTCCCGATGGCGTTAGCGTTTATCGTCTTGAACGATGGAGATTATTACAGAACAATATTAGATGGTATCAACTCTGGTCGTGATACAGATTCCATCGGAGTAATGGCCGGTGTTATTTTAGGTGCCATGTACGGAGATAGCATAATTCTTCCTGAGGACGTAGAGCTCCTGCAAGAAACGAACAAAATGAATTTAACCCAGGTAGCTGACCAATTTGCAGATACTGCTAAATTGATTATTCAGCAAGACATAGAATTAAATGAAAAAAGAAAAAGCCTACTTTAAAAGATAGTGGGGAGCAGGAGTTGAGTCGATTGATACCTGAAAACTATTTGGAAAAAATGTATGCAGGTTTCTTAGGAATGAATGTTGGAATCAGACTGGGTGCACCATTAGAGCCCAATGAATGGTCATATGAAAAAATAAAAGAAATTCATGGTGATATTCGGGGGTATGTAAAGGATTATAAAACCTTCTCCGCTGATGATGATGCAAATGGTCCTGTCTATTTTATCCGTGCTTTAATTGATGATGCACGCGGTCGGGAGTTAACACCGCAGGATGTTGCAAGAGCGTGGTTAAACTATTCGCGTGAAGGAATCGGTATGTTTTGGTGGGGCGGAGATCAGATAAGTACAGAGCATACGGCGTATCTAAATCTGAAAAAAGGAATTCCAGCCCCACAGTCTGGTTCGGCTGAGGTCAATGGCATTATTATGGCTGAGCAAATTGGCGGACAAATTTTCATTGATACATGGGGTCTTCTGTTCCCTGATGATATAAATAAGGCTGCCGATTATGCAGAAATAGCAGCAAGTGTTTCTCATGATAAGAATGGGTTATACGGAGCCCGCTTTATGGCAGCGTGTATTTCGAAAGCCTTTTCAGCTGATAGTATTGATGATATTATCGAAGCAGGATTATCTGTAATTCCTAAGAATTCCACCTATTTTGCCGTGGTTGAAGCGGTAATTGATTTTTACAAGAAGCACCGTGAGGAAGAGGATTTCCGTAAGTGCCGTCAGTATTTAGAAGAAGAATGGGGCTACGATAAGTACACGGGTGTTTGCCATATCATCCCGAATGCTGGGGTATGTGCTTTGGCACTATTGTATGGAAACGGTGACTTGGCCCGAACGGTTGAGATTGCTACCATGTGCAGCTGGGATACAGATTGTAATGCAGGGAATGTTGGAACCATCCTAGGTGTTTTCGTTGGGATTGATGGAATTCCAAGCCACTATCGCAAACCTATCAATGATATGATTGCTACATCCAGCGTGTCTGGTTATCTGAACGTGTTGGATATCCCAACCTTCTGTAAGGAGCTTGCTGTTCTTGGCTATGAAGTGAATGGTGTGAAATCTCCACAGTGGTTAGTAGAAAGTATTCGAAATGGTGAGGTTTACTTTGATTTTGCATTGCCAGGATCAACTCACGGATTTAGGACGAATAATAGCTTTAAGACTTTGCTGCATTCATGTGACGATGTGGGCTTAGAGGCAGCGTATGGATCATTGTCTGTTCTTTTCGACAGATTCATAGAAGGCGATTCCAGTAAAGTATATTACAAGCCTTTTTATCGTCGTGAAGAGTTCAATGATGAAAAATATAAGCCTACCTTTGCCCCAACAGCATACAGTGGGCAAACGGTAACTGCAAAGATTTTTATGGATAAATGGCAAGGTGGAGCAGATGTTTATTTGACTCCCTATATCCGCAACAGTTTTACAAAGGAAGACATGAAACTAGATCGTGTCGTGTTACGCCATCAAGAGTGGCTGGATATTGAGTTTATGATTCCAGAAACAGACGGCGCATTGATTGACGAGGTTGGTTTTATTGTAGAGAGTCCCTCCCCTACAGACAATCGGTCATTTGGCAAGTTTTATATCGGTGAGTTTCGTATCTTTGGAAATGCAAACTATACCATAGATTTTGCTAAACAAGCCATTGAGTTCAAATGTGTAACGCCTTTTGCTCATCACCGTGGTGAATGGACACTTGAAGGTGATAACATGAAGGCTGCAGCAGGTGAGGAAGATACATCTTCCTTTACTGGGAACTATTATGGAAGTGACCTTGAATTAGAAGTAAGCTTGCAGCCTGTTACTGGTGTAAGCCACGGAGTTATTTTTCGAGCAATGGGTACAGAACGCTATTATTGGGTAGGATTCGATGGTCCTAATCAGGTTACGCTCATTGAAAATAACTTTGGCTTTAAAAGGATAAAGACAGTTCCGTATGAATGGAATCTTGAAACCATACATGATTTTAAGGTTTTCATAAAGGGATCTGCCGTCCAGGTCGAAATCAATGACGATCTAGTTTTGGATTTCGATGGGATAGAAAATAATTATGGTATGATTGGTTTAGGACTTCTTGAAAAAGGGGAAACAAAATTCCATCGTTTCCATGTAAAAGAAACAAAAGAATAGAATTGAAGTGGCTTGAGGAGTAAATGATATTGGCAAAACATGCTCCTTGGGCTTTTTTAATGATCAATAGTAGTTCAAATATAGAAATATCCTTCTAAAGGAGAATTTTCGTGAGAGAGAAGCAAGTAACAATTCGAGATGTTGCAAGGGAGTCAGGTGTTTCCGTAGCGACAGTGTCTAGATATTTGAATAGTAATGGATATATTAGTCAAACGGCCGAGAAAAAAGTTCGTGAAGTGATGGAGCGCTTGAACTACCATCCGAATGAAATCGCGAGAGGATTAGCGAAGAAGAAAACTCGTACGATTGCTCTGATTATCCCTGATATCACGAACCCCTTTTTCCCAGAACTTGTAGTTGCCATTGAAGAAGTGGCAAAATCAAAGGGATATAGCATCATCTTAATAAATAACCAGTCTGACGACATGAAAGACAATCATTTTTGGAAGCAACTCCAAAACCGGTATGTAGATGGTTTTATACTTGCCTCGTTTCAAATTGATGAAAAAGTCTTAAAGGCAATTGAAAAATTACAAATACCGTTTGTGAGAATTGATAGAGCTGCTGAAAATAATACATTTGACTCGATTGGACTGGATAATTATAAGGGTGCCAGGTTAGCAGTTGAACATTTGATTGAAGTTGGCTGTAAGAAAATTGCTCATATCAGTGGACCCGAATCATTCCCATCTTCCACAGAACGGAAACGAGGATATCTGGAGACGGTTGCTGCCTGGTCTGGAATAGGTGAAGAGGTATCGCCAACTGGAGCAGGGGATAAAGATAGGATATATGAAGGAGACTTTACCCTAGAAAGCGGAAAGGTTCAAACCCAAATCCTTATGAACGAACATAAGGATGTCGATGGAATCTTTTTAGCAAATGATTTAATGGCGATTGGAAGTCTTAAAGCACTAAAGTTATTAGGCTACCATGTTCCAAAAGACATTGCTATCATAGGCTTTGACGGAATCAAGCTAACCGAAATGGTAGAACCGGAAATTAGTACGGTAGAACAGCCCATCTATGATATCGGGGTAGCTGCCACCAACAAACTTATTCGTAAAATTGAGGGTTTAGAGGATGATAAATCCTACCTTGAAGAACCTTTACTTGACGTCCGTCTTGTTAAAAGGCAATCTACGCTTGGGTTTGGGAAATAGCTTTTGATGTTTCTAGCTTGATTTTTTAGAAATCATTCAAATATCACTTCAGAATAAGGTAACTTCCCTCCGAAGGGTGTTGCCTTTTTGGCTTTTTTTAAAACTGTGTTTCTACCCTTACAGGAAATCCATATATATAAGAGTAAAAGCTAACAGGAGTAGAAATCATGGATAAACAAAATAGCAGGTTTAGATGGGTTGTATTTGCTTCTGTTTTGTTTACGTATTTATTAATGGCGAGCCAGCGAACCGCTCCGGGATTGATTACCGACCAAGTGATGAGGGATTTTAATGTAACAGCATCAACAATTGGATTACTGACAAGTATTCAATTTTTTGTATACACCGGTTTACAAATTCCGATGGGTATTCTGGCAGATCGGTATGGACCCAACTTTTTTCTTATTATCGGCGCAATCCTAACGGGATTAGGTACAATCATTTATAGTGTCGGCACGCATGAATATGTTCTATTTTTTGCCAGAATACTGACGGGGACAGGGGATGCGACTATTTGGGTTAATATGGTACTAATTTTGGGACAGTGGTTTAAAGTGAAGGAATTTGTTCGCTTAATTGGTTTCGCGGGGATGGCCGGAAGTCTTGGATTCCTCTTGGCAACCGTCCCATTTACGGCATGGATTGGTTTACTAGGCTGGAGGCCAGCATTTTTTTTCGTGGGACTATTATTATGTTTATGCGGGATTCTTCTTTATTTTGTCCTCATAAAAAAACCAAAACAACTTACTGAACCGACAGTAGTAAAAAATGAAATTCATCGTGAAAAAACCTTGGTTTTAATTCGTAGAATCTTTTCGAACCGACAGGCATGGGCTTTATTCTTTTGTCACTTTGGAATTGTCGGTGCGTATGTGGGATTTATCGGTTCGTGGGCGGTGCCTTATGGGATGAATGTGTATGGAATGACACGTTCAGATGCCAGTGAACTCATTATGATTGGTATGATTGGGGCACTTATGGGTGCTCCGCTGACAAGTTGGATTTCAAGCCGTTTGGAAACAATTAAACGGCCATATATTGTTGTTCATATCACTATTTTATCGTGTTGGGCTACATTTCTTTTATATAAAGGAAATCCCCCATTATTCATGCTCATTATGCTGTTTTTTATCATTGGCTTTGGGTATGGAGCAAGTGCATTAACCTTTGCTGTCGTCCGTCAATCATTTCCTATAATTGATTCTGGCGTTGTCTCTGGGTTTGCAAATACGGGTGGTTTCTTAAGTGCGGTCCTGCTGCCAAGTATTTTTGGAATGGTATTAGATCATTTTCAGCTTGCTTCAGGTAGTATGGGTGATGGATACTTCTACGGTTTCATTACTCCAGTCATCTTTTCTATGATTGGCCTGATTGGGGTAAGCTGTATTAAGGAAAAGCGCAGGGAAGCAGAAAAACCAAAAGGAAGCTGAGATTTCTTGTGGAATTTCGCTAAAATTCCTACACACTTTTTCGCTAGAACAGTTGATATAAAGGGATTTATAATGAATCTAATCAAACGTTTGATTGATATCGAAATATGAGGAAATTAATATATTTTGTTGCTTTTTAGTTTTTACAGAGAGAATAATCAGTTGTTTAATAAAAAAGTAATTATTTCCTCGACAATTATTGCATGGGAAATTAGCCAGGAACTGCTTTAAAGAAGAGCTTCCACCTGTTTTCAATCAAACGTTTGATTAATGAATTTCATTTGCAGATAAGTAGATTTATAGGAATTAATGTAGAATTTAATGTTTTTATAAAAGTGATGAACGCTTAACTGGGATGTAATCGACAATTTTATTTCTGTTTAAATGAGTTATATCAAGTTATGAAGCGATTAGAGGCAGTTTCAATCAAACGTTTAATTAACAAACAAACGCAATGAATTTTGTTGATATATAGGTTTTAATAAAAGTATAATCAGTGGAAATTGCTAACAAAGAAACAGTCTATATATAATAGTAGAAGAGTACGCTTGTTTACAATCATTATTGAGTTAGAGTAGAATTATTACTTCTACTCTAATTTTTTTTGAAATTTTTGGCCAGGAGAACCGTCCCCTTGGTCTTCCCTTGGTCTTGAGGTGATAAGATGATTCATACCTATTTAGGTCAGACAATTAGATTTGAGGTAAAGTATAAAAAGCGTACATCGATGAGCATTCATATAGATAGTAATGGATATGTTGAAGTACACGTTCCTAAGGGGATATCCGATGAACGAGTGATTCTAGCATTAGAGGAAAAATGGGATTGGATTCAGCTAAAGCTAAAAGAAATGAAGGCTAGATCCCTTGGACCAACGGCGAAGGCCTATGAACATGGCGAGAGCTTTCTTTATTTAGGAAATGAATATCCCATTCAGATTACTCAAGATACGGAAATACAACAAGACTTTGCAGTTTTTGAAGAGGAGAATTTACATATATTTGTGAAACAACTTGAAGATGAAAAAGTAAAACAAGCTTTGAAACGATTTTACTATCAGCAGTGCAAAATGTTAGTAGAAAAGAGTATTCGTTCCTTTCAAAGTAACTTTAAAGTAAAACCACGGTCAATCCGAATTACAGATAATAAGACGAACTGGGGAACCTGTGATTCCAAGCTGCAGTTGACCTTTAATTGGAAGCTGGCGATGGCACCACAGAAGGTGATTGACTATGTAGTCGTTCACGAAATGTGCCATATGGTCCATCTGAATCATGATCGCTCCTTTTGGCGCCTTGTAGGTAAAATAATCCCTGATTATGAGCAGCAAGAAAACTGGTTAGCTTTATCAAGTTGGAAAATGACTGTCTAACATTTGAAACGGATATACTTGTGCTATGCAAATAGCAATCATATTGGAGGAATATAAAAATGGAGAATAATGATATATTGATTCGATTACGGTATGCACTGGATATTAAAAATACAGATATGGTAGAAATATTTAAACTTGGCGGCATTGATGTAACAAAAGATGACGTCCTCAAAATACTAACAAAACCAAAAGACAGTTACGATGACGAAGATGATTATTATGATGATATAACGGAGGATGAAGAGTACATTAAATGTACGAATAGTATGTTAGAGTCATTTTTAAATGGTTTTATTACTTTTAAAAGAGGTAAACAAGAAACAAGGCCAGGACAACCTGATTTACCGGTACCTACAAAGAGTAAAGAAAGTGTTAATAATATGCTAGTAAAGAAGTTGAAGATTGCTCTGGCATTAACAAGTGAGGATATGCTCGATATATTTGAAAAAGCAGGAATTACAGTGACAAAAGGCGAATTAGGCGCGATATTAAGAAAAGAAGGCCATAAGAATTATAAGCAGTGCCTTGATAAATACGCCAGAAATTTCTTGAAAGGCTTAGCCATTGTATATAGGTGAGTTCCATGAAGAGTATTCTAGTTGTTGATGATGATCAGCATATCCGTTATTTAGTTAAGGATTTATTAATGAAAGAAGGTTACAAGGTTTTAGAGGCAGCAGATGGAGTAGAGGGACTAAAGCTTGTTGAGAAGGAATTGTGCGACTTGGCTATCATAGATATCATGATGCCGAAAATGGATGGGTACAGCATGACCGAAGAACTCCGTAAATTCAATGATATCCCTATTATTTTGCTTACTGCCAAAAGCCAAATTGAAGATAAGGAAAAAGGATATCAATCAGGCACAGATGACTATTTAGTAAAACCTTTTGAGCCGAAGGAATTGCTTTTTAGAGTAAATGCGCTGCTAAGAAGGTACGGAAGATTAAATGAATCGGATATAAAAATAGGAAATCTTTTTATTAATAAAAAGAGCTATGAAGTGGAAATCGCTCAGAAAACGTATATGTTACCTTTAAAGGAATTCGATCTACTGTATTTCCTGGCCTCGCACCCTAATCAGGTTTTCAATCGAAATCAATTGATTGAGCAAGTATGGGGATTGGAATATGAAGGTGACGAAAGGACAGTGGATGTCCATATTAAACGTTTAAGAGAAAGGTTTAAGCATGTATCTGAAGAGTTTTCCATCAAGACCATAAGAGGTGTAGGCTACTCCTTGGAGGTTCATTAAATGAAATCTCTTTATGGAAAGTTTGCTCTTACGACCATATTCATTATGGTGCTTAGTGGAGATTTGTCCTTTGTTATTTCAAATGTGTATTATCAACATTCGCTTAAATCCCAAAATGATCTTAAAATCACAAATTTTGCATTGGAGATTTCGGAATATATTCAGAAGGATCCAAACATTGATTTTAATGATTACTTGGATCATATTGGGTCCATTGGTTATCAACTATATATCGTGAATGATCTTGGAAGGGAACAGTTTTATGGGACTCCTTATCGGGAAAGAAACCTTTCAAAGAAGGCAATTGCCGCTGTTCATGCTGGTGAAATCTATCATGGTATTGAGCATTTTCCACATAAGACATTTGTTACAGGATTCTTTGCCAATGAATTAAAGAATAGTGTTGGAGTTCCTTTTACATACCAACAACGAAAATTTGCCCTATTTATCCGTCCGGATATTAAAATGATGTTTAATGAGATGCATTTATTGTTTGCCTGGCTTTTGCTTACTTCGATTTTATTAAGTATTTTATTTGTTTTAATAAGCTCGAAATTCTTAGTAAAACCGATTGTCAAATTAAATCAGGCTACCAAAACACTTGCTGAGGGAAATTTCACGATTCATTTGGATATTAATCGAAAAGATGAAATAGGTGACTTAGCCGGAAGCTTTATGAATATGTCGAGAAAGTTGGCTAAAGTAGATCAGTTAAGAAAAGAGTTTATATCAAATGTCTCCCATGATATCCAATCACCAATCACGAACATAAAAGGGTATATGAACTTATTAGATGATGAGGAAATTTCCTATGAGAAAAAGCAAAATCACATAAAAGTCATCCATTCGGAACTCAATCGTTTATCTACTCTATCAAAACAGCTGCTTCTTCTCTCTTCGATTGAAAGTAAGAAGGATTTAATGGACGTAAAAGAATTCAATGTGGCTGAACAAATTAAAAGTGTTATTCAGCAATATCGCTGGAGAATAAATGAAAAGGAACTTATGCTAAGCTACTCCCTTCCAGAGACAAAAATGAGTGGGGATCCTTTTTTGTTATATTCGGTGTGGGAAAATCTATTAACCAATGCAATAAAATTTAATGTGGAGAATGGCAGTATCGACATTAAATTAACGAACACTTCTGACTCCGTTGAAGTCCAATTTAAGGATTCAGGAATCGGATTGGCAGTTGAGCAAATAGAGCGAATCTATGACCGTTTTTACCGTGCAGACCCTTCGAGGTCTAAAGCTGTGGAAGGAACGGGATTGGGTCTTTCAATCGTTCAAAGTATTGTACAATTGCATCAAGGAAAAATAGTAGTGGAAAGTGGTAAAGATGTGGGCACAACTTTTACAGTTATTCTTCCATATAATGTCCCAGACACAAGTAAACTATAGAATTGTCATTTAAAATTCATCTTCCGTTCATATTCATAAGGTACACTCTTTATGCAATCATGAAAAAGGTGAATTTTTTTATAGAAAGGAATGAGGGGAAACGTATAATGAATATGAAATATAGTAATTTGCTTTTAAGGTTATCAGCAATTTTCGGCTTAATTGGAGCCGCGATGGGAGGACATATGGCAGGGTCGTATGATTATGCTTATAAACCTGTCCATGCCCATATACTAGTTGTCGGCTGGCTTTCGATTTTTTCATGGGCTGTTTACTATCGAGTATTTCAACCAGCGGCGAAAGTATTATCAGCTTTACATGTGTATACAGCGATAATTGGAGTGGTCGGATTAACTGCTGGGATGGCACTAAATATTCTCCAAGTCCTGCCTAGAGCGGTCAACTTAATCGTTTATATTGGTGGAGGAGCAACACTGCTGCTTAGTTTCAGCTTATTTTGCTTATTAGTATTTACTCAAAAAACAAACAAATAGTATTTAGATAGAACTATAATCTTAGCAACTATTCTATGTAACTAGTATTTAGGCCATTCCTCGCGAATGGTCTTTTTGCGTAGAACAGAAAGGATTTTAGATAAAGTTTGCAAACAGCTCAAATGTAACTTCCTGTTCATCGTCAGTTCACATGGCGATTATATACTAAGGATGTCAAAAAGAGATCGGGAGGAATTAAAGATGAACATTGCTTGGAAAGAAATTAAAAAAAATAAAGTAAGGTTTTTGATTTTAGGTTCAATCGTTTTTCTCGTTAGTTTATTAACGTTTATTATATCTGGTTTAGCAAATGGATTATCACAAGACAATGCTGCATTAATTAAAGATTTACCAAGTGGACAATTTTATATGAATGAAGATGCAGACGAAACCTATAATCTGTCAAGAATAGATAGCGGTATACAAGATGAAATGTTAGATAAACAGAAGGATGCTGTAGCATTATCCATTCAAATGGGCTTTTTAAATGATGAGAAGGGTAAGCAGCGAAGTATCGCCTTTGTTACATCGACAGATTCAAAGTTATTTAAAAATGTTAAAAATGGAGAAATCGTATTAGATCGCTCATTGGAGAATGAGGGTATAAAGGTTGGAGACACCTTAACGAATAATCAATATAGTGGAAAGTTTGTTGTAAAAGGTTTTGTCGACCAAAAGAAATACAGCCATGCCCCTGTCGCTTATATCAGTATGGAGGACTACAGAGAAATTTACCGAGTCGAAGAAATGCAATTGGTTTTCGTTCCGGGAGGGGATTCCTCACAAGAAATCGCTGGATTACAATCTTTCACAAAGAAAGATTTTCTCAGTACCATTCCGAGTTATAGCGCTGAACAGATGTCTTTAAATATGATAGTTTGGTTTTTAGTAATCATTAGCGGAATGTTGTTTGCTATTTTTTTCTACATGATGAATGTTCAAAAAATGGGTTTATACGGTATTTTAAAGGCAATCGGTGTAAAAACAAGTACGTTGTTCAAAATGATGTGGACGCAAATGGTTTTTATTACAGTCATCGCACTTGCCATATCTATTACATTCAGCCAAGTTTTTACTATGATTGCACCTAAGGAAATGCCTTTTAGTTTAACCCCTGAAACAACACTTCAATTGTCGGTAGTCTTCCTCATGATCGGATTTATTGGAGCTACGCTATCAGGTGTACAAATAAGAAAAGTAGAGCCATTACAAGCGATTCAACAAGGAGAGGTTTAATATGTCATTATTTACGATTGATGAAGTTAGAAAAACATTTACGAATGGTGAAGTAAAGGAAGAAATACTAAAAGGAATTAATCTGTCACTTAGAGAAGGGGAGATAACAGCATTAGTGGGTGCATCAGGTTCAGGTAAAAGTACACTCCTTACAATAGCAGCAGGACTTCAACCTGCATCAGAAGGACAAGTAATATTTGAAGGTGAAAATATGATTACCATGGGTTCAGAGCAAGTTCGGAAAATACGAGCAAGTAAATTCGGTTTCGTCTTTCAATTTGCACATCTTGTTCCTTTTCTCACCGTAGAAGAACAACTGTTGTTAATGCTGGATGTTTCTGAATCGAAATTAAAGAAACTAGAATATAAAAAAGAAATTGATAAAATTCTAAAATTAGTTGGAATGGAACATCGGAAAAATGCTTATCCGTCTTCCTTGTCGGGCGGGGAAAAACAACGGGTTGCAATTGCTCGTGCAATCATCCATAAACCTAAAGTTCTCTTCGCAGATGAACCAACGGCAAGTTTAGATTCAAAAAGGTCTAAGGATGTTATGTTGTTAATCCAAGATTTAACTAAAACGCTGAACATTACTACCCTAATGGTTACACATGACGAAGAAATGCTTGCATTTGCTGATCATGTAATTAAAATGATCGATGGACAGGTTTTGCAAAAAGACATTTAGAACAAAAATCCCTACAAGATGACGTCATCTTGTAGGGATATTTTTATTAGTCTTCTACAATATCTTTACGATTTTTCTTGAATATCTTAGATAAAACTTCATAAACGATTGGGACAACAATTAGTGTTAATAACGTTGAACTTGCTAAACCGCCTATTACGGTAATACCAAGACCTTTCGAGATTAAACCACCGCCGCCTGAGCCAATGGCTAATGGGATTAATGCTCCAATGGTTGCAATAGCGGTCATTAGGATTGGACGCAGACGAGTTGCACCAGCTTCTAGTACTGCTTCACGCATAGTCATACCATCACGTTCCATATGAATAATCCTATCAACGAGTACAATGGCATTCGTAACAACGATACCGATTAACATCAATAGACCCATCATGACAGAAACAGAAATGGTTTCGCCTGCGATTAATAAACCAACAAATGATCCAATTACTGCAAATGGTAATGAGAATAGGATGGCAAACGGTGCGACACCTTCACGGAAGGTTACAACTAGGATAAAGTATACAATCGCAATCGCTGCAAGCATGGCCATACCAAGCTGTGTAAATGTCTCGGTCATATCTGCCTGAACTCCGGCAACTCCGATCGTAACACCTTTCGGTAAATCTAATTTATCAATTTCTTTATCTATTTCAGCTGTTGCTTTTGAAATATCCTTATCAAGTATGGTTCCTGAAACCGTTGCATAGTATTCACCTTTGCTGCGTGCAAGGGTATTTAATGTTGTACCTTTTTCAACTGTTACTAGTTCTGAAAGCGGCATTGTCGTACCAAGTGCTGTCGGTACTTGTGTTGCTAAAATATCGTCAATTGATTTTGGCTGTGCAGCTTGTTCCTGCTGAACGATAACTTCTAATTCATTACCATCCTTTTCAACCGTTGTTAATACATCTTGTGTTTTTGTCGGGTTTAACATCATGACGATTTGACCGGTCGTTAAGCCATACTGAAGTAATTCATCTTGTTCTACTTTGAATGTATACTCAACGTATGCTTCCTCAGCACTTGAAGAAACATCTTCTAGGCCGTCATTTTTACTCAGAACGCCTTCTACCATTTTTACAGCATCATTTAGTTTATCTAAATCTTCACTGTAGAATGTGTAGCTAACTTCATTTGTAGACATCGACATAGCAGCGAAGTTTTGACTCTTCCATTCGCCTGTTTGACCAATATTAAACACATACTCTTCAATTTCTTCGCGGACTTCAGGGAAGTTATCCATTTCTGGGTCAAAGATTAAGTACATTAGCGCACCATCTCCGCCGCCTCCCATCATTGCGGCCATCGGATCTCCACTTTCGGTTATAGATATCTGAACGATGTCGATATCATCGCGTTTTAGCATTTCTTCTTCTACTGCTTCAACGTTTGCTAATGATTCATCCTTTAGCTCGCCAGCTTTTGGGGTGTACGTTAAGTACATTACCTTTTCTTCTTCACTGCCCATGAAGCTAAAGCCGATTAATGGTGTTAACGCCAAACTTCCTGCTAACAACACAACCGCAATAACGGAGGTAATCACTTTATGGTTAAGTGTCCATCCAAGGATGCCTTTGTACCAGTTCGCTAATTTACCAGCTTCTTTATGGCTGCTTTCTGTTTTTTCACTATATAACTTTTTCTTAAATAAGAAGTGAGACAACGCAGGAACGATTGTAATCGCAACAATTAATGAAGCGCCAAGAGCAAATGTCATCGTTAATGCAAACGGCATGAATAGCTCACCGACCATACCGCCAACAAAGATAAGAGGTGCAAATACTGCAACCGTTACTAATGTTGATGACAGGATGGGTTTGAACATTTCGATTGTCGCTTCACGGACAAGCGCACGACCTGATAATTTTTCTTCTTTTAAATGAAGACGTCGATATATATTTTCAACTACTACGATTGAATCATCGATTACACGGCCGATGGCAACCGTAACGGCACCGAGCGTCATAATATTGAGAGTAATCTCCATCCAGTTAAGAAGCAGGAATGCCATGAAAATGGAAACTGGAATCGACACAATGGAAATAATGGTTGATTTAATATCACGTAGGAATAAAAGGATAATTAAAACGGCAATTAAACCACCAAATAGTGCTTTTTCAACCATCGTTTTAACCGATTCTACGATTGGTGCACCTTGGTCGAGTGATACATCGATGACAAGACCATCAATTTTTTCCTTTTGTTCCTCGATTAAATCCTTCACACTGTTTACAACATCTACAGTGTTTGCTTCTTGACCTTTTACAATTTGAATGGCAATTGCATTTTCACCATTCGTACGTGAAATCGATTGTACTTTACCAACTACCTCGATTTCAGCGATGTCGCTAAGCTTCACAAATGGTAAAGGTTGTGTTGCTGATGGTGTTACAGGAATAAGCATTTCCTTTAATTCATCTGCGGTCATGAACTTTCCATCTATTGCTACAGCTTGTTCGCCTTCTTCAAATTCGTAAAGACCTAATGAAACCGCTAGGTCACTTGCTTGTATCATTTGTTTGACAGTATCTTCTTTTAAGCCATATTGAGCCATTTTTGCTTCGTCATACGTAAGTTGAACTTCTTCAATATGTTGACCTGTAATGGTTGCAGAGGCAACACCATCAATTTTCTCGATTTTTGGAAGAATAATATCCTCAACGGTTGACGTTAATTCAACTATGTCCTCTGTTGTACTGCTTATACTAAGTGCGACAACCGGCATCATATTCATGCTAATGGCTGTAATAATTGGTTCCTGTGCATTTTCTGGCAGCTTCACGGCCTCTAAAGCAGATTTTAATGCACGATTTGCTTCATCCATATCTTCACCGTATTCATATTCCACCTGCATACTAGCCATGTTAGCATTTGAATTGGAATAAACGGATTTTACACCTTTTAAGTTTTCTATCGCTTTTTCTAAAGGTTTGGAGACATCTTCCATTACTTGTTCTGGAGTTGCCCCAGGATAAACATCCATTACCATTAAGTATGGAATTGAAATATCTGGTATTGTCTCCATATTCATTTTTGTACCTGAATAAATACCAGATACCGTAATGATTATTGTAAGTAACCATACTGCTAGTTTATTTCCTAGAACAAAGTTGACTAAACCTTTCATAATTACACCTACCCTTAATTGACATATCTAGCTCATTTACTTATAATACTGACTAACCGGTCATCTGTCAATGATTGAACCTAGGAGCGTAGTATAAATGATGAAAAAACAATTAATTATGGAAAAAGCAATAGAGCTTTTTGCTAAACAGGGGTTTGAAGCTACATCTGTCCAACAAATAACAGAACATTGCGGTATTTCTAAAGGTGCTTTCTATTTATCTTTTAAATCAAAGGATGAATTAATTTTTGCGATAATCGATCACTTTATGATTCAATTCACCTCTGATATTGACTGTCTAGTCAGAAATGCAAATAATGGACAAAATCTCCTTTATGATTTTTTTTATGCAATATTTAACTCTTTTCAAAAGCATTCTGATTTTGGAAAAATTCTCATCAAAGAGCAATCTAGATCATTTAATCAAGATTTCATTTTGAAAATGCGTTACTACGACAGATTAATGGACAAAACGATTCTATCGATGGTGGAGCGTTTGTATAGAGAAAATGAGGTAAAAGAGATAAAATATGATTTAGTATTTTGTATCAAAGGCTTTATAAGCATGTATTCTCAGCTATTTTTATTCTATAACGTACCATTAGATTTGGACTTATTGTCACAATCGTTAGTGGAGAAAACAAATCTAATTGCAAGAAATTCTACAGTCCCCTTTATTACAAAAGAGCTTATCCAAATGTTTGGCGAACCCCTGGATGAAGATGTTACGAAGGAACAGATTCTTGAAATGATTCAACAAGGACTAGTAGAAATGGAAGAGTCAATTGAACAAGAATCATTAATACTGTTAAAACAAGAGCTGCTTGAACCAACTTTACCAAGAGCGATTGTGAAGGGATTATTAGAAAATATTCGAAATCATCCACAAATGAAATCGATTTCTTATTTACTGCGCATTTTTTTTAAGATGTAGAATAAAAAGGAGGCTCTGACTTGTTTGTTCTAACAGATCCTGCAAAAGCAGAAGTACAAAATAGGTTGGAATTATCAGTTTCAGGTAAGTATATTCGATTACAAATGCGTAAAAGTTGTTTTATGAAGGTGAAATTAACTTTAGAAGACTCTATTCAAGATAATGATAGTGAAATAGTAAAAGAGGACCTGCATTTCATTATAGACAAAGGTGAATGTCATTATTTTCGAAATAAAAAACTAGATTTTATACCGGATCAAACAGGTTTTAAACAGTTTGAAGTAATTTAATATTCGATGGATTTATGGGAGCTCATAATAAAAGATGAGCTCTTTTTTATTTTTGTAGAAAAGGAATAATCATGTATTTCAGAATAATGAATTGAATAGTATTGACATACTATTAGAAGCGAGTTAGTATAAATGCATCGATTAAAAAATTTACGAACGCCGTTCGATAATGGTGAACGAAAGAAGGAAGAGAATGTCTGAACGTTTAATTCAATCGATTGAAAGGGCAGCTGATGTCCTTGAATTGTTTTTAACCACAAGTCCAGAACTAAGTGTTAAAGAAATAAGTGAAAAGCTTCAATTATCAAAAAGTACCGTTCATGGAATTATTAAAACCTTGGAACATAGAGGGTATCTCGAGCAAAATCCTGAGGACTTGAAGTATAAGCTGGGGATTAAACTTTTCACATTAGGTAACTTTGTTGGTAAACATCTCGATATTGGGAACATAGCAAGACCCATTATTAGAGATTTAGCCGATGAATTAAATGAAACCGTTCACTTAGTTACATTACAACGGGATGAAGTTGTTTATATTGAAAAAGTAGAAGGTCCAAGAGCTCTTACTATTTACTCTCATATTGGAAAAAGAGCACCCGTTCATTGTACGGGTGTGGGGAAGGCAATACTTGCTCATTTAAGTGAAAAAGAGGTTGATAGGCTATTATCAGAAGCAAGTTTAGAGGCATTTACGGAGTACACGATGACTGATATTAATGAAATAAAAAAACATTTAGTTTCTGTTCGTGAGACTGGGTATGCTGTCGATGATGAAGAAATCGAGTTGGGACTTAAATGTATAGCCGCCCCGATTTTCAATCATAAAGGAAATGTAATCGCTTCAATTAGCTGTGCAGCTCCTAAAATGAGACTTGATGGAGAAAAACTTCCTAAAGTAATAGAAGGGATTAAGAAAGCTGCATCTGAGATTTCGAAATCTTTAGGTTATAAAGGTAATGTCTTTTAAAAAGAAGCTAGAGTAAGAAAACATACAAAAATAAAGTAATTTCTAGGAGGAGAATATTTTGTCAAAAGTTAAAGTTGCCGTTCTTGGCTCAGGGAACATTGGTACGGATTTAATGATTAAACTTGGTCGCTCGCAAATTTTAGAGTTAACTGCTGTGATTGGGATTGACCCGCAATCAGACGGACTGCGTCGTGCAAGAGAATTAGGCTATGCAGGGGTTGCTACTGGAATTGATGGTTTTCTAGCAGATCCTGAATTAAAAGCGGATATCGTTTTTGATGCCACCTCAGCAAAAGCGCATCTCTATAATGCAAAGGTTTTAAAAGAAGCAGGTATTAAAGTCATTGATATGACTCCGGCTGCTGTTGGTCCATATGTTTGCGCGGCTGTTAACATTAACGAGCATTTAGAAAAAGATAATATCAATTTGATTACATGTGGCGGACAGGCAACAATCCCAATGGTTCACGCTGTAAACCGGATAAGCCCTGTAGAGTATGCTGAAATCGTTGCTACCATTTCAAGTAAAAGTGCTGGTCCAGGAACTCGTGCTAATATCGATGAATTTACCGAAACGACATCTCGTGCAATTGAAGTAGTTGGTGGGGCAAAAAAAGGGAAGGCAATTATGATTTTAAACCCTGCTGAACCTCCAATCATGATGCGCGATACAGTGTATACCCTTGTAGAAGAGGGGAAAATGGACGAAGAAGGTATCAGAAAATCCATTGCTGTTATGACAGAAGTAGTTCAATCCTATGTTCCAGGCTATCAGCTTCGTACGGAACCTATTTTCGAAGGAAATCAAGTAACGATCTTTATTCAAGTAGAAGGTGCCGGTGATTACCTGCCAAAATATTCAGGAAACCTAGATATTATGACAGCTGCAGGTGTAAAAATTGCCGAAGAGTTTGCTAAAAATCTATTAAAGAAAGAAACAGTTTAAGCTGTAGAAAGGGGAAAATAAAATGACAAACGAAAGAGATATTCTTATCACTGAGGTTGCCTTACGAGATGGAAGTCATGCAGTCTCTCACCAATATACAGTAGATCAAGTACTAAAAGTCGCAAAAGCATTGAATGATGCCAATGTTCCATACATCGAAGTATCTCATGGAGATGGTTTAGCGGGATCATCATTACAATATGGACTTTCACGTACAAATGAAATGGAATTAATCGAAGCTGCGGTTTCCGTTGTAGATAAATCCAAAATTGCAGTCCTATTATTGCCGGGTATCGGTACTTTGCATGAATTGAAAGAAGCAGCAAATTTAGGAGCTAAGATGGCTCGTATCGCAACACATGTTACAGAAGCGGATGTGGCTCCACAACATATTGCCTATGCAAAAGAACTAGGCATGGAAACGGTTGGCTTTTTAATGATGAACCATATGGCTCCAGTTAATAAACTAGTTGAGCAAGCTAAATTAATGGAAAGCTATGGAGCAGATTCGGTCTACGTAGTAGACTCAGCAGGTTACCTGCTTCCAGGTCAAGTTCGCGAACGAATTCGTGCCCTTAAACAATCAGTAGGCATTAACATTGGTTTCCATGGTCATAACAATTTATCATTAGCAATGGCGAATACGCTTGTAGCGATTGAAGAAGGTGCTACTCGTATTGATGGCAGTGTTCGCTGCTTAGGAGCTGGTGCCGGTAATACACAAACAGAAGTACTTGTTGCAGTTTGTGAAAGGATGGGAATCAAAACTGGGGTAGATTTATATAAAATGATGGATTTAGCTGAAGACATCATTGCACCACTTTTACCAGTGCCGCAAGAAATTACAAAAGACAGTTTAACTCTTGGTTATGCGGGTGTTTACTCAAGCTTTGCACTGCATTCAAAACGTGCTGCTGAGAGATATGGCGTAGATTCTCGTGATATTTTAATTGAACTAGGAAAACGTAAAGTGGTAGGCGGTCAAGAGGATATGATCGTTGAAGTAGCTGCAGAAATTGCAAAAAGTAAGAATCGTTAATTAAAAAAATAGATTAGTAGATTTAATTAGGGGACAAAAATACAATTAAAAGTTTAGTGAAGTGAGAACTCGCTTTCTTGCTTCACTTTGATTGGCGCAAGCAAGTAGACAGGATCTCAATTTGGACAAGTCTACTTGCTTTTTTTGTTGAAAGATTCTAACTTGGTTCGTTATTCTATTACACCGGATTCACTAATCTTTACCTCCGGTTTTATTTTTACAACAAGGTCTTTATATTGTTTTTCTCTCCAATTATTAAAATCAAAATTTCTGGTCTGCGTCTTTACAAAATGTCCGATTCCTACTGGGTCTATTTTTTTCTCTTGAAATCGTTGTATTAACTTAAGACATTCCTTTTCAATTTCCTTTTCAAACTGTACTTGTAATTTTCCCATCGTTTTGGGTGTTAGGTCCTGACCAGTAAATTCATTGATGTTTCCATTAACTTTAATATGAATAGTAACCTCATACGGCTCTCTTTTTGTCAGTTCGAAATTATGAGAGGAACGAATGCTCCTTATGGCGGCTTCGCCACTGTCTATTTTGACTCGGCGCATACCTTCGCTGTATTTGTCTACAAGAAGCTTAAAAAAGAACATTTCCTTCGGTGTAATAAAATCGACCGTTTTTCCGTGTGCAAAGAGAGAAATGCCGTTAATTATCATTTTTTTATTAGATAGATGCTTTAATTGAGGGATGTAGGGAGTTTGTCCCTCTTGATAAAAATCTGAAAGGAATCGTTGTAAATTTGTTTTCGGCAGATCTTCATTTTTACTGTTATGCTCTATTAAATTAGAAATATAGGTTGAAGTACCCCTTATCCCGTATTGTCCTTTAACCAATTCCTTTACTTCTCCATCTACCACAGCTAAATAGAGGCCAGATCCCACTCCAGGATCCCTTTGGAAAGCATCAACCAATGGGAGTATTCCTACTTTATTTGCTAATTCCTTACTAAATAACACAACCTCAAGACTTCCGGTTACAATCGGGTCAGCCGCCTGCCGTTGAATATCCTGGAGGATTGACTTTTGTAACTCGGCTTTAGCCGAGAAGGTGTTGTTTTTAGGTGCCTGGTCGCGCAGGTAGACGGGGATAAGGACTGTCCCGAGAATGTTTTTTTGATCAATATAGTCAAAGCCTATACCTTCTATTAAGCTAATGTCATCGAGTACTTCTTTTTCAACACATCCACTTAGGCAGAGAGAAAGACAAATGTATCCTATAGATTTAAGTAGTGTTTTTTTCACGATTTCTCACCTTCTTTGCTATTAAGGTGCCTGCAAATAATATCGGAATGTAAATCATATTGAAATAAAAACCTACCTTTGCTGTTATATCAGTCACCATATTGATTTGTTCTCTTGTAGTCATGAAACAGGTAGCGATAAAACAAAGAATAGAGATAGTAGGAATCGTTGCCTTTTGGCGAATAGAGAAAAGCTGCTTCGCTAATCGACTTGCACACCATAGGCAGATACAAACATTCGGTAAAATAATTAAAAACCAGTTTGCGATTCCAATGTATTCAAAGCGTTCAACGAAGGGAAGCTTAATGATTTTCCACATGGTTAGAGTCGGCCATACATTTTTTTGTAATTGGGCCTCCGAAAAATAGGCAAAAGTTAAGACTGCTAAATATAGGCAGACCACCGTCGTAAATAAAAGACCAAGATGAACCCATTTCTTAGACTTTTCTTGTTCTTGTATAAACGGATAATAAAACAATATAGTTTCAAATCCTAATACCGTAAAAGACATATCACGACTTGCAAGCAATAACTCCTTGACAGAATGATCAAAAATGGGAAGCAGGTTGGTAAAGTCAGAATATGGAATCGTGACGACAAACATTACGGCAATATAGAATGGTAATACGATTGAAAAAAATGCAATCCCTGCTATGGTTTTAAAACCACCATTCACAATATAAATTACCAGTAAAAAAAATACGAGCGCAAACCAAAACGTTTCTAGGTCTGGAAACATCCAAACTTGGACAATCTCAATATAGCTTCTCAGGACTGTAACCGCGAACAAACTTAGATAAAGTATAAAAATTGAACTAACCATTTTACCTAGTTTGTTTCCAAGCACAAACGTATGAATGGTAATGAAGTCACCATTTGTTATGCTTAGCATTTTTAGTATCATCCACATAATAATATGGATCGCTAATCCAGTTATGATAATGGATATCCAGGCATCATAGCCTGCAGTTTTGGCAATAAATCGTTGAAACCCAAGGATACCTACACCAATCTGCATGGAAACAATAAGAAAAAACACGAGAAATGGAGATATCTTTTTACTTTCTGGAACAATTGATTTCATTAGGGTACCTCTATTCTTCTATATCTTTCTTTTCCTTAGCAGACTTCCTAGGAAAACGAGCAGACTGCTTTGTATTTACTAAGAATGGCCGTTTTCTTAGTTTATCAAAAGATAATCGTATAAAAGCATCTTTTAAGTCTGTCCATCTAGGAGGGTATATGGGTTCTAAATAAGGCCTTCCCAGCGAGGTGAGACGAATAAGATGGGTTATTAAAAAACAAAAGCATATGACAATTCCTAGTAGTCCCCACAACTCAGCAAAAAGTAAAAAAGGAAAACGTAGTAAGCGAATCGTGTTGCCTATTCTGTAGACAGGTGTTGTAAACGAAGCGAGGGCTGCTAATGCAATGAAAATAAGCAGGATGTTACTCGTAAGACCAGCCTCCACACTAGCAGTTCCAATGACAATCCCGCCTACGATACCAATCGTTTGACCAACCTTTGTCGGGAGTCTAGCCCCAGCTTCTCTTAGCAGTTCAATCGTTACTTCAAGAAAAATGGCTTCCAAAATAGGTGGGAAGGGTATCGCTCTTCGAGAAGCTACTAATGTACCAAGTAAATCTTGCGGTATTAATTCGTAATGATAACTAAGTGTTGCTACATATACAGGTGTAACCAAAATTGAAAACACAACCGCAAACAATCGAATTAAACGAAAAAAGGAAGATAAAATCCAATTTAAATAATAATCCTCAAAGGAGCTAAAAAACTCAACCAGTGTTGTGGGTCCTATTAATGCATGGGGTGAACCATCAACAAAAATGGCTACTTTGCCTTCAGCAAGAATGGCAGAAATTCGGTCTGGTCTTTCCGTATCAAGGAGCTGTGGAAATGGTGAATTTTGATTATCTGAAATTATTTGAACGATATAGGAGCTATCTGTTATCTCGTCGAATTCAATGTCTTTAATTCGCTGTCGGACTGTATTTACATTCTCAGGATTTACAATACCATCTATGTAAAGGATAGCTACTTTTGCCTTGGAAAGTGTTCCGACCGTTAACTTTTCCATGATTAATTCTTTAACAGGTATTCTTTTTCTAATAAGATTTAGATTCTGATCAAGTGATTCTACAAAGGACTCCTTAGGACCAATTACACTGAATTCAACTTCAGGCAGACTCACATTTCGCCCGATTTCTTTCTTGGCCCCTAAAAAACAAAACCTGTTTTCTTTACCATTTACAGTTAATAGAACAGATCCGGTAAAGAGCTTTTCTTCAATTTGTGAGATGTCCTCCGACATATGAATGTCGGCTAGTGGAATAATTTCTTTTGCGTCTTCTATTTGCTTAAAATTCTCTTCTAATAAATAAGGGAGAATACTTTCTTGAACGGTTTTTTCGTCAATTAATGTGGCTAAAAACTTTAGAGTAAAAGAGACCTTTGATTTTTGGTTAAAATACTCAATGCATTTATAATCAGCGGATTTGGCTAAAATTTTATCTAAACTTTCCTTATCATTATTTTTGTTCCTAAAAAGATTAAACATACTTTTTTCTCCTTTTTTGGAAGAGACTAAAAGTAGTGTTTCCAATATTGGAAAGTTTATGTTTCAGAAGGAATTTTGCTGTAATAGATAAAAAATCTATATTGTTTGAAAATTTGGTAAAAATAGTATATTATAAAAGTGGATATAGGGATATATGCTCTAATCTACCATTTTTTAACATTAAGATTCATTTACTATTACTGGGTAATGATTTTCTAGATATGTAGATGCTAGAATTTAAGCCAAAATAAGACGTAGGGACACTACGCTTATTTTGGCTTTTTTTATTTATCCAAAAATGGGAGGGAAGGTATTAAAATGGATAAGGATGAACTGAAACGATTAAACTTCTTACTTGAAATATATGTCGATGTGAATGTAGATAAAGATTTCTCAGTACTATCAAAAGACACCGATTCATTCTTTATATTAAACATGTCTGGGCAATTAATTTATGTCAATGAAGTCTGCGAAGAGCTTTTGCAATGCTCTAGAAACGAACTAAAGAAAATGAAACTGAGTGATATCTTCATTTCTTCTGCTTTAAGTGAAACTCAAACCTTTTTTATTGAAAAACAACGGGAACAACTTGTGAATTTCGATTCTAAAATTAATTTTAGATCTGGAAATCCGATTGATGTTAATGTAACTACTTTTCCCGTCCTTTTTAATAATGAAGTGGTAGGGAGTTATGTAGTGTTGAAAGATATAACATTGATTAAGAGGGAAAGACAATTACTGTCGGAAAAACGAGCAGCCGCAGGTCAATTAGCTGCTGGGATTGCACATGAAATTCGTAATCCCATTACCGCGATAAAGGGCTTTCTGCAGTTAATAATGGGTGAGCATAAAGGAGAAAAGACGTACTTTAGAATTGTGGAATCAGAGATCAACCGAGTGGAAATGATTCTAAAAGAACTAATGGTTCTTGCAAGGCCAACAAAAATAGATTATAAAAAATTGGATATACGTTCCCTATTAGACAAAGTCTTAACGTTGATGGAGTCTCAAACGCTGTTAAAAAATATTGAAGTGATAAAAAATTTCCATGCTTTAGAGGTAACGATAGTAGGGGACGAGAATCAAATGAAACAAGTGTTTATTAACTATATTAAAAATGCAATTGAAGCAATGAAGGATGGAGGAAAGCTGATCGTTGAAGGGATTCATTTAAATGAAAGCGTTCATATTCGAATTATTGACCATGGCAGTGGGATTCCGCCAGAGATATTAAAACGTATAAACGAACCATTTTTTACAACGAAGGAACATGGCATGGGGCTTGGGATGCAGGTGAGCAATGAAATCATTGAGGAGCATCGTGGGAAAATTAATGTAATCAGTAATACGGAAGGGACATGTATAGAAGTGATATTACCGACTGCAATCTAAACAATTGCAGTATAGTAAAAACAATGGTAATATAAGATAGTCTAATGTCTTGCAGTCATTAGTTTTATATTCTTTATATTTTACATAAAAATAATACTCGCAAACTGTGTGGTAAATGGAAGAAACTATTCATATAGTCGTCTGAACCGTGGCCTAACTTCTTTTTGAAGTTAGGCCATTTTTAATTTTATAAGGAGGAGGAATACATATTAAATCTAATCAAGAAAATTTGGTCTATCTTAGCAGTACATTTAGTAAATTGCTCAAACGCAGGTTCGGAAAAGGTCCAGAAACCTGTACTGTCATCTTTAAAGGTGATAGATATTACGTGTATATGCGAAATTTTATTACCCCGGCTGAGGAAGTATTAATTAAACAGGAAAAGTTAGAATTGGCGATACACTTTCGTTCTTCCATAATCAATGCAGTAACGGAGGAATATTTACCGGAAGTATCAAAGGTTTTGGGGATTTCTTTTGATTACTTCTTTCATGACTGGAATTATGATAAAAACACAGGAATTTTTCTGTTAGATAATTCTCAATCGGACCATAAGGAGAATATTGATTACAGTTTTGAAAGTAATCTTTTTGCCTTAATAGAAAATGTTGGGTCAAGTTACTATAAAAAACCTGAAAGCTTAAAAATTGTAAAGTTCACACAAAATATTTGTGCAGTTGAATCTAAAGAAGTATTGTTGCCACTAGAGAGATTAGTTTATGAAAAAGGGAATGTGGAATTATTGCTCCATCAGGCTTATGAAATCAAGAAAGGCTATTGGAGGAACAAAGGACAATTTGAAGGTCTCTTTAATCGTTTAATTGAGGATATGTTTATCATGTGGGACTATAAAAATAATAGAAATTATCTTGTTTTTATCTTTAATAAATTATATACAATGAAATAATTAAAAAAACATGTTGTAATGAAGGACTTCCTAAAATACAATGTGGTTTTTTATATCTTTATATTAACAAAGCATACTTTCGTACATACTAATTGGATATAAACGGCAACCTTCCGATTAAGGAAACGAAGGAGTTAAGCTTTATGACTGACACAAAAAAGGAAGAATATATTAGCAGTTACATAAGCAAGTTGTTAAGAAAAAAATTCGGCAGGGGCCCTCGCAGCTGTCAAACTACAATATCCCAAAATTACCTTGTCACTTATATAGGTGGATTTTTATCACCGATGGAGGATATTCTGTTACAGCATGGACAGAGCAAGTACGTCGATCATGCAAGAAACGTGATTATTACCCACCTGCTGGATGAAATAAAAGGAGTAATACAAATTACTTTTGATGTTGAAGTGGAAGAATACTACCATGATTGGAATTTTCCAAATAACTCTGGCATTCTTATTTTTGTTTTAGATACGGAAGCAGGTCAGAGAATCAAACCCGATATTGATACCCAAAGATTAGAATTGGAAGTAGGCAGAATCAGCTTATTGGTAGAAAAGGTACCTGATAAAATTATTACCTGCCCGATATCACCATCCATCTTCCTTATTGAAAGAAGAGGTATTCTTATTCAAATAGAAAAAGCATTAATTGATAAAGGATTTGAAAACGAACTTAGATTCACTAAAGATGAATTGGAGAAAAGTTACTTTCACCGATATGGCGGGTTTGAAGACATTTTTCATAAATCTGTCAGGGACATTTTTATAGACTGGAACTTTAAGGAAGATAAATCGTTAATGGCTTTTATCTTAAATTCCTAGGAAAGAGAGTCTTTCATTAAGAAAGACTCCCTTAGATTTAGAATGGTATGGTTACCGATTATTAAAGTAGACAGACAAGGCATTTGAAATGTCATCGTCTTCGCGATTGACGTGAATCGTATAATGATCACCATCAACGGAAGTGATAAAGTCACTGAATCCTTGATTTCGCAAAAAGTCGTCAATATCGGATAGATCCTCACCTTGGGTTTTAAGTGTTTTATGCCCAACAAAAACCCCATTCACATAAACTTCGTATTGATCTTCATTTAATTTCACATCACTGTTTGAATCAATATCTACATTAATTAACGGTAACATATTATTACCATTACTATCAATCATCTGAGAACCTCCTTCTGCATAATATAGTTACTATTTCCTTATAACGGGATGTGTATGAGTATTTCTGTTCTTCTGAATAAATAAAAGCTGTCCAAGTTTAATGGACAGCTTTTTTGATGGAAAAATTAATTAGGATCTTCGTTCTTTGATTTTATTCTTTAAATTATTCAACTGCTTCATTAACTGCTCATATTCCTCAAGCTCTATCTGACAGGATTGAATAACTTCAGCAACCTTATTGGTAATGGTTAACTTTTCTGCTCGAGCTTTCTCTTCTAAATAGATAAATACTTTCCTTTCATCTGCTTTAGACCGTTCTTTCCTAAGCCAGTTATTTGCTTCCATTCGTGAAACCATGGGAGTTAATGTGCCGGTGCCTAAATTCAATTTCTCTCCTAGTTCCTTTACCGTCACTCCGTCCTTTTCCCATAAAGCCAATAAGACTAAATATTGAGGATAAGTTAAACCGAAAGGCTGAAGAACACTAGAATATAACTTATTAAATTCTCCTGCCGTTTCATAGACCGCAAAGCATAGTTGTTTTTTTAATGTCATAAAGTCTTCCATACAGGCCGCCTAACTAAGAAAGTAACTTTTCTAAATCGCTTTCCATTTTTAATGGTTCAGTTGTTGGTGCATAGCGTTCTAAAACCTGTCCGTTCTGGTCGACAAGAAATTTAGTGAAGTTCCATTTGATGTTTTTGGAAAGAATTCCTTTTTTCTGTTCTTTTAAGAAAGAGAATAAAGGGTCCGTGTTTTCACCATTTACATCAATTTTTGCGAAAATTGGAAAGGTAACACCGTAATTTAATTGGCAAAACTGAGTGGTTTCATCAATATTATCAAATTCTTGATTATTGAATTGATCACATGGGAATCCTAAAATCTCTAAACCTTGGCCCTTGTATTTTTCATATAATTCTTGAAGGCCTTTAAACTGGGGAGTCAATCCACATTTGCTGGCAGTATTAACAATTAGTAAGGGTTTACCTACGTATTCCTTAAGTGATTTTTCCTGACCATTCGTCATTTTTACAGTAAAGTCATATACCGTTGTCATTGTAATTTCCTCCTAATATTGGATGGTAGAAGTAATTATATTTATATTAATCGCATACGATTCAATCTTACACGACTTAATTAAATTTGGCAATAGATCAAAAAAAGCAGTATCCCATTTATGCTGGGATACTGCTTTAATAAAATTTAGCGAATACCTTTCATTAGGCCCTGAATTTTCGGAGCTAATGCAAATAGAATAATACTTAGTACGATAGCTGCCCCGCCGATAACGCCAAAGTACGCCATTTCATTCTCAGGTGAGTAGAATTTAACGACTTGTGCATTAAGGGCTTGAGCCGCAGCGCTTGCTAAGAACCATAAACTCATGGTTTGTGCTGAGAATGCTGCAGGAGCTAATTTTGTCGTTGCGGATAAACCTACAGGTGACATACACAATTCGCCAAATACAACAATTAAATAACTAAGAACAAGCCACATTGGGCTAACTAAGGAATCCGTACCTCCAAGGTATGCCGGAATAAGAATGACAAGGAATGACAAACCAGCAAATAATAAGGATAATGAGAACTTTTGTGGTATTGTTGGCTGACGTTTTCCTAGTTTAACCCATAACCCAGCGAAGATTGGCGCAAAAATGATAATAAATAATGGGTTTAAAGATTGGAACCATGCTGGAGAAATGTCGATTCCCATCCAATCTAATTGAGTACGTTTGTCTGCATAACTTGCAAGGATTGTTGAGCCTTGTTCTTGAATCGACCAGAACATAACAGCGGCAATAAATAATGGAATATAAGCAATAATACGTGAACGTTCTACAGTTGTAGTTTTAGGGCTGCGGTACATAACGATAAAGTAAATAGTAGGAATTAAGATACCTAGGAATGTAACGATATTAATAAAGCTTGAGAACGTTAATACTCCCATTGGAATTAAAACAGCACATAAAACAGCTAGAACCACTACACCTAATCCGATGATAGTAAAAGTCTTTTTCTTTTCCGTTTTTGAAAGCGGGTTTGGAACAGTTGTACCTGCAAGACCAAGATTTTTCTTTTTTGTTAGTACAAACATTACTAGTCCAAGGAACATACCAACGGCAGCAATACCAAAGCCTAAGTGGAAGTTATAATCCATAACACTTCCGACAATTAGTGGTGCTAAGAATGCCCCAGCGTTAATTCCCATATAGAAGATTGTAAAACCTGCGTCACGACGATCGTCTGTTTCGCTGTACATTTCACCAACTACGGTAGAAACATTCGGTTTTAACATACCTGTACCAAGAACAATCAATACCATGGATACAAAGAACATTGCTACGCTTCCAGGTATTGCAAGGACAATATGACCAAACATAATCAGTACTCCACCGTAGAATACTGCTTTAGATGTACCAAAGATCCGGTCAGCTAACCAGCCGCCAATGATACCGGACATATAAACGAGTGATCCGTAAATAGACATAATGGAAAGAGCTAAGTTTTCATCGAGCCCTAATCCGCCTTTTGAGACCTCGTAGTACATATAGTAGACTAGGATGGCTCTCATTCCGTAGTAAGAAAAACGCTCCCAGAATTCTGTGAAGAACAGAGTGAATAATCCTTTTGGATGTCCAAAGAAACCTTTCTGAGGGACACTATCCACAATTTTCTGCCTATTATAATTCGACATAATTCTACCTCCCTTTATTATATTATAATACTTTCGATTGTTTTCAATTGTCAAAAACTATTTTTTTGTAAATATGATTATTATGGTTATTTATATTGTTGCAACGGGAATCTTAGTAGTGTCTAAGAGAAAAGAAAGTTTTTTCAAAATAGTAATTCTATTTTGATGAAATAGACTATTATGAAAACGATTACAAGATATTTTTAAATGTGATATAAAATGTTATCGCTTTCACTTGTGTTTTCTTGTTTAAATGGTATGATTGTATTAATAATGAATAGTGATCACATGTTACTGATAATTTTCAGGCATGGTGGTAAATAAAAAGGCGCTTCTGCCCTTTTATTGTACCCCCATGCCTTTTTTTATTTTTAAAATAAAGGAGAAATTAGTATGGTATTTAGTTTTTTAAAAAAATCAAAGTTGCAAATTATTGCGCCTGTTAATGGAGCCATTATTCCATTAGAGGAGGTACCAGATCCTGTATTCAGCCAGAAGATGATGGGGGAAGGGATAGCTGTGATTCCAACCTCTGGTAATATTCATGCGCCTGTCAATGGAACGGTCATACTCATTGCTGCAACAAAACATGCTATTGGTATTCGAGCGGACGATGGGACAGAAATCCTTATACATGCAGGATTAGAAACGGTTGCTTTAAATGGAAAGGGTTTTGTGGTAGCCGTCAATGAGGGTGATAGGATTTCAGTTGGCCAGCTGCTCATCGAGGTTGATTGGGACTATATCCAAAAACATGTGAAAAGTACGGTAACACCAATCGTGATTACAAATAGTCAGGAAAAAGGTAGGCAGTTTACTTTAACAAAGGAAGTCAATGCAATTCTAGGAAAAACTGTAATAATCTCAAGCCCCTGAGGGATATCCTATAAGTAAAGGAGGTGATAGACTTCAGATATCTAGAATGTAATCGTGTTGTTGTGTTGGCCGGCCATGGGAACTCAATTTGCTAAAAGGATAGATAATTAGTAATTTCAAGTTACAAAGCCCTTATATATATATTTTGCAGCTGTTTTAGGCTGGAAATGAAGTTATTGAATCCTGGTTATAGTGAATTGATTCAAATCTTGTAATAGTTAATAAAAAGATAGGGGGAATAAATAATGATGAAATATCTTCAAAGACTAGGTCGTTCCTTAATGCTGCCAGTAGCTGTTTTACCTGCAGCAGCGATCTTGATGGGAATCGGGTACTGGATTGACCCTACAGGCTGGGGTGCTGGCAATCCAGTTGCGGCTTTCTTAATAAAAGCAGGCGGTTCGATTATTGATAATATGGCAATCCTCTTTGCTGTTGGTGTAGCACTAGGAATGTCAAAAGATAAGGATGGCTCGGCAGCACTAAGTGGTTTAGTTGCTTATCTCGTTATTACCACTGTATTATCAACAAACTCAGTAGCTTTGCTTCAAGGTGTTGCACCTGAAGATGTGAATGCAGCCTTTGGAAAAATCGGTACTCAATTTACAGGGATTCTATCTGGTATTATCGCTGCCATTATGTATAATCGTTTCAGTCATGTGAAGCTACCAGATGCGTTATCGTTCTTTAGTGGTAAACGACTTGTTCCGATTATGACATCGGTAGCGATGTTAGCAGTGTCATTAGTCATGTTCTTTGTTTGGCCAGTGGTTTTCTCTGGACTCGTTTCTTTTGGTAAAGGGATTAGTGATCTAGGTGCAATCGGTGCAGGTATATATGGTTTCTTCAACCGTTTATTAATTCCAATCGGTCTACACCATGCCTTAAATTCCGTATTCTGGTTTGATGTGGCAGGAATTAATGATATTGGTAATTTCTGGGCTAGTAAGGGTGAGCAAGGTATTACCGGTAGGTATCAGGCTGGTTTCTTCCCAGTTATGATGTTTGGTTTACCAGCAGCTGCATTAGCCATGTACCATACTGCTAAATCTTCAAAGAAAAAAACAGTGGCTGCCTTAATGCTGGCTGCAGGTGTAGCTTCATTCTTTACTGGGGTTACAGAACCCCTTGAATTTGCGTTTATGTTCGCTGCTCCTGCACTTTATGTAACACATGCTGTATTAACAGGTATTTCATTAGCTGTTGCAGCTGCGTTCCAATGGACTGCAGGATTTGGCTTTAGTGCAGGATTGGTTGACTTTGTGTTAAGCTTAAAAATTCCAATTGCAAATCAGCCATATATGTTACTTGTACAAGGTCTAGTTTTTGCGGTCATCTACTATGTCCTATTCCGCTTCATCATTACAAAATTCAACTTAAACACACCTGGTCGGGAAGAAGAAGAAGTTGATGAAGAGTCATCAGAAGGTCAGGAAGCAGGTAATAAATTTGCTGTAATGGCTGCTAAAATTTATGAAGGTTTAGGCGGAGACGCAAATGTAACATCTGTGGACAATTGTGTAACACGCTTACGCTTAGAAGTGAAAGATATGAGTGCTGTAGATCAGAAGAAAATTAAATCTACTGGCGTACCGGGAATAAATGTTGTCGGTAAAAACAGCATACAAGTCATTGTTGGTACCAATGTCCAATTCGTAGCAGATGAAATTATGAAAATTCGTAAGGAAAAATAATGGAAAACCGCCTGGACTAATGGTCCAAGCGGTTTTTTACGTTTATCGATTTCTAATTCTTTCTATATGGATGGTTATGTAACCGAGTTCTTGTTCAGGAAGTTTGATACTATGGTTTTTCGCGAGAAGCTTAGCAACCTTCTGTGAAATTTTGTAGGAATTTGCGAATTTTTTCTTAAGCATGGCCAGCATTTCATCATCCATAATTGGCTGTGATTCATCATGGAGCCGAGATAGAGTATATCTAAGATGGGTCATTAACCGCTGGTAGGAAAGATCATCTTCCTCTATAGATATATGAAGTGAATCTTTAATGGTTTGAATCATTTCACCTATGATAGCGGTCTGCCTTAACGTTTGTTTCATATCGCCGCTCTGGGGCTTTGAAGTATGTATATGCAAGGCAATATAAGCAGCTTCATCTACAGGCATTTTAACCTGTGTCTTTTTTTCAATATGTCTGATTGCCCACATACCGATATCAAACTCTTTTTTGTAAAGAATCTTTATTTCATCAAACAGCTTATTTTTAAGATGAATTCCTTGTGTAGCTCTTTCGATGGCAAAAGACAAGTGGTCGGTAAGACCAATATGGATATGCTCATTTAATTTTAAACCCAGACATTCTTCTGCATAAGAGATGATTTCTTCCGAGATAGAGAAGTGTTCTTCGGGTATTTGCTGCAAAAGCTGTTGGAACTTTTCATTTTCCTTCATAACAAATAGCTTTTCTATTTTACCTGGATTTATGACGTCATTTTTCCGCTTTTGAAAGGCAATGCCAGCGCCAATTGCTATTTTTTCTTCATTATTGTCTGAAACCACAACCGCATTATTATTGAGGATTTTTTTGATTTTCACAAAACGCCAACTCCTTGTAAAAGCCCTTACTTCCATCTTACATTTTAAAACAAAATGGGTCTACCTTTTAAAAAACAAAGCTATACAAAACTGCATAAAGCAGGTAAACTAAAAGATAATAACCAATAATCCCAATAAGAAAGGTGGGTTTTGTTTGTCCGATAAAGTACGTTCTATACCAAGGCCACTTGTGAAAACAAACCAATGGGTCATTGTTATTAGTGCCGTTTTAACGCTAGTTTTCGGTGAGGGTTGGTTTTTAATCGTCCCATTACTTGCAGGAATATCAGGAATTGTTTTTAAATATAATCCGATAATGAATATTGCAAAGCTTTTTCTAAAGAAAAAACCAGAAGAGTATATCCAGGAGGACTGGGAGCAGCAGCAATTTAATCAAAAAATCGCTGTATTTTGTTTGGCAGCTGGGTTCATAGGTTTCCTGATTGGCTGGAATACAGTGGGGTATGTGTTCACAATTATGGTTGCGACCGCGGCATTTGTAGCTATCCTCGGATTTTGTATTGGCTGTTTTATTCATTATCAGTGGAAAATGTATCAATATAAAAGAGCAAATTAAAAAGACTGATGCGATCATGCCGCATCAGTCTTTTCTTTATTATACAACTGCTTTTGTTTTGAGTGAACGTTTTTGCCAAGTAAAGGTAATGAATAAGGTAACGATTAATAAAACAAATCCTAAGATAAATGGATAGGTAATTTTGACATCATAAAGCAATCCAGCTAATGTCGGTCCAAGTACGTTACCGATACTCATATACGCATTATTCATACCCATTGCAAAACCCTGTTCGTTCCCCGCAAGCTTAGAAATCAATGTATTCAACACCGGACGGAGAATTGAGGTGGATAGGAAAATAAATAGTGAAATGACAAAGAATAAAGTGTAGCTGGATGCGAACAGCGAAAATAGAAATCCAGCTGCGGCAACAGCGATAAATACATTCAACACAGATCGTTCACCGTATCGATTCACAATTCTATCAACAACAAAGAGCTGAACGATAACACTGACAACTCCTGTTGCTGTAACCATTATCGCAATATCCTTCGCGGATGATTGAAATTGATTATCAAGGTATAACCCTATAACCGATTCGTAGGCAATTAATCCGAAACTCATCACTAAAGTAATTATTAGCGGGATAAAATATGGCATTTTTACTGAGCGGGCAATTTTGCGAGTCATTGACTCATCCGTTAGAATTGCTGAAGTTTCTCCAGATGAAGCTGGTTTGCTCTCCTTTAAAAGGAGAATAGAAAATAAAACGGAAACAAGAGAGACAAGTGCGGATACTAGGATAGGAAATTTCAATCCGAAGCCTGCAAAGAAACCGCCAATTCCAGGACCCACAACAATCCCAAGAGACATCGCTGCTGATACTAAGCTATTCCCTTTCGCGCGTTGATCCATCGTCGTAATGTCTGCGATATAAGCGAAAATTGCTGGTACAAGCATAGCGCAGCCAATTCCCCCAACCGCACGAGAGGCGTAAAGTACCCAGATTGAATTAGAGAAGTAAAAAATGAACATCGAAAGAGTAAGACCTGCTAGTCCATAAATAATCATCTTTCGGCGTCCATATTGATCTGTCCATTTACCTGCAATTGGAGAAAAGATAAACTGAGCTCCAGCAAAGATAGCAATGAACAGTCCTGCGGCAGTGCCGCCTTGATTAATGGACTCCAAATAGGCTGGTAAAATGGGAATGATGATACCAAAACTCCCTATTGCTATAAACATGTTGATCATCAACATGGTGATTTTTTTTCGTTGATCTCCTGTCATATAAAGCCACCTTTCTCATAAAGATAACACACTTGATTATAGTGTTAACCTTTTACACTGCTTACTATCATATATAGGTATACAGGCCTTTGTCAAAGAGAAAGTTTATTTAGAAAAGATTAGGGTAGTGACTTGTTAGGAAATTGTTAAAAGATTAGTGATTTTATGATTAGATTCTGTGATATGTTCTAACTAAGAACACAGTTGGGTAGTAGATCTACCCTTGTTAAAGGGGGGTTACGTTCAATGAATAGGCAATTAAATACAGGTCCAAACATACTAAAGGAAAAAGAAATGGTTACAAAGATGATTGAGTTATATTGTCGTAGAAAGCATCAACATCGGGATGATTTATGTAAAGAATGTCAGAATTTAAAAACCTATGCGCATATGAGGCTTTCACTATGTAGATTTGGAGAAGAAAAAAGTGCCTGCTCTAATTGTTCTGTACACTGTTATAAACCAAACTACCGGCTAAAAATGAAATCGGTCATGCGTTATTCAGGACCATGGATGCTGTTGTACCATCCGGTCTATTCCGTAAAGCATTTGCTCAATAAACCCAATAAACAATTAAAAAGTGTGGAATAGCATTTTCTATGCTTTTATTTTTTGATAATTCTGTACAAACTATTTCTAGAATTTGGTATTATTTATCTAGAAGGCAAGAATATTTTGTACCAGAAGAGGAGGGAGTAGTATGACGGGGACGATTGCAGTTATTATGGTATTCTCGATTCCAATCATTGCTATTTTGACGGCCCATTTTCAGAAGCAGAATAAAATAAAATATAAAATGATTCAAGGGGAACTTGAACTAGAAAAACTAAAACATCAGAATTATTTAATTGAAACAGAAAGAATGAGACTCGAACTTGAGCATATGAAGCTAGAAGAGCCTAAAGATAATATTAAATTAGGTTAAATCCAATAAAAATAGGTTCTATCTAATAGATAGGACCTATTCTTTATTTAGCGGGTTTGGATTTTGGATTTATCTTCGTTAATGTCTCTTTATCGCAAATAACAAAAAGCTGAGCATCGTCCGGAATAGGTTCGTCGAGTTTTTGATTGATATGAAGGTTCCCTCGGTCGGCTACGAGTGTTGCTCCTTTATCGAGCAAATCCTTAAAGGCATCCCGGTACGTTTTCCATTCGGCTTGTTTCGATATTTCATACATGGATTCTTCATACTGACTGCTCATTAGCTCCGAATACATATTTGTGACTCCATGAGAAAACAGTGAACGAACGGCTGCATGCGAAATCATTTCCTGAGTTGGAATAAATTCATCCACCTTTACTCTCTTGAATAAATGGATATGTTTTTGATAAATGACTTCAGCTGTGACATGGATATTCGATTTAAGCTTTTTTTCAATCGATGTAATGGCTGTGGCAATCAGTAAAGTCTTCCCATCGACAAGCAGCGTATCTTTGGTAGCAAAATTGTCCTGTGTGATCTGATCAGCAAAGATAATAACACCCTTTGCTTCTGGTAAATTTGCTTGGAAGAGTGTTTCCTCATCGGTTGCATCGCCGCGGACATAATACAACTGTTTCTCCACCATTGGTGCCTTTTCTAAATCATCAATAATCACGATATCAACTGATTTATCCGATTTTAAAATTTCTTGAATGGCGAGCTTGGATTTATCACTCCAACCAATAAGTATAATATGGTTTTTCCCAGTATATTTCATTTTTCCACCAACTTTAAGTTTATCGAGCAGATAGACCGATTTTATGACCTTTCCAATAAAAACACTAACGAGTCCGATTCCAGTGATATATAGAACAATTGTAAAGGCTTGTCCTGCCTGTGTGACTGGCGCGAAGTCTCCAAAGCCAACGGTTGCAAGTGTTGTCAGGACCCAGTAAATCGCAGTAAGATAGGTTTTAAAAGTTTGTGGTTCTAAATACAAAGCGATGTAGGCAGCAAATAAGATATATAAAATAGCTATAGGAAAGAAAATCCTGTCTCTTAATTTGATTAAGTAATAAATTATTCTTTTAAAATGCATCCCCTGCAAATCACCCCAACCTATATTTCTTCGGATAAACTTATATTCCCAAAAAAAGCTAGAAAATAACCATGATTGGTTTTATGGATTAGAAAGCTTATAATGGTATCAATATTATTTGCCCGTGGGAGATGAAATCTGTTGCCAAACCATTCATTAAGAGAAAACAATATTGTCTTTATTGGTTTTATGGGTGCTGGAAAAACGACGATTGGGAAACTGGTTGCTAAAAAACTTTATCGAGATTTTATTGATATTGATGAAGAAATTGAAAAAGAGTATAACATGCCAATTCCAAGAATATTTGCTGAAATTGGTGAGAAAGCCTTTAGAGAAAAGGAAAAAGAATTAATCCAGAATCTATGTCACTATAAACTGAAAATTATCTCAGTGGGGGGCGGAGCATTTCTTCAGGAAGAAATCCGAAAGGTATGCCTCAATTCTAGTATCGTATTTTATTTAGATATTACCTGGGATGCTTGGAAGAATCGATTAAATTCGATTATTGACAGCCGTCCGGTTCTGCAAGGTAAGTCAATGGATGAAATAGAAGAGTTATTTTATAAAAGAAAAGAAATTTATAAAAATAACTATCACTCAACAATTGAAATAAGCAATCAAAATATGGATGAATTAGCTGATAGCATTGTAAAAACCCTGAAATTATCTTGGGAATTGCATGAGACCAAGTAAAAGGTTCGAGTGGAGTGGAGGAGAAGATGAAAAGAAGTGTTACCGTTAAGGGGATAACGATTGGAGAAGGAGCTCCGAAAATATGCGTTCCTATGGTAGGTAAAACGATACCAGAATTAATAGAGGAAGCAGAGTTCCTAAAAACAACAGATCTAGATGTAGTAGAATGGCGTGTTGACTTTTTTGATGATGTGGAGGATTTGGAGAAGGTTAAAGTTGCATTGAATGAAATTCGTTCTATCCTGCATGATATACCGCTTGTTTTCACTTTCCGCAGTGCAAAAGAAGGCGGAGAAAAGGAAGTTAGCACGGAATACTACTTTGACTTAAATAAGGCGATGGCAGCCAGCGGCCAAATTGACATCGTTGATATTGAACTATCCAATGATGGTGAAGAGATAAAGTCGGTTATATCCGCAGCACATGACAACAAGGTGTATGTCATTATTTCAAATCATGATTTTGATAAAACACCGGATAAGGAAGAAATCATTAGTCGGTTACGCAAAGCACAAAACTTAGGCGGTGACCTTCCGAAAATTGCCGTCATGCCAAAAAGCGCAGCTGATGTTTTGACCCTTTTAGATGCTACCAATACTATGAATGAGCAATACGCGGACAGACCGATTATTACGATGTCGATGGCAGGAAAAGGAGTTATCAGCCGCTTGGCAGGTGAGATATTTGGATCCGCCTTGACATTTGGCGCGGCTAAGAAAGCGTCTGCCCCTGGGCAGGTGCCTGTCACCGAATTACGGAACATTTTATCACTCATTAATAGAAGTTTATAATTGTTTCCTTTCACCAAAGGGATAAATATCTAGTTCACTTAGGCAGTAGCCCTGTAATTTAAGACAGAACATGAGAGATCCTCATGACTGTCTATTTTTTTGCATAAATTAGTAAATTTCCTAGGTTTGGGTTGGTTCATTAAAGACAGTTGTCCATAGATTCTAGTGGATTTATTGAAGAAAGGGGTACAAACCCAATGCCTGTGCACGTCATGATACATATAAATAAAGTACACTCTGACAACAGGGATAGATGGAAGGGGGGGACATGAGCGGACTTGGACCTTGAGGAGGTAGAGTCATCTCATGGGACATCATGAAGAACTAACTAGATTGGAAGGCGAAAAAAATGATTCAACCTATGGTTTGGATGACCATTTTAGCTTTTGTGGCTACACTCATCTTTATTCTGTGGAGACCTAGAGGAATTAACGAAGCCATTCCTGCCACAATAGGTGCGATATTTGTTTTAATCAGTGGAAGTGTTTCGCTTACAGACCTTGGAGTTATTACCGAAACCATCTCGGGTGCAGCCATTACCATTATGGCAACCATCGTTATGGCAATTGTTTTAGAAAGTTTTGGATTTTTCAATTGGGTGGCAGAGAAGCTCGCTGCAAAAGCGAAGGGGTCTGGTATCCGCTTATTCTGGTATGTTAACCTTTTATGCTTTCTCATGACACTTTTCTTCAATAATGATGGAAGTATTTTAATCACGACTCCGATACTTGTCATGTTATTGAACAATATGGGGTTGAAAAATCATCAGAAGATACCTTATTTATTATCAGGTGGTTTAATTGCAACTGCCTCAAGTGCTCCCATTGGTGTCAGCAATATCGTCAACCTCATTGCTTTGAAAATAGTAGAAATGGACTTGTGGCTGCATACCGCGATGATGTTTGTACCAGCAACGCTCGGTCTTTTGTTACTTGTAGGACTTCTGTTTCTTCGCTTTAAAAAAGTGATACCAAAAACGGTTCCTGTTAAAGTAACCGGCTTGACTAAAGCAACCTATCATCCACTTAAACCTGGACCAACTTATTCCTCTGAAAAGGAAAGAACTCGGTTTATGCGAAATGTTCTGCTCTTCGTATTTGCCGTACGTCTCAGTCTTTTTGCCGCATCATACTTTGCCATTCCTGTTTCGGTAATGGCAGTCATTGGGTCCCTTATCCTTTTAGGATGGAGATGGGCATATTTAAAAATATCACCGGTCGATATGCTGAAAAAAACCCCATGGTATATTCTCGTATTCGCCTTTAGCATGTATGTCATTATTTACGGTCTGCATAATATCGGTTTGACAGATTTGCTTATTGATTATATGCGTCCAATGGTATCGGGAAGTCTGCTCCATGCGAGTGTCATGATGGGGGTACTATTAACGGTTCTGTCTAACATCTTTAATAATCACCCGGCACTCATGGTCGGAACGCTTACGTTAATGAATATGGACCTTAGCCCGCTAGCCTTAAAAGTCTCCTATTTAGCAAATGTGATTGGAAGTGATATGGGGTCATTATTACTGCCAATGGGGACGCTCGCAACGCTAATGTGGATGCACATTGTTAGAAAAGGAAAAGTCATTATTACATGGTGGGAATACGTAAAAATCACCTTTGTTGTCATTCCACCAGCGACGTTGTTTACTTTAGTTGTTTTATATTATTGGGTTTCATGGTTATTTGGAGGAGCCCTTCAGTAAAGAGAAGATACGAATAAAAGGAGAATATAAATGAATGCGTATAACGAATTAATGGGGAAAAATATTGAAATAGAGATTTCCGGGGGGAATTTTCATACGGGGACTTTGGTTGATTCAGGATTGGATATTCTTGTTTTATATGTGGGTAGAAGTCAAAGGTTCCATTACATTCCAGTCGTTCATATTCAACGGGTGAAAGAAGCAGAACAAGACCAAAATTCAATTGTGTATGAACCGCCTTCAGAAAAACCGATTGAACCTGATTCCCTTTCTATTTCATTTCGTGGAATATTGACGAATGCCAGGGGAAGGTTTGTAGAGGTATATGTAACCGGTAATAAATCCATACACGGCTATTTGACGAGTATCATGAACAATCATTTTGTCTTTTACTCACCTGTATTCAAAACCGTGTTTATTTCGATGGATCATGTTAAATGGCTCATTCCCTATCCAGATCATAGTTCACCCTATTCCATCAACAATCAGACCCTTCCAGCAGCTCCTGCCTCCATTCCATTAGCGAGAAGTTTTGAAGATCAGTGCAAAAAATTAGAAAATCAGCTTGTTGTTATTGATGGTGGTGACAGCAGTGAAAAAATAGGTTTACTTCAAAAGGTCTCGAATAACCAATTAACACTCATTACGGCAGAAAGGGATATCGTTTATCGAAACTTAGAGCATGTCAAAACGATACATTTCGCATGAATACTATGGGAATTAAGTCGATTATTAGAAAGAAAACAAAAAGTAATCCAAGCTTGTATGGCTGACAAGGATGGATTACTCTTTCGCTCAAGCGCGAGAATATTGAACCGTGGTATAAGGGGGACCGCGGTTTTTTTTGTTATACTTATGGTAGTAATAAAATATGATTTGATCATTCACTTTGTTCAGGATTTAAGATAAAAATGTTGTTAAGGGGAATTGTAATGTGGAAATTTGCTCATAGCGGATATAATCAACCTAACGCTGATATAATTCATTTATCGCGGATATATCTAATTAAGAGCACCAACCACTCCAAAAAAGGGAGGAAAAAGCTTGCCTCATAAGCTATGG
Source organism: Bacillus sp. 7884-1 (assembly GCF_002272245.1). Lineage (GTDB taxonomy): Bacteria > Bacillota > Bacilli > Bacillales > Cytobacillaceae > Neobacillus. Next base: position 42,717 of record NZ_NPDD01000063.1, on the reverse strand, counting down.
ATAGCAGTAAATAGTATTTTAATTGTGTTTTCGTTTATTTATATTTGGTTTTTCCGTCCGCATGACAGCAATTTGGTAATAATCGCTCAGTTTCTCGCACAAATGGCAATGATTCTGTTTTTAGTTAATATCAATATGTATTTCATCTTTTTAGTGATACGCAAATCTTCCGTTAGACAGATAAAGATACGTCTTGCCAGATTCTCAAGAGCCATGATGAAATGGCATATTAAGATAGCAATCACCGCTACAACGATTATTATTAGTCATGCGGCAATCAATTTATATGAAATTGCACCAGTTATCGGGTTTGGCGACCCAAAACTAGTCAGTGGCTATCTAGCCATATCCATCCTGCTTTTTACATTATCTGCAGGTTATTTGCGCCATAAAAAGTCATCTGGATTTAGACGAAAGTTCCATCTGACGACTGCGATGGTGTTTTTTCTAGTTTTCCTTATACATATGTTTATTCCAATATAATGGAGGTAGGAACTTGCAATGAAGCCGACTGAGGGTAATAAACGAATAGATATACTCGATTATTTACGGGGCTTTGCATTACTAGGTATCATTCTTGTGAATATCCTGCCGCTCTTGGCAGTTAAAATGCCTGAACCGGGATCAGCGGATGCAATTTATCAACGATTTCTCTTTTTATTTGTTGAGGGCAGATTTTATACACTTTTCTCGTTTTTGTTCGGTGTTGGCTTTTATCTATTTATTTCAAGAGCGAACTCGAAGGGGAAAAATGGCTATGTTTTGTTTTTAAGAAGAATCGCAGCTCTATTTATCTTAGGCTGGTTCCATGTGAAATTTCATCCTGGAGAAGCGTTAACAGTTTATGCGGTTACTGGGCTCCTTTTACTCCCATTTTATAAAGTGAAAAAAGAAATTAACCTTGGTATTGCTCTAATATTCCTGATTGCCTTGAGTTTCATGGCATTTAAACTATTTATGGTGGTACCGTTAATGCTTCTTGGGATTACTGCAGGTCAATATCGACTATTTGAAGATTTGGCAGAAAAGTTAAAAAAGGTGTCAATCTTTACAGCTCTTTTGCTAATCGTAAGTATTGCGGGGCTTATTTATCAATTTCAACATGTTCCGGCTTATCCATTTGGTTTTTATTCAGGAGTGGATGAAGCAACTTACCAATTTTTAAGTATAGGAATCATGATTGGGCCACTTGTCTCAGCTTTATATGTTGGGGTCCTGATTTTGCTGTTGCAATTACCGTTTGTTCAAAAGCTGTTATCCCCTTTGAAAAGCTATGGGCGGATGGCGTTGACAAATTATATATTTCAAACTGTCTTTATCTACTTAGCTGCTTATCTATTCAACTTGTTTGAGTCATTAACCTATCTCCAATCTCTGATTCTTTGTCTAACGATTTATGTTATCCAGCTTATCTTTAGTGTCATCTGGCTTCGATATTTCCAATATGGTCCTTTGGAATGGATTTGGCGTATCGTCACTTATTTAGAGGTTCCATCAATGAGAAAACGAGTAAAAGAAGGACCTGCATCCTAGCATGCAGGTCCTTTACTCATTCATCTGTTTGTTCTTTACGGATATAATCCGAGTACTGCATGATGGATAAGGTGTTATCCATTCTTTCTTGAAGTCGATTGGTATTCTTTGTTTTCTTCATTGTTTTTCGGTCGTAGATCGACGCAGGAAGCTTTGCACTTGGTGCTGTGTAAAAGGTTTTATCGCTGATAAACGAACCCCCAGGCAGGTAATAACGCATTCCTAACAGATTCTTTTTATAGTGAAAAAGATTGTGCCCGATCATTTGTGAATCATGTTCTATGCCTAGCAAGTTTAATAGAGTCGGCATCAGGTCAATTTGACCTCCAAGATGGGAATAGGTTTCACCCTTAAAGAGACCAGGTACCGTAAATAAAACCGGTACAACAAAGCGGTCCTGCATATTGTATTCATGTCCTAGGACTTCTTTTAAAAGAATTTTATCGTTATCGGTAACGGGTGCACCGTGCAGGCCAGAGTGATCACCATAAATCAGAATCACCGACTCATCGTAAATACCAAGCTTCTTTAACTGATTAATGAATAACCCAATTTGTTCATCCGTATAACGAACAGATTGGAAGTAGTTGCCGACGTAGGTATCCTTATAGTTTTCCGGCAAGTCTAGAAACTCATATTCCTCTGGCATTTCAAATGGTGTATGACTTGTGAGTGTGATGATGTTGGAATACATCTTGTCGTGTGTCTTCAGCTGTTTTGGCAGCTGTTCCCCAACAAAGCTAAACAGCACTTCATCTGCAGGACCGAAGCCAATTTCCTTTTCGTCAGGAATCTCGCTGCTTGTATAGATATAATCAAATCCCAGTGCTGGATATAATTTATCGCGATTCCAATAAGTAATATCATCAGCATGGTAGGTTGCAGCACCGTAGCCGTTCTTCTTCAGCGTCCAAGCAAGTGCTGGAATTTCCGTACCCTCCAAGGTATTTACTGTGGGATCCATGCCTTCCGGATACAAGGAAGTATGCATGAGCCATTCTGCGTCTGATGTATTACCAGCTCCAATTTGTTGATACACGTTATCGAAATAAGCACTTTCTTTTATAAGAGCATTTAAATACGGCGTGATTTCCTGTCCATTAATTCTTTGATTGATGGTGAATTCCTGCAAGGACTCCACTTGGATAATAAAAACATGACGGTTTTTTGCAAGCCCAAAGGTGTCGTGTTTATCAGCAGGAACAAAGGTATTGCCTTTTAGCTTTTCAAGCTCCTTTTCTGACAGGTGCTCTTGACTGGCAAAAGCTGTTCCAAGGCTGTTTTCATAGGCCTGAACGAATTGTGATTGGATATAGCCATGCTTTTTTGCAAAATAAGAAACATCAATCAATGGATAGCGAAAAGCGATAATCGTCATAATGAGTCCAATACAGCCAAAGCCAATGGCAAATCTTTTTGCCGAAACAAAGGATGCTGCGTTTTTCTTGAAGTACCAAATAAGTGGAAGGACCAAGACAACATCTAAGAAAAATAAAAAGTCATATGGACTTCCGAGGAGGGCAACGGTTCCGCCAACGGAGTTTGATTGATAGATTTGTTTGACGTCGTAATAGGATGGAACGGTTGAGAAATAGCGAGTATAATAAACGACGACGATAAACAGAACCGATAAGAATAGGTTATAAAGCCAAATAGCTAACCAGGTCCGTTTTTTAAAAAAGATCATAAGGGCTGATAAAGCAAGGGCCCACATCGGAAACTCAACAAGGATGACATGAAAAAATGATGTGTTTTCAAAAACTACAACCTGAAATGCATAAATTTTTATAAACAAAACAACCAATAGTAATACAATTGGATGAAGAAAATCGGAAACTGAAATCTTATTCATAAAAAACACCTCTATAAGATACTCTTCTCTCGTGAATAACCCTTCCTTATCGACCTTCTGGTCAGATTGAAGAAGAGGCTTCCTGTTTCATCGACCGTAGCATAGTGGGAATTTCCCAATATGTCTTACACAGTCTCCATAGGCGTAGATTATACTGATTGGACATAACCTTGCCCTACAGTTTGTGATATTTAGTTTGTCACTAGCAATTCATCTAAACCTCTCTGTAAGATGTTCAGACTTGCGTTATAATCCCTATCTAATACCGTTCCGCATTTCGTACAGACATGAGTACGAATGGAGAGGGATTTCTTTACTCGATTGCCACAACAAGAACAATCTTGTGAAGTGAAATTTGGTTCTATTTTTATAAGTACACCGCCATGCTTTTCGCATTTATATGCCAACATATTACGGAACATACCCCATCCGGAGTCAGAAATAGACTTTGACAATTTTCTGTTTCTAACCATATTTCGGATATTTAGATTTTCTACAGAAATAACTGAATAGTCTTTCGATAGGTTGTAGCTTAGTTTATGAAGAAAATCTTTGCGTTGGTTTGCTACTTTCTCATGTAATTGTCGAATTCGTTGTACCTGTTTGATGTAGTTGGCAGAACCTTTTTTCTTTTTAGAAAGGGTGCGTTGTGCTTTCTTTAGTTTTTTTTCTTTCTTGCGAAGAAACCTAGGATTCTCGTACTCTAAGCCGTTAGAAAGAACGGCATACTTATTTAGTCCAACGTCAATTCCTATTGAGTTACTCGTATCAATAATAGGTGATATCGCTAGTCTTTCGACACAGAAAATAGCGTACCATCTTTTACCTTGACGTTTGAGGATAAGTTGTTTGATTGTTCCTTCTATGGGTCTATGAAACAGAATATCTATTTTGCCTAGTTTTGTATTGTATAGCTTGCTATTATCAGAAAAAGACATGGCCATCCTTTTGCCCTTATTATTGGATCCAAATTGAGGAAACGTCATACTCGTATAATCTTTATACTTTTTTTGTTTGGGATATTTTGCATCTTTACGAAAGAAATTATCAAACGCCTTTTTTAACCGTACAAAAACTTCCTGTATAAGTTGAGAAGGTACTTCTTTTAGAAACGGATATTTCTTCTTATCAGAAGTTTGTTGTCTTTGCATGTCGTATCGATTGTATTTTTCTTTGGCTTTTTTATATTTGCGTTCTTTGTCTAGAAGTGCAGAATTGTAGGTTTGACGACAGAATTGTAGCCAACGGTCTAACATTTCTCTTTGTTTTTCTGTTGGAAAAATCTCGTGTTTTTGATTCAACAACACTGTCATCACCTCCAGTTATTTTTGTCCTTGCGTTTCAATATATTGTTTTAGAATTCCTAACGGTGCTCCACCTACAGTTAGCAGGCAATAGCTTTGAGACCAAAAGTATTCTTTCCATAATTTCTGTCTGATTTTAGGAAATTCATTTTTAATCTTTCTTGAACTGGCACTTTTATAAGCATTAATGAATTTTGAAAGCTCTGTATTAGGCTTAGCTGTAATAAGAACATGAACGTGGTCAATATCGTGATTCCATTCTTTAATAGTAATATGATACTTTTCCCCAATATTTTCAAATATGGTTTTTAATCTTGTTGAAATAGTATCATCAATTACACTTCTTCGATACTTCACAACCATGATAAGGTGATAATTTAACTTGAATACTGAATGATTATTTGTGTCTAATTTCACTGTTTTAACCCCTATTTTATTATACGACTGAGCAGTGAAGAACACAAAGCAAAGCCTTCGGCATACGCTAACCGAAATTCATCCCCTCCCTATCCTTGAGCTTGAGGAAGGGGAATTCTTTCGGAAATTCGTTAAACTTATCAAAACTCTACAATTCTATCAACTAATAGTAGAGAAATAAATATTAATTTTCTGAAACCTTGGTATTCCGCTGAAATAAATTTTCCAATATGATATGATTATGCAGAATTTTGGCAAAAATAACTTTATAACGTTCTTAGGGAGGAATAAGATGGAGGTTAATAATCAAGAGGGGTCAGTGACGCTTCCAACAGGAAAGCCTGCAGGAAGTATTTTTAGCAATAGAATTGTTTTAGCTATTATGTCTTCAAACTTTTTACTGCAGTTAGGAATTTGGATAAGAAACTTTGCCATTTTACTTTATGTTACCGATATTACTAATAATAATCCGGTATATGTTTCATTAATTTCTGTAGTTGAATTTGCACCGATCTTTATCTTTTCTTTTATTGGCGGAACATTTGCAGACCGTTGGAAGCCTAAACTAACAATGGTTTGGTGTGATATGTTATCTGCTGTCTCCATTGGGTTAGTGTTGTTAGCACTTCTATATGGGTCTTGGCAGGCAATATTCTTAGCAACACTCGTTTCAGCCATTCTATCACAGTTTTCCATGCCTTCGGCAATGAAGCTATTAAAGCAGCATGTTCCTGGTGAGCAATTACAATCTGTTATGGCCATGTTCCAATCGTTGATGGCAATTTTTATGGTAATTGGTCCTGTTATAGGAACACTCGTCTATCAAAGGTTTGGAATCTACGTATCAATCGGCGTTATGGGAGCGATGTTTTTACTTTCCGGGCTTGTATTAATGTTCCTTCCCCGTGATTTAGAGAAGGAAAAATCGAATGCTGAGAATAATTTTAAGAAAGAGCTCGCTGATGGTTTCCGCTATGTCCTATCCAAAAAGATATTAAAATCAATGGGCAGCGTTTTTACAGTTTGTGGTTTAGCGGTGGGACTGATTTCACCCCTTGCGATATTTGTAACAATGGAGAAATTGCAAATGCCAAAAGAGTTTCTACAGTGGTTATTAATGGCAAATGGTGCTGGTATGTTACTTGGCGGCGGAATTGTTATGGCTTTTTCCAAGAAAATTTCTCCGCAAAAGCTCTTGGCACTTGGAATCTTTGCAAGTATGTTTTTTACGATTGGGGTAGGCTGGTCTACCAGTGTTGTATTGACGCTTGTTTTACAAGTATTAAACGGCATGTTCTTCCCATGTATTCATATTGGAATTAACACGATTATTCTTAAGTATACAGAAGAAGCGTTCATAGGGAGGGTAAATGGTGTACTTAATCCATTGTTTATGGGAACGATGGTAATTGGAATGTCAGTGGCAGGAGTAATAAAAGTTCCCATGACGTTATCTGGGGTCTACACCCTTTCAGGTATATTATTTTTGCTTGGTGCTTTACTAATCGTTCCTCTTTTTAAAATAAAAGAGGAGGGGGCAAATCTGTCAATGACAGAGAAGCAGCCTCAGGTCTAGGATGAAAAAGGTGCGTTAAGCTTAGCTTAATGCACCTTTTTTGTATTTTCTTGACTTGTTAGTTGTTGTTCTGCAAATTCACGGTATAAATCATGGAATTGTGTTAATTCGTGATGGGTGCCAATTCCAGTTACTCGCCCTTTTTCGATAAAAATGATCTTATCCGCATCCACTATGGTTGATAGGCGGTGAGCAATGACAAAGGTAGTACGGCCTTCCATTAATCGGGATAAAGCCTGCTGCACAATTCCTTCTGATTGGCTGTCTAAGCTTGCCGTTGCTTCGTCCATCATTAAAATCTTAGGGTCACGTAAAAAGGCTCGTGCGATGGCAATGCGCTGTCTTTGCCCGCCAGAAAGTTTTACCCCGCGTTCACCAACCTCTGTGTCTAATCCATCCAAAAAGGATTTAATAAATTCACTTGCATACGCCATCTCACAAACTTCCCAAAGCCGTTCATCAGAAATAGATTCATCACTCGTCAGCCCGTAACATAAATTTTCGCGGATGGTTCCTGCCATCATCGCACTTTCCTGTGAAACATAACCAATTTGACTGCGCCAGGTTTCAGCTGATAAATCAGTGATTGGGATATCGCCAACTATTATTTTGCCTGAGGTCGGTTCGTAGAAGCGTTCAAGTAAGCCGAACATGGTAGTTTTCCCGCCGCCGCTTGGTCCTGCAAATGCAATCATTTCCCCAGGCTGGGCTTCAAATGACACATCTTCAAGAACAGGTTCATCTTCACTATAGGAAAAAGAAACATTCCTAACTAGAATAGGTTTATTACCGATGTCTAATTCCATTCCTTTTTGTCCTTCTTCAAGAGGAAGGTTTAAAATATCAATAATCCGTTCGGTGGCTCCTTTTGCTTTTTGTAATTGTGTAAAGAACATAGCGAAGCTTGTAATTGGAAAAATAATTTGAAAAAGATAAAGTAAGAATGCAACAAGTGACCCGGTGGACATCGTTCCATTTGCCACTCGCATGCCTCCGTATCCAATAATCATCACGATTACAATCATGACAACAAGGTACATGGTGGGAGCGATTAAAGCCGTAATCCGTGCTTCTTTTAAACCAAACCCTAGTAATTTTTCGATTCCTGATAATCCTTTTGTCTCTTCATGCTTTTCTGCTGTTGAAGCCTTCATTAATCGGATTTCGCTCAACGTTTGTTGAATATTACCGGTAAAGGTGGCCGTTTCATCCTGTAAACCACGAGAAATCTTCGCCATCTTCCTGCCAAGCGGCATCATAATAATAAAGGTAAGAGGAACAGATATTAACATTAATAATGTCATTTTCCAATCCATAATCAGGAGAATTGTAATGGCGCCGATAATCGAAATAATACCTGTAATGAATTGTGGGAAGTGATTTGAAATTAAATCACGGACAATACTCGTATCGTTGATAACACGGCTGACGGTTTCACCACTGGATTGTTTATCAAAATAGCTTACGGGTAAACGGATTAATTTGACCCACATCCGTTCACGGAGCCGGGCGACAATTTTTTGACCAACAAAGCTTAAAAGGTAAATCGATACCCCGTTTATGACCGCTTGGAAAATAAAAGCTGCTCCAATTCCAATCATAAGCGGAACACTTAAGGAGGATACCGAGAAGCCATCTACTAAGTTTTTGGTTAGTACAGGAACAAGAAGGCCCGCAAGTGTGGTAATTAGGCTTGCAGTCAATCCGATACCTAATGCAAGCTTGGGGATTTTGGCGGATAAAATAAGCGAAATAAATGGCTTTAAACCATCTTGTTTAGGGTTCATTATGTATGACTCCATTCCAAAAAATGACTTCAATTAGCATGATACTTACATATGAAGTGATATGCAAATGATATTTTGATAAGATGGAGCAAGGTAAAGAAAGAGAGGAAATATAGATACGATGAATGAATCAAAAACAATAACAAATTCAAATACAGCGAGTGAATCCAAAGCATGGTTGTACGTTATAATTGCAGGATTTCTTGAGGTGGTCTGGGCAAGCGGGTTTAAATATGATGAAGTTCCTTCCCTTGTTGTTCTTATAGCCATTTTATTAAGTTTTGATTTAATTATTAGAGCTACAAGAGTTATTCCGGTTGGGACGGTATACGCTGTTTTTGCCGGGATTGGTACTATAGGAACTGTCATTGTCGAGGTTATCTTTGAAAATGGCTCTGTCAGTCCATTAAGAATACTCCTTATTTTATTACTGTTGGCTTGTATTATTGGCTTGAAATTAACAAATAAGGAAGGTGAGATTTAATGGATTGGCTGATGCTTATTTTAGGAGGATGTTTTGAAGTTGTTGGGGTTATCGGTTTGAAAAGAACGGCCGATAAAGGTAACATTGTGAATTATCTCATACTAATTGGAGGATTTATTATGAGTTTCCAGCTGCTCGTTCAAGCAATGGAAACGATACCGCTATCAACGGCCTATGCCGTATGGACAGGGATTGGAACGGTTGGGGCAGCAGTTGTTGGAATGGTATTCTTTAAGGAATCAAAAAGCTGGCTTCGAACAGCGTGTATTCTAGGAATTATTTTCTCAGTCGTGGGTTTAAAGCTCGTTCATTAATAAAACATCTCTCGAATAATCGGGAGATGTTTTCGTTTAATGCGTAGTTAACTTTTCAAGCTCTGAAAATACAGCTTCGTAATCCTCTTTTTTATCTGCTTTAAAGGAAGTGTTGATATAGGTGATCATTCCATCTCTATTGATAACAAAGACGGAGCGGATGGCGACTTCACCTTTTTCGTTAAACACCTTGTAATCTTTGATTGTCTGCCTCTTCCAATCGGAAGCTAGAGGATAGGGCAATGTCCCCATACTGGCAGCAAAAACTCGGTGCGAGTGAATATGGTCGGCACTGATTCCAATCACCTCTGCACCTAACTGTTCAAATCTTTTGTAGTCCTCTTTCCAAGAGGCGATTTCTTTAATTCAGCCTGGAGTAAAATCCATTCCATAAAAAGCAACCACCAGATTCATCTTTCCTCGATACTCTGAAAGAGATAGGGGGTCCTTTGTGGTTGCGGGTAATGAAAATTCAGGGGCCATGTCCCCAACTTTCAAGTTTGCTTCCAAGAAAAATCACTCCTTTCTAAAAATTATATCCATTGCTAGGTTTTCCATTATCAAGAAAAAATAGACAAAAAAAAGATGGTGACAGGCACCATCTTTTTTTCAATACGTTATAGCCTGGCTTCCGAATTGGGCCCAGCTTGTTACAAAGTTTTGAAAATCTGCAGATCTATTTTGGTCGGGAAAAAAGGGATCATTAAAATACACATGGTTTTCATCATACCCCGTTACAAGGACCGAATGGACTTTTCGCGTGATTTTGATTTCACCCTCATTTGTAGTCCAAGTTACCCAGTGTTTCTCCGGTAAATAGGTATATGTGCTGCCGACTATCACCCAAACGGGTTTACCATCGTTAAGCTTTTTTTGCACAGAAGAAAAAGGATCTCCGGTTATATTATCAATTTGGTTCGGGAGGTATTGATTTGCAAGGTCCTCGATGACCTCATGATAAACACCTAATCCAGGTTCATTATAGGTGTACATATTGCCGACAAATCCTTGATGGGGATTTCCATAAATGCCATCACTTAGATAGGGTACCTTGGGTATTTCATCTGCAAGAGTGAGCTTGTCAACTGGAACTCCTGCAAAATTTAATAACATTGCCAGGCTGGTCACTTCACAGCCACGTGGAAGTTCAGGAAATTGCATTAATGCTGGAACGGATAATAATATGCTTTCTTTCATAAGGGTCCCCTTTTGATATACAACTACTGTCCGATCCACGTGAACATCCGATTTATATTCTGCGCTCGTTTTTATCGGAGAGATAGAAGCATAGTAGATGGGAAAGATTAAAAGGAGGCTTACCAATGCTATTTTTGGGGGTTGATGATTTTTCATGTAAGGAGCTCCTTTTCTATATCTCTAACTATCTAAGATTCTAGAAATTAATGCAGTGACCGCTGAGGCTAAGCTATTACTTTTTACCTAATTATTACTAATTCCCCATTGAAAGGGATTTCTCCTCCAAATAGTATTTTAATCCTTAAGGTAAAGCACTCTATTGAAGATTTACGAGGTTAAAACCATATTTATGTCACAAATTATTCAGAAATCAGTGAAAATAGTTCTTGATTGTTTATTGACTATACAAATTACACTGTTTATAATCAAATGTATAGGACGTTGATAATGATTTTCAATGTCATTTATTTTTGTTTCTAAGTGATAAGAATTCTCGATTAGAATGAGAATGAGAGAATAATAGAAATGTTGGGGACTGCGATGATGAAGAAAAGATATTTACTACTAGGATTAATACTCTTATCTGCTGTTTCCTTGTTTGTTGGGGTCAGCAGTATATCACCATTGGACTTGTTAGATTTCCAATCTGAGGAGACCCAGATTTTCCTTATCAGCCGACTGCCAAGGCTAATAGCAATCCTGCTTGCAGGAGCTGGGATGAGTATTGCAGGTTTGATTATGCAACAGCTCAGCCGAAACAAATTTGTTTCACCGACGACGGCAGGAACTCTTGACGCAACAAGGCTTGGTATCCTTGTTTCTATGCTGTTGTTTGCAAATGCAACCATGCTTGAAAAAATGGCAGTAGCCTTTGCTTTTGCACTTGCAGGTACATTTTTGTTTATGCAAATTCTTGATCGAATCAAGTTTAAAGATGCTATTTTCATCCCGCTTGTTGGGTTGATGTTTGGGAATATTTTGTCCTCTGTAACGACTTTTTTCGCGTATCGTGCTGACGTCATTCAAAATATGTCTGCTTGGCTTCAGGGTGATTTTTCAATGATTATGAAGGGAAGATATGAACTCCTTTACATAAGTCTACCGATATTAATCATTGCTTATTTCTATGCTAACCGTTTCACTGTGGCTGGTATGGGTGAGGACTTTTCAAAAAATCTTGGGCTTGCTTATCGCCGGATTGTAAATATTGGTCTGATATTGGTTGCACTGGTGACCACGACGGTTGTTTTGACAGTGGGAATCATTCCGTTTTTAGGCTTGATTATTCCGAATATCATATCCATTTTCAAAGGCGATCATTTACAAAAAACATTGCCGCATACCGCACTCCTAGGAGCTATATTCCTTCTGATTTGCGATATATTGGGCCGGGTGCTCATTTATCCATATGAGATTTCGATCAGTCTCATGGTTGGTGTAATCGGAAGCGGAATTTTCTTATTCTTACTGTTCCGGAGGAAGGCATATGCGTAACTCATTAAAATTGGTCATACTCGCACTGATCGCTGCGGGAGCTTGTGCCATCTATTTATTTCATGATTTAAACGGCAGCTTTGGATACGCCCTGCCAAAACGAACGATAAAAGTGCTGGCAATGGTTTTAACAGGTGTAACAATCGCTTATGCAACGGTTGTGTTTCAGACGATTACCCATAATAAAATCTTAACACCGAGCATCATGGGATTGGATTCCCTATACATGCTCTTACAAACATTAATTATTTTCTTTTTGGGCTCCGGTCATATGTTTATCGTCAATAAACAGGTGAATTTTTTACTCTCTGTTGTCGTAATGATCGTATTTGCACTCTTTTTATATAAGTTTCTATTTAAAAAGGGCAGTCAGCCAATCTACTTTTTATTACTTGTGGGAATCATTGTAGGAACGTTTTTCTCTAGTATCTCTACTTTTTTCCAAGTGTTGATTGATCCAAATGAATTTCAGATTGTTCAAGACCGCATGTTTGCGAGTTTTAATAATATTAATTCAGACTTAGTCTGGCTGGCTATTATCATCGTTACCCTTGTGATGATATATGCATGGCGTTTTTTAAGGTATTTAGACGTCTTGTCTTTAGGCAGGGATACAGCGATTAATTTAGGGGTTCCGTATGATTCGATTGTCAAGAAAATGCTTGTAATTGTTGCAGTTTTCATTTCAATTTCAACTGCATTGGTAGGACCGATTACCTTTTTCGGATTAATTGTAGCCAATCTATCTTATCAATTTTTCAAAACATACAAACATACCACCCTGATAACGGGCTCGATTCTTATGAGTATCATCGCCCTGGTTGGCGGACAATGGGTGGTTGAAAGAGTCTTTACTTTTTCAACAACGCTAAGTGTCATTATTAACTTTATTGGTGGAGTGTACTTCATCTATTTACTTCTAAAGGAGAGGAAAGCTGCATGATACAGGTCCGAGCTTTGTCAAAGTTATATGGTAAAAAGTCGGTCGTTGAGGATGTAACCGTTGATATTCAGCCGCGGAAAATCACGAGCTTTATTGGTCCAAATGGAGCAGGCAAATCGACTTTACTATCAATGGTAAGCCGTCTTCTTGATTCAGATACTGGTGAAGTGCTGATTGACAAATTTGATGTGAAAAAGATGAAGTCTAATGATTTTGCCAAGAAGGTTTCGATTTTAAAACAGTCCAATTACATGAATGTTCGTTTGACGATTCGTGAACTAGTATCCTTCGGACGTTTTCCTTATTCTAAGGGACGATTAACAGAAGAAGACGAACGGATGGTTGAGCAATCGCTTGAATATATGCACCTAACCGATATGCAGGATAACTTTTTAGATGAGTTATCAGGTGGTCAAAGGCAGCGCGCATTTATCGCGATGGTTATCGCTCAGGATACAGAGTACATTTTGCTTGATGAACCCTTAAACAATTTAGATATGAAGCATTCCGTTCAAATTATGAAAATACTGCGCCGTCTGGTTGATGAGCTTGGTAAAACTGTTGTCATCGTGCTTCATGATATCAACTTTGCGTCTGTTTACTCCGATCGTATTGTAGCGATGAAGGATGGTAAGGTTGTGAAAGATGGACCTACAGAAGAAATTATTGAATCAGCCGCATTAAAAGAGATTTACGATATGGATATTCCCATTCAGAAAATGGATGGCTGCAGAATTTGTGTTTATTTTAGCTCATGAAAAAAGGAGAGATTTAGGGATGAAAAAGTGGAGTTTTTTAGTTTTAATGGCATCAATGATTTTATTATTAGCAGCTTGTGGGTCAAAGGAAGAAAGCAAAACAGAAACAACCGATGCAAAACCTGCAGCGGCTGAAAAAATGACGATTGAACATAAGTATGGCAAGGTGGAAATTGACAAAAATCCAGAGAAAATAGTTGTTTTTGACTTTGGAATTTTAGATACACTAGATGAACTTGGTGTGGAAGTAATTGGAGTTCCACAGACAGCAGTCCCTGCCTACTTAGAAAAATACGCTGGTGAAGGATATACGAACGTTGGAAGCTTAAAAGAGCCTGATTTTGAAGCGATTCATGCGATGCAGCCGGATGTTATTTTCATCACTACGCGCCAAGCTGAATTATACGAACAGTTTGCAGAAATTGCTCCAACTGTTTATGTGGAATTAGATTATACAAAATACATGGAGTCATTTGAGAAAAACATGAACCTTGTTGGTGAAATTTTTGACAAGAAGGATGAAGTGGCTAGCAGAATAGAAGAGATTAAAGCAAGTGTTGATGAGTTAAATAAAAAAGCTTCTGCACTTGATAAAAAAGGGTTAATCGTCTTAGCAAATGAAGGAAAAGTAAGTGCCTATGGACCAAGCTCACGTTTTGGCGTCATTCATGATGTATTTGGTTTCGGAGCAGCAGATGAGAAAATTGAAGTATCAACGCATGGTCAAAGCATTACCATGGAATACATTATGGAGACAAATCCAGACGTATTGTTTGTCATTGACCGTAACACAGCAGTAGGCGGCGAAGCCGGTGCTGAAAAAGTAATTGAAAATGAACTTGTCAAAAAGACAACTGCCTTCAAAGAAAATAAAATCATCTACTTAGATCCAGATGCTTGGTACCTAAGCGGAGGCGGACTACAATCTGTAAAACTTATGGCTGAAGAAATCGAAGCTGCATTATAAAATTACGAGCCAGGTATCCTACCTGGCTTTACTTTTAGGGAGGGTTTTTATGTTTTATCAAATTAGAAGAATTGTAGTGAAAGAGGGATTTAGTGAGCAGGTAGTCGAGAACTTTTCAAATCGTGGCGGCTTGATGGCTCAGCGGCCTGGATACATTGGAAAACAGATTTTGGTGAAAAAGGTTCGTCGCGGTGAAGAGGAAGTAATGGTTATGATTCAATGGGAATCTGAAGAGGATTGGAAAAATTGGGAGAAGAGTCCAGAGCATATCGCCGGTCATAAGGCGAAGCCCAAGGCAGAGAAGCCTGAGTATGTTGTTGAATCCAGTCACGATCTTTATTATGTAAAAGGATAAATTATGAATGACGTCAAAAGAGGCTGACATGAATGGTCACATGCTGTGATCGCATTCTGTCAGCCTCTTTTGTTTTATTTCTTTTCAATCTCCACGTTATTTTCTTGTGCCAATTCATCTAACTTTTTATTATAGTCTTCAATTTGCAGACGACCTTCTTCTAATAATTGGTTGGCTTCTTCAATCATATTTGAATCTTGTTTCTCTATAGCTTCTTTAATTTTTTCAAAGGCACTTAGCTGAAGATTTGCTCCAGAAAGGTATATCTCATGGATTTCTTTCAATTCATCACTTTCAATATTTGCGCTCTCTAATTCATTAATTAATTCAGTGTAGTTCGGAATTACCTCGTTAACCAGGGCATCATGCATGGTTGGGTCATCCTTATAATTCGCCCCTGCAACACCCTCATATGCCGAAACAGCCTTATCCTCCAGTTCCTGTGCAGTCTTCAATTCCTTATTTATATAATTCAAAATGTCGTCCTGAACCGGCCCCCCGCATCCAGCCAAAACAAGTAAACAACCAAAAACCACCAGAGCCAACACGCGCTTAACCATAACTCCACCTCCACCCGACCATTATATGAGCGAATGGAAGTCCACTATGTATGAACAAAATCGGAATGATTTTGTAAAAAACAATTGTATGCCTAACAATCTTTATGCAAGTCCAACATTTGATAAAGAGACAAGAATAATTATGGATAAGGATGGATTGAAAATGGCAAAGAGAAACAGAGGAAAGACAATAAACTACCTGCCATCTAGAGGCCGAGGGACATGTCCTTTGTGTGGGAGGACAAGAATTAAGCTGTTATATCCGTATAAAACAGAAACAAACCAAACCATTAAGGTATGCAAAAACTGCCGGATTAAATAACATAGAGGTTGCCTGATTCAATAATGAGTCAGGCTTTTATCATTTATGCAGGGTTTCCAACTATACAAAGCGAAATACATATATCATATCAAGTTATGAGGGGATGGTTGGATGGCTTATACAGAAAGGGAAATTATAGCTCAGTCGGATTTTTATCATGTTAGTAATGTAAAACTATATGAATATCTGGATGACGCGCGTTCTGAATGGTATAAATATAGTGTATTTATTGGTGTAGAATCAGTTTTAGTACATATTAGTGCTGATTTTAAGAAAGAAATCTTCGACCGAGACCGGCTCCGGATTTTAACAGCGCTTGAACGGGTGGGGAATACTAGCTTGACACTCAAGCAGACAGTGATGAATCAGCGTGATGAACAGGTCGTTACTGCTGAGGTTGTTCTAGCGACAATTGACCGCGAAAAAAGGACGAAAGTTACCGTTCCAAATGAAATTCGCAAGCTTATGGAAGAGCCTTTAGATTTAAAACTCCATTTATTAAACAAAAATCCTTAGGATTCGATTCCTAGGGATTTTTAAATACTTATTCAAATTTTGGTGACATGCATGGTGTTGAATAACCATAACAGCGGAAACCATGCTTTTCAAGAATGGGTTTGCTCATAGAACTGGCATCGACCGTAAGTAACGGATAACCGCACTCAACAGCTTCACGTGCACGGATCGCTAGGAGCGAACTGTAAAAGCCTTTCTTGCGGTAATCAGCTAAGGTTGAACCTCCCCAAAGACTTGAAAATGGTGTGCCTTCATGATGATACATCCAAGCTGCACTAACTAATTTTCCATCAACAAAGGCCCCATAGAGGGAAAGGTTAGCAGAACTGTCATTAAAATCCCGAATAAGACGCTCACCTAAATCCTGGTGATTGTGGTTCCAAACTTCATCCTCTAGTTTGATAATTTCCCAGATTTCCTGTTCCGTCATAATTTTTCTTACTTCCGGAAGAATCGGAATAGGAAGCAGCTGATTTGTTTCAGTTAAGTCAGAAATCATGAGTGCCTCGGATTCTTCTAGTGTAAAGCCCTTTTTTCGCAGTCTCTCTATTAAATCTAAAGGTTGATCGTAATCAAAAACCTTCCACTCGAATTGTTGCTTTAAGTTTTTATAATAAGCAATTTGCTCCTCTATGACACGGTCGGCATTCGTTTCATCCATTTTCGAATAAGAGATAAACCCTGGTTCAGTCGTTAACGAAACCTTCCTAATAACAGAATCGGTCCGTTCCATTAGAGAATCTGGCTCAATCAATTCAATCCGTAAGTGTTGATTATAGAGATTTAAAATTGTGTCTCTGTCCATAAAAACCCTCCTTATAAAAATTAATCATATATTAATTTTTTCCTAGTTAATAGATGTTTTATTTTGATATTTCGATAGATTTGCGATGGTGGCAATGATGGTGACAGGCACCGCCCGTGGACAGTGTCCACCTCAGGCGGACGCTTCAAACAAAAAAGGGATTGGCACCAGATTTGGTCCCAATCCTTTTTTGATTTATAGAGAGTTTTTGGATGATATTTTTGATAGGAAAGTATTCAAATGGATAATTTTTTAATCATCTAACCATAATAAATAGCATTTACTACATCTGGAGGAAAATGGAATATGGAACTTTTGGTAAAGTGGATATTTATGATGGTTATCAGCTTATCCCTTATTTTGACGTCCTCTTTTAGTACCAGCAGAGCCGCCACTGTGAATGAAGGAAATGGGGAAATTAAAAATATTATATTTCTTATTGGTGATGGGATGGGGGTTTCCTTCACATCAGGATATCGTTACTTAAAGGATAACCCGGCCACCATAGAACTAGAATCAACAGAATTTGGCCCGTATCTTGTTGGCCAACAGACGACCTTTCCAAATGATCCCAGGTATAATGTGACTGATTCTGCTGCTTCGGCAACGGCGATGGCGACCGGTGTAAAGACCCATAATGGAGCAATTGGAATAGGAAATGATCACTCAAAATTAAAATCAGTCCTTGAAGCTGCAAAGGAAAAAGGGAAAGGAACAGGGCTCGTTGCCACTGCGCCAATTACCCATGGTACCCCTGCAGCCTTTGGTGCGCATGTTGCCCAAAGGAAAAATATGAGCGCGATTGCGGATGATTATTATGATGATTTAGTAAATGGTAATCATAAGATAGATGTATTACTTGGCGGTGGATCAGGCTGGTTAATCAGGAAAGATAGGAACTTAGTAGAGGAGTTTGCTAAAGATGGCTACAGCTATGTAACAAACCTCGAGGAGATGAAGAACGACCATAATCCCCAGGTGTTAGGGTTATTTGCAAATGGCGGCCTCCCGAAAATGATTGATCGACCAAAGAGCGTTCCTTCCCTAGCGAATATGGCAGG
The DNA here is from genome assembly GCF_002272245.1 of Bacillus sp. 7884-1. Lineage (GTDB taxonomy): Bacteria > Bacillota > Bacilli > Bacillales > Cytobacillaceae > Neobacillus. Next base: position 24,472 of record NZ_NPDD01000063.1, on the reverse strand, counting down.
TTCAGCGATAGAGAGACTCAGTAAGAATGATAATGGATTTTTTCTAATGATTGAAGGAAGTCAAATTGACTGGGCAGGACATGACAATGATATTGTAGGTGCTATGAGTGAAGTGGAAGACTTCGAAAAAGCATTTAAAGTCGCTATCGACTTTGCAAAAAAGGACGGACGTACATTAGTGATCGCAACAGCTGACCATTCAACAGGGGGATACACGATAGGGTCACATGGGCAATATAATTGGTTTAGTTCTGTGGTAAAAGCAGTGAAGCGGACACCGGATTATATCGCTATGAAAATAGCTAAGGGAGCAAATGTGAAAGATACGTTAACGAAATATATCGACTTTCCATTAACAAGTAACGAAATAAAATTAGTCGAAAGTGCAGCACGAACACAAAAAGCAAAAAACATCGACAATGTCATTGAAGAAATCATTAACATTCGTTCCTTCACAGGCTGGACAACAAAAGGACACACAGGTGAAGATGTAAACGTTTATGCCTTCGGACCAGGAAGTGAACGCTTCAAAGGGCAAATCGACAACACCGACCACGCCAAAATCATCTTTGACATTCTGAAGTGAGGCTGGTTCCTGAGGTTGGTGCCTGTCACCGAGCGATTTTACTCGGTGACAGGCACCGCCCGTGGACACTTTCCACCTCAGGCGGACAGTCCTTTCTGTAATTGTTTGCTAATTTCTTCACATTCGGGTGCTATTTTTTAATAAAACCAATTTTATAATGGTGATAAGATATTAAAACCAGAGGAGCACTCTAAATATGAAGAGAATCGTGAAAGGCGCAGTTATTACTTTATTAATATGTATTGGATTGTCGGCATGTGGGGAGAAGGAGAAGGTAAAGGCTCCGACTAATCTTCCATCAGAGAAGCAGGAGGCAGTGCAGAACAGTGAGATTACTCCTGAAGAGCTTCTAGACAGCCTTCGAAATCATACGACGCTTATACCTATAGGAGGTATACCGATTCCAGAGGATAACCCGATGAAGCCCGAAGTGCTTGAACTTGGACAAGCGTTATTTTTTGATCCGAGACTTTCAGGGAATAATCAAGTTAGCTGCGCAACTTGTCATGACCCGAATTTGGGGTATGGCGATGCAAAACCGACCTTTGATAAATATACAGGCGGTAATGGAGCAAGGAACAGCCCAACTGTAATTAACTCCGGTTATTACACGTCCAACTTTTGGGATGGGCGAGCGGCATCTCTAGAGGAGCAGGCATTGGGTCCCATTCAAAATCCCAATGAGATGAACCAGCCGCTGGATGAACTTATTAAAGAGTTATCAGCCATCAAAGGGTACCAAGAACGTTTTCAAGCGGCTTTTAACGACGGAATAACAGAACAAAATATTGCAAAAGCTCTAGCTGCTTTCCAAAGGCAAATTGTTGTAAAGGATACTCCTTACGACAGGTTTCTGGAAGGGGACACAGAGGCATTAACGAAACAAGAGGTCAGCGGTCTCCGATTGTTCACAGGAAAAGCCCTTTGTGTGACCTGTCACAATGGACCAAACCTTTCTGATAACAATTTTTACAATATTGGTCTCAATACTGAAGACGAAGGCCGAAAAGCGGTTACAAAGCAAGAAGAGGATTTAGGCCGAATTCGCACGCCTGGATTATATGGAATTACGCATACTGCACCATATATGAGGGATGGCAGTCTTGCTACACTTGAAGAAGTAATTGATTACTATGAACGCGGCGGCGATGACCACCCCAATAAGAGCTTTTTTATCCAAAAATTCATGAGTCCTATTGGCTTAACAAACCAAGAAAAAGCAGATTTATTGGCCTTTATAAAAACCCTGGGTGGAGAGCCGCCGATTTTTAACAAACCAGAACTTCCATAATAAAATAAATGCCTGAGCCCCAATAATCAGGGGCTCAGGCATTTATTTTATGGATGTTTCCAACATTTTAATGACCTTTTTGTATTGTTTAATAGAGGTTAGTTTGCCAGTATAGGAAACTTGGTTCTGATTATCTAGAGATATGAACATGATTGCGAGCTTCGGAAAAAATTTCTTGGACCGAAAACGAAGGTCTTTCCAGTATATAAAATAGCCGTTTTTTCTTTTTTGAACAAAGGGGTAGGCAAAATGGGTGCTTTTAAGGAAGTTATCCACCTGATGATCCATACTGCTGTTTAAAACCAATCCTGGATAGTCTATTTTCTTTGAAAAAGTATGCTCTATCCATAATTCTCCTTGCGAATAAGACCCAAATAAAAAATCCTGAGTTGTTTCAATCATAATATTCCAGTGGAAAGCTGCTGTTTTAGGAATCATTTTTATCTGCAACGCATTTTGGAAATGCTGGCTAAGCTTCCATTTCGTATATTGAGTAGATAGAAACCGAATGAAAAGGTAAAAGACAATTCCTAAATAAACGAAAGAAAAGACTCTCCCTGTATCAAAAAAAGGAAGCAAACTAAATCCGAGGACATGGAGCATAATGATATATGGATCAACTAAAGGAAGGAAATCTAAGGACAGCCATTTTTTAGAAAACGGGCGTAATGCCTGTGTACCATTTACATTAAACAAATCTAAAAGAACATGTAATGTAACGGCAAGCAAAATCCATAAGAATAAGTGGGAGATAGAGTTGACTTGGAAGAATGGCAAAATAGCTGAGGTAGTAAGTATGCTCCATATAGGGATTGCCGGCAATGAGTGTGACCACCCCCGGTGATTTCGATAATAACTGCCTTTTCCCTTCAAACGATACATAAAGTCAAAATCAGGTGCGTTAGATCCCACTACTGTTCCGATTAGGACGGCTGCCGATAAGGCACTATTGTTTGTAACCACAGGATCAATTTGAGCAAGAGCACCAAGGCCGAAGCCAATGATAATGTGAGAAAATGTATCCATTACTTTTCCCCCTTAGCTTCAAGCATATATTTTTTTGGCGGGTTCATTGATAACATTAGAATATTGGTTAATAACGTCTTCAAAAATCTGATCCCATTTTTGTGTAAGTGCATACTTTCTAGCGTTTCTCGCCATTTGAACTCGTAAAGGTTCATTGTCTAACAAGTGAAGAATATTTTTGATAAAATCCTCTGCATTCCCCGGTTCACACAAATATCCGGTAACGCCCGTCGAAATAATATTTTTCACTCCGCCCGCGTTCGCCCCAATCACAGGTGTCCCACTTGCAAGAGCTTCCAGAACAACATTTCCAAAGGTTTCAGTGGGTGAGGGAAAAACAAATAGGTCTGTTGCTGAATAGGCCTCGGCTAATTCAACACCTTTCAAATAGCCAGTAAAGGTCATATTTGGAACTTCAGTCATTTTGAGCTCGTCAAGTAGCGGTCCATCGCCCGCAATGAGCCAATGTACTTGGTCATTTATTTCAGGAGGTAAAGAGCCAGCGACTTTCATGAGCGTTTTTAAATCCTTTTCTGGGGCCAGTCTGCCAACATAAGTAAGAATATATTTCTCAGAAATGGAGAATCGTTTGCGGGTAATTTCTTTTTTGTAATAAGGATGGTAGCCTTGGCAATCTACACCTCTTGGCCAGATTTCTAGGTTCCTGAAACCACGGTTATTTAATTTTTCAAGCGTATCCATTGAAGGTACAAAGAGTTTTTTAAAAGAACCATGAAACCATTTCATATATTTCCAAAGTGGTTTTGCTAAGAATTGAAGGTCATAAAAATGTAAATAGTCATTGAAATCGGTGTGATAGGAGCCGACAAGGGGAATATTTAGTTTCTTTGCAAAATAAACACCGGAAAGACCAACAGTGAAAGGAGTGGCAACATGAATCAAATCTGGAGAAAATTGCTCTAGTTCCGCCTTAAGCTGCATGATGTTAGGAAATGCCAATCTACATTCAGGATAAAGGAAAAAGGATAGACTTTTTAATCGGTGAATATGATCTGAAATATATTCATTTGAAACGGAAATAGGTGCAAAAACCTTATAGGAAATATGTTGAGATTCAAGATAGTCAGTAAATTTTTTGAGTGTATTTGCAACCCCGTTTACTTCCGGATAAAAGGTATCTGTGAAAATAGCAATTTTCATCTTAGCCCCTCCTGTTGTGAAAATCCGAATCATTTCTAGGATACTAAATAAAAACAGAGACTTCCGAAGCTCGCTCCTAGAATCCCCCCTGCAATAACGTCCGAAGGATAATGAAGCCCTAAATAGATTCTCGATAATCCTACACCAAGCCCTATAGGAAGAAGAACAATAGCTAATAAAGGTATATGGATTAAAAATGGAGCAATAACTGAGAAAACAGCTGTTGTATGACCAGATGGAAAAGAATGATCTTTCAAAGGATTAGGTAAGATTTTTGTTGTTTCAATTTGTAGATAGGGCCTTTTTCGCGGGAAAAGCTTTTTAACCAGTTGAACAGGTATATGACTTAGAGCTAAGGCGGCAGCACTTGAAATCGCTGTAAGTCTAGTTTGATTCGATGTAAAGATAATGAGTAATAATGTGGTTACACTGATAAAGAGAGCACCGCCAATTTGAGTAATCGTACGGAAAAGGAGATTCATAATCCTTTTATCAAAATGGCTATTAATCTGTTGAAAGACTTTGCATTCCAATTGATATAAGGTTTGGATTTTTCTCATCATGACAGTGTCTCCCTTAATTTAATGTTGTGGGGCACGCTTTTCACTTTCAATAGTTGGTCTGCCAATCGATACGTAGGTAATCGGGTACTTCTCCATATCTTTAAGGGAATAGCAATTTCGGCCATCGAAAACTATTGGTTCCTTCATATAGGCCGCGTACACATCCAAGGGAAGGTGCTTTATTTGATCCCATTCTGTTGCAATGACAGCAAAATCGGCCTCTTTAAGTGCTTGACGAATATTGGTTGTATACTCAATTGAATTTCCTATAAGCTTATGTGCTTTGGGAATTGCCATCGGGTCATAGGCAGTAATCACTGTGCCTTCTTCGAGTAATTCTTTAATAATTGTTAAAGAAACAGCTTCACGGATATCGTCTGTTTCTGGTTTAAAAGCAAGACCAAGCAAGGCTGCTTTTTTTCCTTTAAGTGAACCGACTCTTTCTTTTGCCTTCATCACTAGAAGGGAGTGCTGATACTGATTTACCTTAATGACGGACTCAAGCAATTCGAAGGGATGATGGACATTACCTGCCAGCTGAACGAGTGCTTGTGTGTCCTTTGGAAAACATGAACCTCCATAGCCAATTCCGGACTGAAGATAAGAAGTCCCAATCCGTTTATCCAATCCCATCCCATAAGAGACTTCCTCAATATTTGCCCCCACTTTTTCGCAGAGATTGGCAATTTCATTGATAAAGCTTATCTTCGTTGCAAGAAAGGCATTGGAAGCATATTTAATCATTTCTGCACTCCGAATATCTGTGAAGAGTATCGGGATCTTTGATGGAAGGTAGAGCTGTTCCATGATTGATGCTGCTTCAGGGTTATCTGCGCCAATTACGATTCGATCCCCTAAAAAGAAATCCATTACTGCTGAACCTTCGCGAAGAAATTCAGGATTGGATACTACATCAACCTTGAGGTGACGAGGCTTTCGCTGTTGGAAAATTTGCTTGATCATATCATTTGTTCCAACGGGAACGGTGCTTTTTGTACAGACAATTACGTCTTTCTGTATTGTGTTAGCAATGGTATAAACAGCCGCATAAATATAAGATAAATCAACTGCCCCATCTCTTTTTTCAGGAGTTCCAACTGCAATAAAAATGATATCGGCCTCTGAGTATGCTTGGTTCGGGTTTGTAGTAAAGAAAAGTTGACCGTTCGAGAGGTTCTTATCTAATAAAGGTTCCAGTCCAGGCTCAAAGAATGGGATGTGTCCTTTTTCGAGCATTTCTATTTTCTCTTTTTGAGTGTCTATACAGGTTACTTGATGCCCAGCTTCAGCAAAACAAACTGCTGTAACTACCCCAACATTTCCTGCTCCTGCAACTGTAATCTTCATCATATCCCTCCAAATAATAGTGGTTTGTTATATTCTATCTGAGTAATTTGAATTTTTTCTTAACCTAGTGTTAAGAGAGTGTAAAGACTTTGTATAGTTTGAAGGGACCCAGCACTTGTTCGCATTAATAAAGTAAAGACCTGAGCCCTGGTGCGTTTTTTGGTGAACGCAACATGGCTCAGGTCCCTATTTTGTGTACCGATTTGCATAGCTGGAGGCAACGAAGGCATTAGGTTTAATCTTTGGTTCCACACCCATCGACTCCATGCGGGCCACCATTTCTTTAACAAACTCACTGGTTTTGTTGCGTTTTCCAGAACCAATATCAATATGGCCCTCCATCGTGAAAGTTGCCCCCTGATAGACAAAGGGAAGGACGATATTGATTAACCGATCCTTTCTTTCCTCAGTAAATAATGCAACGATGTCCTCCGTTAATGAAAGTTCAAAGGAAATTCTCTCATGCAGATGAGTCATTTTTCTTGGGATTACAATCTTCCTTATGCAAGCCCAAGCCCCTTTACCCGCATTTTGAATGACAATACCCGTAATAAAAATGGTATGCCTTTTATGAACCTGTGAATCCGTCCCGACCATCAACCGATAATTCCCGCTTGGCGCTATGTTCATGAACTTTACAATGTTTTCGAATACCTCTTCAAATGACATGCTTTTCTCACGAAGATTCTGAAACGAATAATCAAAAACCTGATAATTTTTCATTTAGAACACCACATCTTTCCTTTCTAGAAGTAATGACTCTTACTTTCTTAATATTATTTTATGGAATAAAAATTATTCTTGTGCAACAGGAATTGGACATGCAGCATACAAAGTTGTCCCTTGTGATGTACACAATAACTAAAAGGTTTAGAGGATTATACATGAAAGAAGGTTAACTTTTCGTAAATATTGTGTGAGATTTGCTTTGAGTAATCAAAAAAACAATAAGACTGTCCACCTGGGGTGGAAAGTGTCTTTCTGTGGTGCCTGTCACCTTTTTAAAAAACATTGTAGGAACAAGTTCTTTTGATGTAATATGACTTTATTAGTTTTTTTTTTGTGGATAGGAGTGCGTAAAGTTGGCAGAAAATTTTGAAAGACAGATTTTGACCTGGTTTGATCATTTCCATGCTCATCCCGAGGTTAGTTGGAAAGAGGTTAAAACATCCCAAGCAATTGCAGATATTTTAGATAATCTTGGCATAGAATACACTCGTTTTTCTGATGTAACCGGGCTTATAGCGGAATTCGGCGAGGGAGAAGAAGTGATAGCAGTCCGGGCGGAAATAGATGCTTTATGGCAGGAGGTGGACGGAGTTTGGCAGGGGAATCACTCCTGTGGTCACGACGCTATTATTTCAATGGTGCTTGGAGCTCTTCTTTATTTGAAGGATCAGCGTCTCACTAAAAGGCTGCGTTTTATTTTTCAACCGGCTGAGGAAAAAGGAAATGGTTCAATTGCGATGATTGAAAGGGGGGCTATCGATAACGTCAGCCACTTATTCGGTATCCACCTTCGACCAATAGAAGAGCTTCCTATGGGACGAGTTTCTGCCTCGATTCATCACGGAGCGGCAATCTTTCTAGAAGGTAAAGTCCTCGGTGAAGATGCACATGGTGCCAGGCCTCACCAAGGTAAAAACGCTCTTGACGTGATTGTTGGACTGCATCAGTTCGTCAAATCAATTTATCTATCACCGTTTGAAGCCTATTCTGCAAAACTTACAAAAGTTATCGCTGGCGGAGAGAGCTTAAACATTATCCCAGGTTCTGCGGAATTTGCAATTGATGTCCGGGCGCAGAAAAATGAAGTTTTAGAAAAACTGAAGGATCAAATAGACCATGGAATGAACAGCTTAAAAGACCTTTATGGGGTGGATATCGAATGGAAATGGAGCGATTTTACTCCTGGTGCTGAGGTTTCTGCTGAAGCCGCAGCGATCGCCGAAGAAGCTATTCTGAGTGTTGCGGGCCATGAGGCGCTTTCACCGCCAGTAATCACTTCCGGAAGTGATGATTTTCATTTTTATACTATAAAGAATCCAAAATTGAAAGCAACGATGATTGGTGTGGGCGCTGACCTACAACCAGGATTACATCATCCAAAAATGACCTTTAACCCATCTGCCCTTGACCTTGGGGCACGGATACTTGCTGAAACACTGCTCAGGGCATAAAAATAGGATTGCGATGCATATCATGCATCGCAATTTTTTTGTCTAAATTATGAATAATTTTGATTGACGTAAAATTAACCTATGTATAAAATGTAATTACCGACTATTTAACGACAATTACTAATTTTCTAACAAGTAAGCGCTAACAATATTTACTATCTAATTTGGGCGGGGGAATGTGTATGAAAAAAGAGATGAGTTTTAAAATGGCTATGTTACCACTTTTAGTCATGATTGTGGTAATGGGGATTACGATCATCGTCCTTGAACAAGGACCGCATATTCCATTAATAATCGGAACATCAATTGCGGCCATCGTTGCTTGGCGCTGCGGTTATAAATGGTCAGAAATTGAGGAAATGATGTATAAGGGGATTCGCTTGGCTCTGCCTGCAATCGTTATCATCATTCTCGTTGGCTTAACAATTGGTGCCTGGATTGGCGGCGGAATTGTAGCAACCATGATTTATTATGGATTAAAGATCATTACCCCTTCACTATTTCTTGTTTCAATTACAGTAATCTGTATGATTGTATCATTGGCAATTGGAAGCTCTTGGTCAACAATGGGAACAATCGGTGTAGCGGGTATGGGAATTGGCTTAAGTATGGGAATTCCAGCACCAATGATTGCGGGTGCTATTATTTCTGGTTCTTATTTTGGCGATAAAATGTCCCCGTTATCTGATACTACTAATCTTGCATCCGGTTTAACTGGAACAGATTTATTTGTGCATATACGTCATATGCTTTATACTACCATTCCTGGTATCGTAATCACTTTGGTGATATATGGATTTATGGGCAGGAAGTTTGGTAATGAAGGAATGGATTCTGCTAGTATTGATAAAACGTTAGGAGTTCTCCAAGAAAGCTTTGTCATTTCACCATTTTTATTACTAGTTCCATTATTAGTTATTATTTTGGTCGCAAAGAAGGTACCGGCTATTCCGGCATTGATTATTGGTATTACACTTGGATTTCTCTCGCAGGTAGTTATTCAGGGCGGAGACGTTTCATCTGCAGTCGCAGCTCTGCAGAGCGGGTTTGTCATTGATACAGGTAATGAAATGGTGGACAACCTGTTTAACCGCGGTGGTCTTGATTCGATGATGTATACGGTCTCAATGACAATCGTAGCAATGACCTTTGGTGGAATTCTAGAGAACTCTGGAATGTTACAGGCTATTGTTAATCAGATTCTAAAATTAGCGAAGTCAGCTAGAGGTGTTGTTGCTTCAACTGTCGTTTCCTGTTTCGCAACAAATGCAACATGTTCTGAACAATATATTTCGATTGTTATTCCATCACGGATGTATGCAAAGGCCTATCGTGATAAGGGTCTTCATTCAAAAAATCTATCGCGGGCACTTGAAGATGGCGGTACACTTACCTCCGTGTTTATCCCTTGGAATACATGCGGCGTATTTATCTTTGGTACCTTGGGTGTTCATGCGTTAGATTATGGTCCATATGCAATTTTTAACTTGATCGTACCAATTATTTCTGTGATTTATGCACTGACTGGAATAACGATTACAAAATTGACTGATGAAGAAATGCTTCAGGTTAAAAAAGAAGACGAAACCGTCTCCGCTTAATAAAATAAGGAAAGTTCACCTTAAAGGGAACTTTCCTTATTTTTTATTAATATGCTGGCATGTTAAGTTCATAAATTGCTCTTGGACGGCCTTGGTGGTACACCATTTCTTCGCCGACAACCTTTACATAACCGTTATCAGCGAGCTTTTTTACAATTCTTTCGGTGGAACGGCGGGTCACCTGAAGATAGTCGGCCAGGTCAGCAGTTGTAAATTGTAAGGACTGCCTTGATTTACTGAACTCAATAATTTTAGAAAGATTGCCAGGACTTAGCTTTGTTTCCTTTGCAATGTTTAAAAGCTCGGGATGGTCATTTTTTAAACTATGTTGTTTATGCTCATATGGGAAGGGTCCAACTAATTCCTTGTCTTCGGTTAGAATATAACCACATTTTGAGGACAATTCTTTTTCTGCAAAACGCAGGGCAATTTTAGCATGTTGATCTGCTTCTTTCAACGTTAATCCGTAACCAAAACCGACTAGAAGAGGACCTTTCCATTTTTCTAAAAAATCGATGACGCGATTTCTATCTATTTCCCCCCGAGTACTATATAGGGCAAATAGGGTTCCGTTTAATGGTTGAACATATGCGTTAAGCAGGTGAGCAAGGGTATTAATTTGGTCCTGCTGATGGTTTTGGAGTGAAAGGTAACCAACAGCGACTTGAGCAGCTTTACTCTTAATAAGCTCCCCTTGAGCTTTTGCTGATTGCAAACCGCGAATCAAGGAAACCTGCGGATCAGCCATTCGAATGGCAGGAACACCAAGAGAGTGGAGTCGATCATAAACCGCATGTACACTTGTTAATGCAATTTTCGTTATGCCTTGCTCCCAAAGATTGTAGTGAAATTGTACAATACTATCTAAATTGAAACAGTCTTCAAGCAATTGTTGTTTAAAATCCATAATCTGCAGCGATTCAATCCTAATTTCACTTTCAGAAAGAACATTACGAATGATAGAAGCATCATACAAATCAATAGATATTCTCTCAAGTGGTACATTCCTATTTTGTGTAATAGCTAATAAAGAAGCAGCAATTGTTATTTCATCCTGAGTTAGAATAAGGGTTGGATATGGCAGGTTGTCGAAGTGCTTTTTTGAAAAATAGTAAGGAAGAGCCCCTGAGAAAAAAACAACATCACAAGGCTTTAATTTTCTAGTAAGCTCGGCAGCTTCCTGTGGATGTTGATATATATAGGGATCAATTGTAATATCAGTCATTTGACTGGAGGCGCTTACAATTTTTTGCAAAAATTCACTCGAGCCGAAGACAGCAATTTTCGTAGCCATGTTTAACACATCCTAATTAACGTCTGTATAACGACAACTATATCATATTATTGTTTGGAGAGGAATGACTATTATGAAAATTACGTCAATTCAACTTTTTGCCATCCACTTACCTCTAAAAGAACCATTTATCGTTAGCTACCACACCTATAATCATATGCCGTCCATCATTGTAAAGGTCACAACGGATGAAGGAATTGTTGGGTATGGTGAGGGAGTACCGGATGAACATGTGACAGGCGAGACTTGGGAAAGCACTTTTGAAATGATTAAAAATACCTTAGGCCCAGTCCTGATAGGTCAAAACCCGATGGAGATTGAGCGAATTCACGAAGTGATGAACAAGGCAATTTATGGAGCACCAACGGCGAAGGCAGCTATTGATATTGCTTGTTTTGATATAATGGGGAAAAAGTTGCAACAGCCAGTTTATCAGCTTATTGGCGGGCGTTATCACGAAGAATTTCCGATTACCCACGTGCTTAGTATTGCCGAACCTGAAGAAATGGTTGCTGAAGCTGCTTTAATGATGGATAAAGGCTATCAATCTTTTAAAATGAAGGTTGGAACAAAAGTTAGCAAAGATGTTGAACGAATTAAAGCGGTTCGTTCGCAAGTAGGGGAAGACATTGCCATCCGTGTTGATGTGAATCAAGGATGGGTAAATAGCGCCACCACCATTACTGCAGTGGAGCAGTTAAAGAGCCTTGGGCTTGATTGGCTGGAACAGCCGGTTGCTGCCGATGACATCGATGGAATGGTCGAAGTAAAGTCGAAAACGATGATTCCGCTGATGATTGACGAGGGTTTAAAGGGAACACGGGATATGCGGGAGATTATACAAAAGCGTGCCGCGGATAAAGTGAACATAAAACTAATGAAATGCGGGGGTATTTATCCGGCTGTAAAGCTTGCACACCAGGCGGAGTTAGCGGGAATGGAATGTCAGATCGGTTCAATGGTCGAATCCTCAGTTGGTTCGGCGGCAGGGTTCCATGTTGCTTTTTCAAAGAAAATCATTACAAGCGTCGAGCTGACAGGGCCATTGAAATTTTCTAGAGATGTTGGCAATTTGGTATATGATGTACCATTTATCCGGTTAACGGAGAAGCCTGGGTTAGGGGTAGAAGTTAACGAGGAAACGCTGAAAGAGCTAACCGTTTTTCAAGGTTTTGTTCAATGAAGGAGGGACTGTTCTTGAGGTGGATATATGAAGGAATACTTAGAAATGGGAATGTACCCTATAAGGTCCGAAAATTGGGTGTTGAAGACTTGGAAGAGATTTTAGAGGTGCAGAAGCTAGTTGTACAAGCAATGGAAAGCCCAAGAGTACTTCAGCCTCTGTCGGAGGATGAATATCAGTATATTCTAGAGGGTAAGGGCTTGATGATTGGTGCATTTACAGGGAATGAAATGATTGCCTTTCGAGCACTGCTCATTCCGCCAATCGATGAAGAACACTTAGGACGGGATATTGGTTTGGAAGAAAATGAACTGCCAAAGGTTCTCTATCAGGAGATTTCGAATGTACTTCCTGCATTCCGTGGAAATCAATTGCAAAAAATACTGGCCGGTGTAATTATGGAAGAGCTAAGTAAGGAGAATTACTGTTACCGCTACATTTGCTGTACAGTTGCACCATTCAATATTCCAAGTTTAAAGGATAAGTTTTCTCAAGGGATGCGAATCGCAGCCCTCAAAGAAAAGTACGGCGGCAGCTTACGCTATATTTTTGTAAAAGACCTAGAAGAAAACAGAAAGAAAGCAACTTTAATCCAGGAAAGCACCCGAATAAAGATGGGGGATACAGAAGGTCAAAAAAGGTTAATCCCCCAAGGCTGGCGCGGTGTAAGGATGGAGGAAGAAGAAGGCGAACATTGGTTGGTTTATGTACGGTGACAATGTACGGTGACAGGCACCACTAATGTACATTTGTACGTCTGGGGTGGACAGTATGAAAGAGCTGACAATGGTCAGCTCTTTTCGTTTTAGGCTCTTTTCGTAAATATTGTTGTTTTTTGTGCCAGACCCTGGAATAAGGACTAATCCTTATAGCTGCTCATGAGATTTGTCCTCAAGACCCTGGATTAAGGACGAATCCTTATGGAGGAACGTAAGATTTGTCCTCAAGACCCTGGATTAAGGACGAATCCTTATGGCGACTCATGAGATTTGTCCTCAAGACCCTGGATTAAGGACGAATCCTTATGGCGGTTCATGAGAATTGTCCTCAATCCCATCGATTAAGGTGAATCTTCCTTGCCGCATTCAGGCTGGTTTGGTAAATTCGAAGGCAATCGAGACCTAATCAGCTGCCTTTTTAAAATCCTAGAATTAAATCTGTTTGAAAACAACAATCAATGCTAAAACAGTTTAGTTTTATAACTGAGATTTAATTTCTTTGATTTGCTCGATATGCCGTTCTTCGTGAAGATAGATCAATTCCACCCATTGATCTAGCGGCGTGTAACCAAAGAGTGGGTGCTTGGTTGATTTTTCGGCTAAAATAGACTTGTCTTCTAGTTGATTATAAAACTCCAAAAATAGGTTTCTTGAATTATTTAAGAGTTCTTTAATCTGTTGGGAATCCAACGGCTCGTCGCCAGGCGCCACTATATCGGGTGCTTTTGCCTTCTGGGTGCGGTCAACTGCCAGCTGAACAGGCTTCGGCTCCGCCTTTTTTCCATTGACTTTATTAAGTCCATAAATGATTGCTTGTGTAAAGGCACTTTCTGTTAAGTACAAATGATGGCATACCTGGGCAACACTCCATGTAACCTCATCAGGTTTCTTATTCAGCCTTTCATAGCTTAAACCAGAAATTTCTTTTAACAACCTATTCCTTGTTGCAATTAGTTCCTCCACTACATCGATACTCATGGCATATCACCCCTCAAATAGACATTCAATATTGTTTATATTCACCTTTATAAAAAATATTCCTTCTAATCAAAATGGAAAAATATTACTGATTTTTAATTGTTATGTGAACAACAATAGTGTATGATACATAGTATAAAGTATAGTGTATGACGTACAGCATAAAAGCAAAGGAGGTGGATGGATGAATGAGTACCTTATTAAATTCACTAACTACTGAGCTAAGGAGAGGGACATTAACATTGGCGGTGTTAAGTCAGCTGCGTACACCACAATATGGATATTCCCTTGTCCAATTATTAGAACAATGTGGGATTTCGATTGAACAGAGTACACTATATCCGTTGCTTCGCCGCCTGGAAAAACAAGAGTTAGTCACAAGCAGCTGGGATACAACTGAAAGCAGACCACGCAGGTATTATGTGTTAACACCATATGGTATCGATATCTTTCAGCAATTAAAGGAAGAATGGGAAAAGACTTCGCAAGAGCTTTCCCTATTATTAAAAGGAGAGGATAACTGATGAGAATGATCGACCTTTATATTCAAGAGGTTACTCGCAGGCTCCCAGAGAAAAGTCGAGAGGATATTGCACTCGAGCTTCGTTCAACAATTGAGGATATGCTTCCGGATGATTACACTGAGGATGATGTTAAGCCGGTCCTTGAAAAAATGGGGAATCCGGCAATCCTGGCGAGCGGATACCTAGATCGTCCCATGCATTTAATAGGTCCGCGCTACTTTGATGTCTATATCAATCTGCTAAAAATAATTCTCCCCATTGCTGCAGTAATTTCCCTGATTTCATTGATAGCCAATACGATTATTTCCTATTCTGGGGAGGAAGCAGTTTTAAATGTACTATTAGACGTAATAGGTTTAGGAATTTGGGGAATAGTGAGCACCGGTATTCAAGTGTTTTTCTGGTTAACGGTGGTGTTTGCGATTATTGAACGAACAGACCATAAGAATAGTCAGACGCCATTAACAGCATGTTTTAAAGAGTGGACGCCTGATGACTTAAATAATATTCCTTATATTCCAAAGGAAAAAGCTATATCAAAGGTGGAAGTGTTTCTTGGATTGCTTTGGACAGCAATCTGGGCAAGTGTCTATTTCAATGCAGCTAGTCTTCTAGGAGTCTATGAAAAAGGAAGTAATGGTCTCGAATTTGTAACGCCAACCTTCAATCAAGAGGTTCTGTTGTCCTACTGGCCATTGGTGGTGGTTGTTGTTGGGCTGGAGATTGCCTTAGACTTGTATAAATTGACAACGGGTCAATGGACTAGAAAAATTGCAGTGCTCAATACGGTTATGCATGGTGTCTCCTCGCTTGTATTTATCGTCATCATTAGCAACAATCAATTATTTAATCCAGCATTTGTTACCTATATGACTGATCTATTTAGTCTCACTGGTGATTTTGATAACTGGTTTTCCTGGGGAGCGATATTTTCATTCCTATTATTTGCTGTAGTTGATGTATACCAAGGCTTTCGAAAAGCTAATATAAAAAAATAACAAAAGGCATCATCCAAATGGATGGTGCCTTCATCATTAATTCTCCTGTTGTACCGTACGAAGTTGATTGTTTTTTATATAGAAGATGATAGTGATAAGAATGGTTAGTCCACCATAAAGGACGCACATTAACTGTAGTCCGATGAAATCCAGAAAGAATCCAGTTAAAAGCAGCACGATTTGGAAGCCAATCCGGTCAAGCATATTACGGAACGAGAAAAACCTTCCATGGAAATCCTTCGGTACTTTTGTTTGAAATATAGTAGATGCTGTTGGATAGAAGCAGCCAACAGAAAAACCAAAAACCAGAAATGCTGCTATTGTTACAACGGTAACATCCGCAAAATAAAGCAGAAGCTGAGACAGACCGACGAGGATCGAGCTGCTAAATAAAATGGTGTAAGAAGATAGTTTGTCACTTATTTTTTTAATGAAGAACGCACCAATCATAAAGGAAACGCCTTCAGCTGCATAAATCCAGCCTTTGATAGCGGAACTATCCTGAAGTTCACTGATGTTAATCACCAAAAGGTTGAATCCGCCTAGAAACAAAAGTGGAACCAGTGTCATCAATAGGGTCATGAAGACAACCGGAAGACCCTTTATCACAGGTAATACATCTTTAAAACTCGATTTTCCATTGGTATTCTTCTTTGCTGGAGAAATATTATTTTCCTCAAAGTTTAAGAACCAAGTTAGGATAAGTAATCCTAGGTAGGCAACTAATGAACCGATATAGAGCATGGATAAGGGAAGGAGTACCAAGAGAATCCCAGCAACGGCCGTACCGATGATCCGTGAAAGGGTGGATACATTCATATGAACTCCATTAAGCTGGAGTAAATCCTTATCTTTAACAATAAGAGGAATCGCTGCTTGCAGTGCTGGAAAATAGAAGGCAGCAGAAATCTGAATCGAAACAAAAAATACAAGCATCCACCAAACAGATCCTGTAGCTATCGCAATTAGCATGAAGACGACACTGATCGTACGCAATAACCCCGACCATAGCATGACTGTTCTTTTACTTTTTTGGTCTGTAATTTTGCCCGCATAAGGGCCAACGACAATACCTGCTACCAGCCCAGTAGCCATAAGAAGTGATTTTAAGAAATCAGAAGGTATCTTTTCCTGCATGAATTCTAAATTTCCAATAATCCCAAGCCATAAGCCAAGACCAGCGATAAATTCCCCTGCCAAAATAATCCATACATTTCTGTTTTTCCACATAAGCTGGCCTCTCAATCATTTAAATTAATTCTCAAACACTATCATAATCTAATTGTTAATAGATTAGAATAGCTACTTTTTCTTTTAAGAGAAGTACAAATTCTTTTTAAAAATTTATATTAACTGTCCACCTTTCACCAAGTTTTCACCATTGTCATATAAACTTCAAACTATCAAGAACGAAAGGAGGAAAAATAGCGATGAATACTAGAGTTAAACTAGCCATTTTCTGGGGTGTGATGATTACGTCAGCACTGGTTGTAATTAATTTCTTTCTGCATTTCTTAGGAGGAAATCAAACCAATGTTGTGTTCCAAAATGGGTTTCGACGTGAAGGCCGGGGGCACCATGGCGGAAGGGGACCCCACCAGTTTATGAATGGCCCTCATCACGGCGGAGAATTTTCATGGCTTGGACTCTTATTATTTCTGATTATTGGACTAGCCATTGTAGTTCTAATCGTGAGATGGGTTAGAAGGAAAGCAAAAAATTCAGCTATGCAACAGTTTATTGAAACACCTGTTACAGGTTCACATATTCCAATCGTCAATCAAAATGCAAGCATGCTAGACCAGTGGGAAAAAAATATAAGCAAAAAAGGAGAATAATGAAAATGGGTATATTTAAAAGAGTAAAAACGATCACGAAGGCTGAAATTAATGGATTATTAGATGGGATGGAAGATCCAATTGCAATGTTGAATGAATATTCCCGAGAATTGGAACAGGAAATTCTAAAGGGTCAAAAAGCGTTATCACAACAATACCTTGTGGAGAAAAAACAAGCCCTTTTACTGCTAGAAACAGAAGAATTGATAGCAAAAAGAACGCGCCAGGCGAAACTAGCCATTGAACAAGAAGAGGATACAATTGCGAAGCTAGCGGTTCAGGAAAAGCTGCTTCATGAAAAACAGTATAACCTGTATCAGCAGCAATTGGAGGCAATCAAAGAACAGACCCAAATCTTAGTAGAAAAATTGAATCAGTTGAAGGAAACCTATAATGAATTACAGCATAAGAAAATTTTATTAGCTTCCCGGGCAAATGTGGCTCAGTCGATTAAACAAATTCAAAAAGCGACTGTTTCCTTTCAAACGGATAACATTGCAAGAGGAGTTGCACGTGCAGAGGAGCGTATTATGTTGATGGAGGCTCAGGTACAAGCGGGCAGCCAGTTCACCAGCCCTTTAGCCCAGCATGATGCTGTTTTCCAAAACTATGTAAGAGAAGAAGAACTCGAAAAGGAACTTGAAAAACTAAAACAAGAAAAAGTGACGTTGTAAGGCTGACGGGAAGAAGGAAGCACTCTTAGCAGGATTGGTGCTTCTTTTTCCTTTGGCTGTGTTAGATTGGTCTGTTGATTTGCCTGGAGCGCAAATCAACAGACCAATCTAACACAGCCTTTCTTTATAAAAATGGAAAGGAGAATTCAACGTGAGTACTACCAGCCTCATACTGTTATACTTGGCGGCAGCGCTGGCCATTAGCAGGCTTCCTATGTTTAGAGTTTATTTTTCCCTATGTAATACACTAATAGAAAAGATTATTCATGTTTTAGCAGTGGTTGCCACGAAAGAAGGAAAATCTAATAAAATTAAATTATATAAAAACGGCTCAGGCGAGACAACAAGTATTGTCAATTCGAAAATACAGAAGGTAATGATCGTTTATATTGGCTATACGGGTACATTATTACTAGCAATGGGGTTATTTTATTTACTGTCATTGAATAAGTTTCATTTCGTTTTTTATTTCTTTATCGCTCTAATGGTAATCTCTATTTTACTTTGGATTCGCAACCTTTTTGGGATTTTGTGGGCGTTATCATTTGTTGCGCTATTAGCTGTACCACTGTATTTCAGAAATGAATTAGCTTTTATGCATATAAGTATCTTTTTATCCTCACTTATTCTCATTCAAGCCATTATAAATGCCTTCCAAGTAATAAGACAAAGTTTTAGGACTGAAGGAAAACAGGGCGCTTTAGCAAAAATTGCAAGGATACCAGCTATTATTTGTGGAATCGCCTTACTTGGCCAGTCGCTCTATGCAGCATATTTTATTTTCAACGAAGTTCTCAATTTTAAAGTGGCTATGATAAGATTTGAGTTGTTAGAAATCATCCAGATAATGGACAAGTTTATCACCTGATTAAAAGGAGATTCTAAATCATGAAGATCTTATTAGCAGAAGATGATTCACAGCTAGGTGAATTGATTGTATATATGCTAACGAAAACTGGATACAAGGTAGAGTGGGTAATGGAAGGGGAAGATGCCTATTATTACGCTTCCAATACACACTATGATGTATTAATCCTTGATTGGATGATGCCAAACGGTGATGGGGTTGATGTCTGCCGCCGATTACGGAAACAAGGATATTCAGGTGCTATCCTGATGTTGACTGCAAAAGATACAGTGGAAGACCGGATCGAGGGATTGGATTCCGGAGCGGATGATTATCTTGTTAAGCCTTTTGAAATAGGAGAATTGCAGGCACGCTTACGGGCTCTTTCACGGCGTAATTATGCCCCTATTTTAGAAGAGGAAATTACGTTACAAGATCTAGTTCTAAATCGAAACGGTCATTTTGTCCGATTTGGGATTGAAGAAATTCAATTAAGTCCTAGGGAGTACCAGCTATTAGACTTATTGGTCCAAAATAAAGGACAAGTCATCCCGCGTGAAGTTATTCTTGAACGAATTTGGGGGTTGGATTCTGACGTTGCGCTTAAAACGATTGATGCAACCGTTAAGCTTATCCGAAAAAAATTGGATAAAGTAGGAAAACAAGAGTTGATTCAAAGTGTAAGAGGGGTAGGTTATAAGCTTGAAAACTAATCTGCTTTCATTCTTCCGCTCATTAACAAACTTTGGTGAGAAGGATGTCTTTAAAAGTACCCAAGGCAGGCTTACCCGTATCTATAGTGGGCTGCTGATTTTATTTCTTATTATCTTTATTATGATTGTTTATTCCGTACTTTATTTTAGTATTTTGAGGAATCAGGAGACTGAACTTGAAACATTAGTGAATCAGGAAGCGGGTTTTTTAGAGGATTATTTAACGACAAATGAAAAAAGTGATTTTCGCGGGATTCAAAATCAAGAGGTAGTGTTTGCCGGAGCCAACCAGCTTTTTTATTATGTTGTGAATTCAAATGGAGAATTGATAATGGGAAACGAAGCAGATCAGCGAACCCGATCTGCTATATTAGGGATTTTGAATGGAAAGGTTTTGGACGATGGAGACATTCTTAAGGAAACAATTCATCTAGAAGGAAGCGAGAAAGGCAGAGGAAAACCAGGCGAATTTTTTCAACGCAGGCCCGAGAGAGACATCACCCTGATGATTGCCAGCGAGTCGATTTACGATAATGGCCGCTTTGTCGGCAAATTGTTTATTGGTAAGGATATTTCCTTTGCCTATCAGCTTTTCCATTGGCTATTGATCATCCTTTTAGTAATTGGAATTGTGTTTGTAGGTGTGGCATTACTTATTAGTGCAGCCATGTCTAAAAAAGCAATGATTCCGATTAGCAGAGCTTTTACTAGACAGCGGGAGTTTGTGGCAGATGCATCGCATGAATTACGAACTCCCTTAAGTGTGTTGTTATCTTCATTAGACGCAATAGACATGACAATTGATACGAAGGAAGAAGAATTTGCTGGTAAGCTGTTGTCCAATATGAGGCAGGAAGTGAAACGGATGACAAGCTTGGTAAGTGACTTGTTAACGCTAGCACGTTCAGATTCAAATATCATCGAACGGAGAACTGAGACGTTTGACTTTCTTCCTCATGCTGAGAAAGCGATTGAATCTGTCCAGCCACTAGCAGATTCAAAGCAGATTAGGCTCCATTTAGAGGCTCCGGATTCACTGATGGCAACGGGAGATTCGCAGAGATTATCGCAACTGCTATATATACTGTTAGACAACGCTATTAAATACACACCAGGTAATGGAGAGGTATGGCTCTTACTAACAAGGGAAGGTAATGAGCTTTGTATGAAGGTTAAAGATACGGGGATAGGGATTAAAAAAGAGGACCAGGTTCACATCTTTGAGCGTTTCTACCGTGTAGATAAATCGCGTTCACGACAAATGGGAGGACATGGGTTAGGACTTTCCATTGCAAAATGGATTGTGGAAACACATAAAGGAACCATTAACATTTCAAGTGAAGTAGGAAACGGTACTGTATTTACAATTCGAATCCCTATTAATCATTTAATGCCTGATCCTTTTATTTAGGGTCAGGCATTTTTGGGTGGACCAATTGAAAGATGTTTGCTAATAGAGACGGTTAGTTTCAATATGACAACGGACAAAATGACATAATACCATGGATCCCACCAGACCTGGCTGTGGAGAATTCCTGCTTTTTGCAGGAGAATGTTCACCGTAAACATCAAAAGGGGTGTCAAAACATATTTCACCCATTTAAGCTTCCAATGACGTTTGGCAATCCATACGTAGAAAATACTGGCGCATATATAAAAGAGGGCACTAAAGGCAGTAGTATCTTGGGAGAGATTGTCAAACCAACACAGTTCATAATATCTATTTGACAAAAACATAATAGGCATAATATGCAGAGAACCAGAGAAGGGACTAACAATTAAAAACAGGAATATTGAATGCAGGAACCCGTTTAATGGATTCGATAACAGTTGATGGAACACTTTTGCTAATGGGAAGTAGACAAGTAATCCAAAAGATGTGAAACCAATCTTCCACCAATTATGGGAATAGATATGTAGCTTCAGAAATGTCCATTCAATCCCTGCAAATAAGCTAATAAAAAAAAATATCCATATCCAATTTTTTCGCAGAGTAGCAATAAAAGTAGCGACAACAGGTAATGCCAAGGCATTTGAGGCAATTGCCCCCATATTACTATCGTAAATAGTATCGTGCTTAATTAGTTTAGGATAATACTGATAACTTTGTCCAAAGTTGTAAATCGCTGCTTCTATAAGATATCCAAGACCCACTATGGTGACAAAAAGCAATAAACTTCTGCAGCTTCTTGTTTTTATATACACATAAATTAACAGAAGAATACTTAAGATACCTAATCCGAGATACCAGTAGGAATTAAACTCCATATTTATATCTCCTTCTGTTTATTATTGTTAGCAGGTAGTATTCATCAAAGTGAAAAATTTATTCAAATTATTAGAATAAAAAAAACATATTATTCCTACTTGACTGATAGGAATATATGTATTAATATTTTCATAGACTAATTAACGCAACAAAGAAATACATATAAATAAAAGGGGGAAATAAGATGAATGCAATTCTTATCATTGTGAATGTTGCAGTATTGCTTTTACTCATGGTTGGTTTGCGCCTAATGGCAAAGAAACATGTATCATTCTCAAAACGTGTATTCACAGGTTTAGGTTTAGGACTTATCTTTGGTTTTATTATTCATTTAATTTATGGTATAGACTCTGAGGTTACAACGGAATCCATCGCGTGGTTTAATATTGTAGGATCCGGTTATGTTAAGTTACTACAAATGGTGGTTATGCCGCTTGTATTCATTTCAATCGTAGGAGCTTTTACAAAATTAAAATTAACGAAGAATATCGGAAAGATCAGTATCCTTGTAATTGGAATTTTACTTGGAACAACTGCTATATCTGCAGCAATTGGAATTGGAACATCATTAGGGTTTGGTCTTGATGGTATCGAATTGACTGAAGGTGAAGCAGAAATTGCACGAAATGCTGCATTAGAGGAAAGAGTTGTCACAGTTGAAGCAATGACCATTCCTCAACAAATCCTTGAGTTTTTCCCAGCAAATCCGTTTGCGGATTTAACAGGTGCTCGAGCAACTTCAACGATTGCAGTTGTTATCTTTGCAGCTTTTATCGGAATTGCTTACCTTGGAGTAAAGCGTAAAGAGCCAGAACATGCTGAACTTTTTGCGAAAATCATTGATTCTCTCTATTCAGTAACGATGAGAATTGTTACGTTAATCCTTCGTTTAACGCCATATGGCATTTTAGCAATCATTACAAAGGTTGCAGCAACAAGTAACTATGACGCTATTGTAAAATTAGGTAAGTTTGTTATAGCTTCTTATGTAGCACTTATTCTTGTATTTATTGTTCATTTATTGTTATTAGCAATCGCAAAGATTAACCCAGTTAATTTTGTGAAAAAGGCTTTACCAACTTTAACATTTGCGTTCACTTCTCGTTCAAGTGCAGGAACACTGCCGTTAACGATTAAAACGCAAACAAAAGACTTAGGTGTTTCTGAAGGGATTGCAAACTTTGCAGGTTCATTTGGATTAACGATTGGTCAAAACGGATGTGCTGGGGTTTATCCAGCAATGCTAGCGGTTATGGTTGCACCAGCAGCTGGTATTGACCCACTTAGCCCAGGATTTATTATTTCACTAATTCTTGTAGTTGCCATTAGCTCATTCGGTGTAGCAGGTGTTGGTGGTGGTGCGACCTTCGCAGCACTAATCGTACTATCTGTTATGAACCTTCCAATCGCGATTGTGGGTCTTCTAATCTCAGTAGAACCACTAATTGACATGGGACGTACAGCGCTAAACGTAAGCGGATCAATCACATCCGGAGTCCTAACAAGCAAAGCAACAGGTGAATTTGATAAAGAAGTATATCAACAACAAAACATTGTAGAAGCATAGAATATAGTGATAAATATGGGTGACAGGCACCACTCGTGGACACTGTCCGTGTGGTATGGACACTTTAGGATTTACTGGATAGTCATGATGACTATCCAGTTTTTTTATAGGTTAAAGTCTAATTAAACGGTTGATTAAATCGGACGGTAAACTAATCAAACGTTTAATTGAATCGGCTGCTAAACTAATCAAACGTTTGATTAAAAGGTTAGGAAGTCTTGGTATTACTCGGTTTTATTGATAATATTGGATTTGAAAGATGTTCAGGGAGGTTTTAAGAATGATTACGAATATTGCAACAGTAGCAGTTTATGTGGAGGATCAGCAAGAGGCAAAGGATTTTTGGACAAACAAGGTGGGTTTTGAAGTAAAAGCAGAGTTTCCTATGGGACCCAATGCACACTGGCTGGAGGTAGGTCCACAAAATGCAGGCACGCACCTCGTCATTTATCCTAAATCAATGATGCAGGGACATGAAAACAGGATGGCTTCGATTGTGTTTGCTTGTGACAATGTCATGGAAACGTATGAAAAAATGAAAGCAAATGGAGTGTCTTTCCAAGGTGAGCCTAACACCATGCAATGGGGTACCTTTGTGCAGTTCAATGATGAAGATGGTAATGAGTTTTTATTAAAGGGGTAAATTGTCGTATTATAGGTTATTATTGTAATTGTTTACCATTAACTTTGCTGTTATGATTGAAGTAGTTATAGAGAAATGGAGGTTTTCCACATGAAGTATCGCAGATTAAGATTCCAAATTTTGAACCGTTAACTAAATAACGTTCAAGCTCTGCCAGTGCGTGCGGAGTAAATGGGATTGGTCTGCCTTATTTTTAAGGAAACCTTTATTTTACGGTAGGTAAAAAAGAGGGGGCGAGTCTACCCTCTTTTTTGCTGTCTTTAAAAATAATAATGAATACGAATAATACCTGCATTAACACAGTTCAGGTATTTTCAAGCAGGGGTCCATACAAAACCAGATAAGTCATTATCGGGTATTTTTTGTATTGTCTTTTCCATTTACGTAAGCACAGGCGGGCAGCCCTGTGTTTTTTATTTTTCCAAAAGGCTGTGTTAAATTAGGCTGTTGATTTGTGCTCCAGGCGCTTC
>NZ_NPDD01000062.1 GCF_002272245.1 Bacillus sp. 7884-1 | reverse complement strand
CCTGCAGGAGTCTCGCGCCTTCCGCGCAAATCAACGTTCTAATAACAACATTAACCTTTAACACAGCCTTCCAAAAAGGAATGGAGGAAGAAAAGATGAGAGAAAAGGCTATTTTAATAGGTGTGAATATAAATCATCAACCGGACTTTCATTATTCAATGCAAGAATTGAAGAATCTAGCTGCCGCCTGTCATATAGAAGTTGTTGGAGAACTAACTCAAAGTTTAAGTCGATTCAATAAGGCTCATTATATCGGCACAGGGAAAATAACCGAAGCCATTCAGCTCCTTGAGCAGCTGGATGCGGATATTGTCATCTTTAACGATGAATTAACGGGTTCGCAAATTCGTAATCTTGAGGCTGACCTCAATAGAAAAGTCGTGGATCGGACGATGTTGATTTTGGATATATTTGCACAGCGTGCTAAAACGAGAGAGGCCCAGCTTCAGGTCGAAATGGCAAACCTTCAATACATGCTTCCTCGTATCGTTGGCCAACGTGAATCACTAGGTCGACAAGGAGGTGGAGTTGGCTTAATAAATAGAGGATCTGGCGAAACAAAATTAGAGCTCGACCGCAGGAAAATTGAAGAAAAGATTACAGTTTTAAAGAAGGAATTGGAGGGAATTGTCACAAAAAGGGAAACACTTCGGAATCAGCGTAAGAATAGTGGTATTCCGCTCGTTTCCTTAGTCGGCTACACAAATGCAGGTAAATCAACCATCTTAAACGCTCTGTTAAAAAGATCTAATCATTCCTTGCATAAACAGGTGTTTGAGAAAGACATGTTATTTGCTACCCTAGATACATCGGTTAGAAAAATAAAACTTCCAAATAACCAGCCATTTTTGATATCAGATACAGTTGGATTTGTAGATAAGCTTCCACATCATCTTGTTAAAGCCTTTCGTTCAACACTAGAAGAAGCAGCTAATGCGGACGTATTGATTCATGTTGTCGATTATTCGAGTCCAAATTTTCAAAAACAGATAGAAGTAACCAATCAAACGCTAAGAGAAATGGGAATTGAGAATATCCCAACGATCTTTGCATTTAATAAGGTTGATTTGACTGAAGAGGAATTTCCAGCAGTCAAGGGGAATAGGGTCTATCTTTCTGCTAAACAAAACAATGGCTTGGAAGAACTAGTTGAAAGGATTACACATCAAATTTTTAAAAATCCTATTCATTGTGAAATGCTTATTCCTTTTGATGATGGGCGATTAATCTCCTATCTTAATGAGAATGCCAATGTGCTTTCCACAAAATATGAATATAACGGCACTTTGTTATCGCTGGAATGCAACAGCAATGATTTTGAAAAATACCAGCAATATGTCATTTAAAAAGGAAAACCCCTCATTGAACGATTTCATTGAGGGGTTTATTCAACCTTTGCGGCTATTCTTTTTTTCCGACACCATGCATGATAAATTGGATGGTCCTCTCAATTTCAAGCTCATCGTCCCAGTCCAAATGGGGAAATAGGACATAACGGGAAAACAAGAAGCCAAGAATATTGGTAATCGTTAACCTTGCTATACTTTTTGGAGGCATATCAATCAGCTGCCCTTTTTCTTGATAGCCTACGATTACTTTTTCAACCCGCTCAAATATATTTTCTGCAACGAGTACGAAAAATTGTTCACGTAATTCTGGCTGGAAGGGAATTTCTTGAAACATAATTTTCACTACAGGTAACATCCGGATGAGAAGATCCCTTCTATTTTCTATTGTTGCCTTCAGAAAATCTTCGACGGTTTCAAATTCCCGTTCAAGCACCTTATTAAAGTCCTTTACCACCAAAGGGGCAATGAATTTTGTCATCAGCGGGGCAACAATAGAAACCAACAATTCCTTCTTTGTTTTATAATGGCGAAAGATGGTTCCTTCGGCTACTCCCGCCTTTTTGGCAATCTCACTCGTCGAGGATGCGGCATATCCTTTTTCAGAAAAGGTTTCAATCGCGGCGACAATGATTTTCTTTTGCTTATCCGTTAATCTATCTTCATCAAATAACTGCTGCAGCATTAATTCTTCTTCAGTCATAGTTAACTCCTTTTTTCAAAACAAAATAACAAATTATATCTTTCTATATTTTTTCAATGCTACAACATTTAAAACAATGAATACAAGGGCGAAGCCTAGCAGCACCAAAAGTTCGTCTGCGATTGCACTTATTCCCGACCCTTTATACATAACCTCTACTAAGGCACTGCCGCCATAATACATCGGCATGCATTTAGCAAGAACCTGCATCCAGCCAGCCATTGACTCAAACGGGAAGATACCTGCAAAAAAGACCTGTGGAATGATGGCAATCGGAATAAATTGCATCATTTGGAACTCTGAATTCGCGAAAGCAGATAGAAGAATACCTAGTGACAACGCCACTAAAGCCAGAGTTAAATTAATGAGCACTACATTCCAGAATGAGCCTACAAGCGTTATATCTAAAACTTTTACAGCATAGGTAACAACAATAATCGTTTGCACCACCGCGAATAAACCGTAGCCCAGTAAATAGCCAAAAACAATATCTCTTCTTAGAATAGGTGTTGCTAATAATCGTTCAAGCGTACCCGTGGTTCGTTCCCGCAGCAACGCAATCCCCGAAATTAAGAATACGAAGAAGAAGACAAAGAATCCAACTAGGATCGGGCTTAACTGATCAAAAAAGATTGTATCTTTATTTCCATATATATAGGAAGTATTTACTTCAGGTGCTTTTACCTGCTCCATCTTAATAGGAACTCCTGGCAGCTTACTCTGGATACTTTCCATGAATGTAGACAAATTTGCTGCCTGCTCTTTAGCTTTTTCTGCCGCAATTGCCTGCTGCACTTTTATTTGTAAGGCCTTTGCTGCATTAGGCTGGTCATTTGTAAGTGTCAACGAGATTTCTTCCCCAGTAAATTCCAGGATTCCATCTAAGTCTTTATCTATTAAGATGTCTTTTGTATTTACTACATCCTGCAGGACCGTAATGTCGTTATCCTTAAGTCTTTCTACTAATTTATCATCGACATTGATTACACCAAGTCTAGGATTGACGGTATTCCCAGCAAGTAGATAATTTAGTAGGGTAAGAATCAATAAGGGTGCCACCATCATCAAAGCTAACGCACGTTTATCGCGCAACATTTGGTGAAATATCCTTTTAACCATAGCAACTATGCTCATAGCTGTTTACCTCCAGCCTTTAAAAATACCTCTTCTAAACTGGTAATCCCATACTGATTTTTTAATTCTGCAGGAGAACCGCTTGTGATGATTTCACCATCTCGCACCATAGCCAGCCGGTCACATTTCTCTGCTTCATCCATTACATGGGTAGTCACTAAAATCGTTTTTCCTTCGTTTTTTAAGCGATACAACTCAGCCCAAATGGACTGTCTTAACTCGGGATCTATTCCAACAGTCGGCTCATCTAAAATAAGAATTTCAGGATCCTGTATCAAGGCAACTGCCAGAGATAACCGTCGCTTCATACCACCAGAATAGTTCTGGACCTTCTTTTTCAAATCAGCTCGAAGATTCACTAAATCAGATGCATAAGCAATCCGCTCTTTTTGGACATCTTTTTTAAGTTTAAAAAGGGAGGCAAAGAATGCGAGATTTTCTTCGCCGGTTAAATCGGAGTATAAGGCGTCCGCTTGGGCCATATAGCCGATTCTCTGTAAAAGCTTCAAATTAGGAACAGCCGTATTCAATACTTGGACATCGCCTTGGCTGGGCGAATCCATGCCCACGATAATCTTTACCAAGGTTGTTTTGCCTGAACTTGAAGGACCAATTAACCCGAAAATTTCTCCTGATTCTACAGTTAAGTCAATCTGATTTAGGACTAACTTTTTTCCAAAGCTTTTGCTCACACCATTTATAACTATTGTTGATGCCATTCTTAATCAACCCTCTCCAAAATGAGTGATTACTCACTCCGATTATAACAAATAAATACCTTAGGTCAATAGGTATCCAGATGGACGCAGCTAAAAATTTTCAACCAATATGATATACTATTCTCACATAGTATATCGGGGGTGAAGAGTTGGCACGGGAGCGGAAATTTAATACGGTAGAGTTATTTCATGAGGCGAAGCAGCTCCTTCTGCAGAATGGCTATGACGGCTTTACTTTCAGCCTTTTAGCAGATCGGATGGAAGTATCAAGGGCAGCTTTATATAAATACTATGAAAATAAAGAAGAGCTCATTACGGACTTTATGATTTACGAAATGGAACAATTTCTTCTTGAACTTAAAGAAATAGAAAAACTCAATGGGTTCGAACAGCAATTTGATTTTCTAATGGATTTTATTTTTACAAAAACAGAAATACATCATCTAATTAAAGCGGCAGTGCATGTTCTAGCAAGGCTGGAGCGTTCAAATGTAAATAAAGAAAAGCTCGAAAAACTTCCTTTAGAAATGTACACCTATTTAAATAGTTTTATCCTGAAAGGAAAGGAAGAGGGGAAGCTGAAATCCCATATTCCGGATAGTCTTGTCGTAGGATTTATCCTTCAAAGTGTTGCCATTCCTAATCATTTTGGGATTCCCCATCAAGAATGGCTAAAATCAATAAAGGAAATCATTCGTCAGGGAATGTTCAACAATTGCTAATTGACACAAGTGTAACTTTGAAAGATAATGAAGTTGTTATTGTGTCAGTTATTTTTTATTTAAAGTTACATTGGTGTCACTTATATTATAATGAAGGAGCTCAAAAAGTATGAATTCATTCTTACAATCGGTAACCGATCGAGTTACCTCAAAAAAGGGAATGTGGATAACGCTTGGAATCTGGCTTTTAATAACCATACTGCTTTCTGTCCTTGCACCAAGTGCGAAGGAATACGAGGTATCAAGTATTGATACGATACCCGCCGATGCAAAATCGATTATCGCCCAAGAAAAGGTTGATACCTATTTTAAAAATAATGAAGGAATACCGGCGATATTAGTTTTTCAATCGGACGACAATAAAGTGGAATTATCCGATTTGAACCCGCTATTTGAAAATATTGATCAAGTAGAAGGAATAAAAGAATATGTTCCTTTACCTAGTATGCCGCCTCAGGCGACTGCAAGTTTCTTCTCAAAAGATCAAAGTACGCTGATTCTTCCAATAACGTTCGAATCTTCTTTAGAATCAAAGGAAATAAGGACGGCACTAGAGCAAATTGAAAAAATAGTTAAGAAAAATAGGGACCTAACATTATATTCAACCGGTCCGGCAGGAATTGCGGTGGATTCTCTCAATCTCTTTTCCCGTGCTGATTTAGTTTTATTATTTTCAACTGTAGGATTAATCTTAATCTTATTAATCGTGATTTATCGATCTCCATTATTAGCTTTGATTCCGCTGTTTGCAGCAGCATTTGTCTACCAGGTAGTGAATCAGATACTAGGTTTGATGGGAAAGGCTGGATTGCTGATTAGTAGTCAAACTTTTTCAATTATGACGATTCTATTGTTTGCAGCGGTCATAGATTATTCCCTATTCGTCTTCTCACGTTACCGTGAGGAATTGAAAAAATTCGATAGCAAATTTGAGGCGATGAAGCAGGCAATGAGAGAAACGGGGACTCCCGTTTTCTTCTCAGGAGGAACCGTTTTAGCCGCTATGCTTGTTCTGTTTTTTGCACAGTTTGGGGACTATCGTAATTTCGCACCTGTTTTCGCAGCAGCGATGTTTGTTATCATGTTGGCTTCGATTACTCTTGTTCCGGCCTTATTTACTTTGTTTGGAAGAAAATCCTTCTGGCCTAAGATCCCAAGAGTGGGTGAGGAAAGTGTTAAATCTAGTTCCGTATGGAGTAAAATTGGCAAATTTGTTGTAAAGAAACCAGTGGTTGCAGCCTCCGCTATCGGTATCATACTATTAGGATCAGCACTTAACATGTTTAATTTGAAGTATGAATTCGATACGATGAAGTCGTTTCCGAAGGATATGCCGTCAAGGCAGGGTTATGAAATATTAGAAGAAAAGTTTGAAAAAGGTGATCTAGCTGCAACCACTGTATTGTTTGAAGCTAAAGAAGAGATTACCCCTGAGCAGCAAGGTGCATTGCTTGAAACTCTTGCTGACCAAGAGCTAGTCAGTAACGTTCGTCCGAATGGTACTACAGCAGATCAAAAGGTAGTCCAATATAGTCTCACGTTTAAGGAAAGCCCATATGCGGTGGAAACCATGGATGCGTTGGAAAAGATTAGAGACAATGCTGATAAGCTGTTAGCAGAAAGTAATCTTGAGGGTGAACTTCATTTTGCAGGAGAAACAGCTAAGAAAGTGGATGACCGTGCAACAAACGACAGAGATCTTATCGTGATTGTTTTGCTTGAATCAGTCTTGATTTTTGCGATGTTAATTGTATTGACCAAATCATTTAAAATGCCGATTTATATGATGGGTACCATTTTAATTTCATTCCTGGCGGCAGTTGGTTTAGGAATGTTCTTAAGCAGTTTGTTTTTTGATATCGATACCATCAGTAATCGTGTTCCGCTATATTCGTTTGTCTTTTTAGTGGCACTTGGTATTGATTACAATATCATTTTAATTTCAAGATTTATAGAAGAAAGAAAAAAACATTCTGTTAAAAAGGCAGTTGAAATTGCTGTATCAACCACTGGGGGTGTTATATCTTCAGCAGGGATTATACTTGCAGCTACATTTGCTGTATTGATGACCCAGCCTATCCAATTACTGTTCGTATTTGGCTTTATCGTTGCAGTCGGTATTTTATTAGATACGTTCCTAATCCGGGGAATCTTATTACCAGCGTTAATCATATTCTTTGAAAAAGATAAACCAGCAGAAGCGAAGGATATTCAATAAAAGCAGAGTACCAAGGATCCCCATCTTTGGTGCTCTTTTTCTGGGTTTAACTTCCATTTAAAATAAAAAAAACATATAGAAATGGTGAATCTTCTGGTTTATGATAGAGTGAAAAGTATGATTTTTTTGGGTGGGAGTTCATTGTTTCTATTAGATTATATTGTAAATCTTTCAATTTTTTCACTTTTGGTTAGTACTCCTCTAGTAATCCGCTCATTTTTTAATCATAAGCCCATAAAACATATCCACCTTTGGGTAGGTGTCTATGGAGGAATTGTTTCAATTATTCTCATCATGCTGTCCATACAAGAGCAAGGATATTCCTATGATATCCGCTATGCACCAGTTATTCTGATATTTGCCTTCATGGGCCCATTTGCTGGAATTATTACAGGGTCATTCGGGCTGCTTGCAAGATTGTACTCAAGCGGTCACTGGGACACTGCCATTTTCGGTTGGGCTGCTATGATGATTGGATTTTCTATCATATATTATTTTACTAAGAGATATACACCATTAATGAAGTCTATTATTTTTTCTGGTTCTTATATCCTCATTTATGTTATTACTGTACCAATAATTTTCAATGTATTTAGAGATAACCCATTTTTTCATATCCAATATATTCTGTTTGTGATATTAGGAGTAATTCTAGGATTCTTATTGATAGAGTCGTATGTTAAGCTGCATAGACTTAACAATAGATTGTCCGACATGTATAGGATGGTAGAAGCGAGCGAATCCAAATACAGGCTAATCGCTGAAAATACATCTGACCTTATTATGGTGATGGATAAAGAGCATTCTCTCACTTACTTTTCTCCTTCGCATGAAGTTGTTTTAGGATATAAATGCTGTGAACTAGAAGATGTGAAATTATGCAGGTTTATTCATCCTGATGATGTTGAATTATTTCAAGGTACAATAGCCAGGATGTTTGAATGCAAAGAATCGAAATTAATTGAATTTCGCCTTTACCACAATAGTGGACATTGGATTGAATTTGAGTCTCGGTGTGTGCCAGTAAAGGGAGATTATGATGAAATTGAGCATATTGTCATCATCAGCCGAGATATTTCAGAGCGTAAACAAGCAGAAGAAATTCTCTTGCAATCTGAAAAGCTATCGATTGTCGGTGAGTTAGCAGCAGGAGTTGCCCATGAAATTCGCAATCCCCTCACAACCATCAAGGGCTTTGTACAGCTTTATAAATGGGAAAACGGAGCAGATGAAATAAATGATTTGCTCCTAAGCGAACTAGCGCGTATTGAAACGATAACAAGTGAAATGCTTACTCTTGGAAAACCACAGGCCGTTCAGCTTCATCGGACGAATATAAGAGAGCTTGTAGAGAATACCCTTGAACTTCTTTCACCGCAGGCACATTTGGAAAATATTCAATTCAATCTATGTGTGGAGGAATCTCCATTTTTCATTACGGGGGAGAAAAATCAGTTAAAGCAGGTATTCTTAAATGTTCTAAAGAATGCAATTGAGGCAATGCCTGAAGGAGGAAACATTCACATTCATCTACAAAAAGGTGAGGAAGGTGAATGTGTACTTACCGTTCAGGATGAAGGCTGTGGAATACCAGAAGAACTTCTCCCTCGTTTAGGTGAACCTTTTTATAGTTTAAAAGAAAAAGGAACCGGACTTGGTTTAATGATTTGTAATAAAATTATAAAACAACACCATGGAAGTATTACGTACCAAAGTAAAGCACAACAAGGTACTCTGGTTGAAATTAAATTACCATTGGTCAGTTAATAAAAGAGGAGCAGCTTCCTGTCTTGGGAAGTTGCTCCTTTTTTTGGCGCTTCCGCTTTTCTCCTTGGCACGAGTCTTGCACATTAAGGATGTGTGAGCAATAAACTCACCTATTTTTTAGGAGGTGCTGTTAGGTGAATAAAATTATTTCCTTGGATGAAGTTACTTCTTTTTTTAAAGATGGAATGAGTATTATGGCAGGTGGCTTTATGGGGGTTGGTACACCAGAGGGTCTTGTATCCGCCTTGCTTGAAGCAGACGTGAAAGATATTACATTAATCGCAAATGACACCGCTTTCATTGAGAGTGGTGTGGGACCTTTAATTGTAAACCATAGAGTTAAGAAAGTTATTGCTTCACACATCGGGACCAACCCAGAAACCGGCAGGCAAATGATTGCGGGTGAAATGGAGGTAGAACTGGTACCCCAAGGAACACTTGCAGAACGTGTTCGTGCAGGCGGAGCTGGCCTTGGTGGAATATTAACTCCAACAGGTGTGGGAACCGTTGTCGAAGAAGGCAAGGAAAAGCTGACTGTAGATGGACGTGAATATCTCCTAGAAAAGCCGCTTCGTGCTGAAGTAGCCCTTCTTAAAGCATATAAAGCAGACAAATCTGGGAATTTGGTATACCACCGTTCAGCTCGTAACTTCAACCCTTTCATGGCGCTTGCTTGTGACCATGTCATCGTTCAAGTAGAGAAATTAGTAGAGGTCGGCGAAATAGACCCTGATGAGGTTATGACTCCAGGAATCCTCATAGATAAAATTTATGTTCAGGGAGGTAGAAAATAATGGTACAAACATTAGTGAATCCAAAACAAATTATCGCTGCTCGAGTGGCAAAGGAACTGAGAGACGGAGATGTAGTAAATCTTGGAATCGGCTTACCGACGATGGTGCCGAATTACCTCCCTGACAATGTAAATGTCATTCTTCAATCTGAAAATGGGTATGTCGGACTTGGTCCTCTAGACGGAGATATTGATCCGGATTTGGTTAATGCAGGTGGACAGCCATCGGGGATTCTTCCTGGCGGCGCATTCTTTGACAGTGTATTCTCATTTGAGTTAATTCGCGGAGGACATGTTGATGTAACCGTACTTGGAGGGCTTGAAGCAGACGTGAAGGGAAACCTAGCGAACTGGATGGTTCCCGGAAAAATGGTTCCGGGAATGGGAGGTGCGATGGATTTAGTGACAGGTGCAAAGAAAGTCATTGTTGCTATGGAACATACAGCGAAGAATGGCTCTTCAAAAATTTTAGAAGAATGCCGCTTGCCTCTGACAGGAAAAGGTGTAGTGGATCTGATTGTGACGGAACTAGCTGTCTTTCGTGTAACAGAAGAAGGGCTTGTTCTAGAGGAACTCCAAGAGGGCGTAGACCTTGAAACAGTAAAGGAAAAAACGGAAGCATCCTTTAAAATTGGACCGACCGTATCATTAGTCTTAGTTTCCTGAGAATAGTAAGTGTTAGAACCTTAATGGCGGCACCATAAATTCCGCAAATACGGAAATTTCCGTAATGCCGGAATTAACAATCATTAATATTCCGTGTTTCCGGAAAAATCATCCAGGAATGTTTCCTAATTATCTAATAGTAATCTACTAGATATTAATAATTAATTAGTATAATAATAGTGAATATTACTACTATTTAGAAATCAAATGCATTTGGCATAGAACTTGCAGTAATATAAATGTAAGTATTTGATGGAAACGCTTACTAAGGGGTATTTGTTTGAAACATGCAAAATAACTAAATAGGGGGATTTAAATGGATTTAATTGTTATTCTTCTGGCGCTCGGACTGCTTATGTTCGCCGCCTACCGCGGTTTTTCAGTTATTTTATTCGCTCCATTATGTGCCATTTTAGCTGTTTTATTTATTGATCCAAGTCAAGTTTTACCATTTTTCTCTGGGGTATTTATGGAAAAAATGGTTGGGTTCATCAAGTCGTACTTCCCAGTCTTCTTACTAGGAGCAATCTTCGGGAAGGTCGTTGAAATGTCAGGAATTGCGGAATCTATTGCGAAGACCATCGTTCGTATATTAGGTGCAAAACGGGCCATGTTAACGATTGTTTTACTAGGGGCAATCTTAACATATAGCGGAGTAAGCTTGTTTGTAGCAGTATTTGCTATCTATCCGTTTGCTGCTCAAATGTTCAGAGAAGCTAATATTCCTAAAAGACTTATTCCGGGTACAATTGCTCTTGGTGCATTTACATTCACCATGGATGCTTTACCAGGAACGCCACAAATTCAAAACGTTATTCCGATTGCTTTCTTTAAAACAGACATTTATGCAGCACCAATTCTTGGTATCATTGGCGCAATCTTTGTTTTAACGCTTGGCCTATTGTACCTCGAAATGAGAAGGAAAAAGGCAGAAAAAGCTGGTGAAGGTTATTATGGCTTCGGTGCTGAGAATGCCGCAGCTTTAGCAAAAGACTTAATTGAAGAAAAAGAAGAACATGTTCCTGATTTAACCTCTAACCAATCTGTTTTAAGACAAATCTTAGCATTTGTCCCACTTATTCTAGTAGGGGTTACCAATAAACTTTTCATTACGTTTATCCCGCAATGGTATCCAAATGGTTTTGATTTTAAAGCTATTGGTTTACCATATACAATCGACGTTACAGCAAGTGCTGCCATCTGGGCTATTGAAATGGCATTAGTTGTCGGTATTCTTTCTTCTCTATTATATGATTGGAAAAGAGTATCTAATAAATTTAAAGAGGGAATCAACCAAAGTATTAGCGGTTCATTACTAGCAACCATGAATACTGGTGCTGAATATGGATTTGGCGGTGTTATTGCTGCACTTCCTGGCTTTACAAAAATAAGTGATGGAATTTCTACTACTTTCACAAATCCTCTGGTAAATGGTGCTGTTACAACTAGTACTCTTGCAGGTGTTACAGGTTCGGCATCTGGTGGTATGGGAATTGCGTTAGGAGCCATGGCTGATCAATACAATAAGGCAATTGCAGCAGCTAATATTCCACCTGAAGTTATGCACCGTGTTGTTGCGATGGCATCAGGCGGTATGGATACACTTCCACACAATGGTGCTGTTATTACACTTTTAGCTGTAACAGGCTTGACGCATAAACAATCCTACCGTGATATTTTTGCGATTACGATTATCAAAACAATAGCTGTATTCTTCATTATTGCTGTCTATACTTTCTTAGGTCTTGTTTGAATTACCTCTCCTTAACACTCTTGCGAGTTGTTTGTAGAAGGGGATTCCTAAGAACACCGGTGTATCCACCAGTTATTGATTAGGCGATCCCCGCAATCCCTGCGGTTAGAAGCTTTAAGGCTTCATTTTTAAGATTGATTCCTGCGTTAATATCTCGATTGTGTTGGGTATGACATTTAGGGCATTCCCATTCACGTAATCCGAGATTTTTAACATCTTTGTTTTTGTAGCCACAACAAGAACAAAGCTGACTACTAGCAAAATTTATTGAAACGGTTACTACTTGTTTACCATACCATTTCGCTTTGTATTCAATCATGCTTTTGAACTGTGACCAAGATACTTCGCTGATGGCTTTCGCAAGATGTTGATTCTTTAACATATTTGATACTAACAAGTCTTCCATTCCAATAATGTCGTGGTTTTTGACAATTCCGGAAGAAATCTTGTCCAAATAATCTTTTCTTACATTGGTAATCCTTTCATGGATACGAGAGACTTTTCTTTTGGCTTTATACCAGTTCGAACCTCCTATCGTTC
Organism: Bacillus sp. 7884-1; assembly: GCF_002272245.1. Classification (GTDB taxonomy): domain Bacteria; phylum Bacillota; class Bacilli; order Bacillales; family Cytobacillaceae; genus Neobacillus. The sequence continues at coordinate 23,570 of NZ_NPDD01000062.1, read as the reverse complement.
GTCTACTCATAACTTTTTGAGCGTGGGCTAATTTCTCTTCTAATGAGCGAAAAAACTTTGGATTTGGGTAAATCGTTCCATCCGAAAGAATAGCAAAATCTTTTAGACCGACATCAATGCCAATGGCTGAATTGGTTTTAGGCAATTCTATTACTTCTGATTCAGTTGCTACCGAGACAAAATATTTACCTGTGGGATTTCTTCTGATCGTAGCACTGATAATTCGACCATTGACCTCACGACTTTTTGCAAAACGGACGTTACCTAGTTTGGGAAGTTTAATGTAATTTTCTAATACAGCTATATTTCCGTTTGTAAACTTCGTTGTGTAAGATTGCACTGGATTCTTTCTTGACTTAAATTTAGGTTGTTTATTTTGCTTCTTGTAATAGCGATCATAGGAATCAGCTAATATTTCCACTGATTTTTGCAAAGCAATACTATCGACTTCCTTCAGAAATGAATAATGTTTCTTGAGGTCAGGAAGTGATTTCACGGTTTCATATTTGTTTAAGAATGTGCCTTTCCAGTTATTCGTAGGGAGTTGACCATTCTGTTTCAGTTCTTCTGCGATATACCAATAAGCATCTTTTTCTTTTTGTTTGCCAAGAAAAAAATTGAATACAAATCTTGAACATCCAATGGTTTTGTTAATCAGCTCTATTTGCCTTTTATTTGGGTAAATGCGAAACTTGTAAGCCTTGTTTACAAGCAAATAATTCACCTCACTCAACAGGAACGTTTGTTCTTATTGTAACATAATGAGTGAAGTTTTGGCTATCTCGAACCGACATTCATCCCCTCCCTACTTCATTGGGCTTTGTCCTTCTCAATCCTTGAGGAAGGGGGGATTCTGTCGGAAGCATGAAAAAATCAAGCAACCTTATATAGATTAGTAACTAGATATTTTAGGAGGGGCAATATATGTTAATAGGAAAAGTTGCGTTTATTACTGGTTCCGCAAGTGGAATAGGTTTGGAAATCGCTACGACTTTTGCACAAGAGGGAGCAAAAGTGGTCATTTCTGACTTAAATAAAGAAAAGAGTGACATGGTTGCAGAAGAACTGCAAGGACAAGGATATGAAGCTTTTTCTGCTCCATGTGATGTTACGGATGAGGAAGCATTCAAGAATGCTTTAGGCTCTGCACATAGCAGGTTTGGAAGAATCGATATTTTAGTAAATAATGCGGGACTCCAATATGTTTCTCCAATCGAGGACTTCCCTACTGAAAAATTTGAGTTTTTAGTAAAAGTGATGCTGACAGCTCCGTTTATTGGGATTAAACATGTATTCCCTATCATGAAAGAACAGGGCTTTGGAAGAGTCATCAATATGGCATCGATTAACGGTGTGATTGGTTTTGCTGGAAAGGCTGCCTATAATAGCGCGAAGCACGGAGTAATTGGTTTAACAAAGGTTGCTGCATTAGAGGGCGCAGAGCATGGAATCACTGTTAATGCTCTATGTCCAGGTTATGTGGATACACCTTTAGTTAGAAATCAGCTTAAAGACTTGGCAATCACAAGAAATGTTAGTCTAGACCGTGTAATCGATGATGTACTTCTAACACTTGTACCACAAAAAAGGCTGTTAGCAGTATCTGAAATTGCCGATTATGCATCCTTCTTGGCAAGTGATAAAGCTAGAGGAATCACTGGTCAAGCCGTTATTCTTGATGGCGGGTACACAGTACAATAACGAAAAGAAATCCTGCTCGGTTCCCCGAACAGGATTTCTTTTGTTGGAAAACTCTGTCTTGGGTAAATATTTACACATTTTGTTATACTTAACTTAAACAAAAACTGCTAGGGTGAAAAGCTATGAAACTAGGAACGGAAAAAATCCCATATCATTGGATTGAAGAAATTATTAATCTTGCGGGTGAACGTATTGTTGTGGTTGATCGGGAAGGCGTTATTCTTTATATCAATGCAGCTTATTGCGATTTTCTAGGTACCTCGGTTGAAAAAGCTATAGGAAAGCCTGTTCAAGATATAATTGAGAACTCAAGGATGCATATCGTCGCCAAAACCGGACAAAAAGAACTGGCAGCCCTTCATCCTATCAACGGCAGTGATATGATTGCCAACCGTTATCCTCTTATTATAGACGGTGAATTAGTAGGTGCCGTTGGAACTGTCATGTTTCGTAATCCCGAAGATTGGTTATTATACAAGAATAAAATTCAGCATCTCGTTGAAGAAGTGAATTATTATAAAACAAAAGCAGAGAAAAACGTTAAAAGCAAATATTACTTCAGTAACCTAATTGGGAATAGTCCTTCTTTCACTGCTGTCAAAAAATTAGCAGAAAGAGTTTCTAACAGTCAATCAGCTGTTTTAATACTTGGAGAATCAGGTACGGGTAAGGAATTGTTTGCTTCTGCCATTCACAATAATAGCACGCGTGCCTCTTTTCCTTTCGTGCCAATAAATTGTGCGTCTATTCCGGAGCATTTATTGGAATCGGAATTGTTTGGTTATGATGAGGGTGCATTTACTGGTGCCAAAAAAGGCGGGAAGAAAGGACAATTTCAAATTGCTAATCGTGGAACGATTTTTCTTGATGAAATTGGTGATATGCCGCTTGCAATGCAAAGTAAGCTATTAAGAGTCTTGCAGGAGCGGGAGATACTGCCTGTCGGTGCTCAAAAATCAATTTCTGTAGATGTCCGTATCATTGCCGCTACACATCGGAATTTAGAGGAAATGGTAGAAGAAGGAACATTTCGTCAAGATTTATATTACCGGTTAAATGTAATCAAAATTGAAATTCCCCCACTTAGAGATCGTAAAGGGGATATCGAGTTAATATCCATTAAACTATTAGAAAAGCTAGAAAGAAAATTCTACCGGAGAGGTATCAAGCTTTCCGCCGAAGTCGTAGAGAGACTCAATCAGCATAAGTGGCAAGGGAATATTCGAGAACTCGAGAATGTTTTAGAAAGGTCTATCAATGTTTTAGACGGGGATACAATAGAAATTTCACACTTGCCATTATATTTACGAGATTATGAGACAATAAGTGTTCCTAAAGTGTCAAACGTGGACGAATCGGTAATCGTTGCAGACATGCCTGTTCAGTCATTGAAGGAAACACTTGCACAAGTGGAAAAACAAGCAATCCTAAATGTTCTTTCTATTGCGAATGGTAATAAATTGGAAGCAGCAAGGTTACTTGATGTAGGGAAAACTAAATTCTATGAAAAATGTAAAATATATTCTATTCATTAAAGAGAAGGGTATCTTCCTATTGGGAAGATACCCTTCTTTGTGCGAATGGTCAAAAATTTCGTATAACAAGTAAAATTATTATTATAGTGAGGACAAGTAAATTTGATAAGATTTTTATGAAAAGGCTTACAGGTAAGAGAGGAGAGGTGAAGGCAAGGGAAAAGGTATATGGAGACGATACTTACTTTGTAGTTTAAAAAAAAGGAAATTCGGGGGGTAAATGATGAAAAGTTTAAAGAAAATACTTACTGCATTAACGCTTTCTGCGACATTACTTGCAGCAGGTTGTTCTAGTGATTCCGCAAAAACCTCTGGCTCATCCGGTAGTGATGGAGACAAAAAAGAAACAGTTTCCTTTACGTATTGGGGAGGGGACTTTGACAAGAAAAGAATGGAAGCCATTCGAACAGAATTCAATAAAGAGAATCCAGATATTGATGTTAAATTAATTCAGATTCCTTCTGATGGATATGATCAGAAATTACTGACATCAATGGCTGGCGGATCTTCATATGACGTTGTTCAGTTAGCAGAAGCATTTAATACGTATGCTGGCAAAGGAACATTAGAAGACTTGACACCATATATGGAAAAAGACGGAGTTTCTAAGGATGATTATTTCAGCGCAGGTATGGAAGCATACACATACGATGATAAAGTCATGGCAATGCCAATGCGTTTAGGTGCTATGATCATGTTATATAATAAAGATTTATTTGATAAAAATGGTATCCCTTATCCTACTGACAAGTGGACATGGGAAGATTTCCATAATGCAGCCCTTAAAATCACCAACAAAAAAGATGGAGTTTTCGGTGTTCAAGGTGTTGGAACTTGGTGGGCAAACTACATGGCTTATGTTGAATCATTTGGCGGAAGCTTAATGACAGAAGACCATACTAAGTTTAATTTGGATTCACCAGAATCAATAAAGGGACTTCAATTCATGCAGGATTTAATCTATAAGGATAAAGCTGCTCCTCTTGCTAGTGATATACCAAAAGGTGTTGATTTATGGACAAGCGGTAAGATTGGTATGTTAGTAGATGGTCCGTGGCATATATTATCAGCGATTGCAAACATTAAAGACTTCAAATGGGAAGTTGCTCCTATTCCTACAGGGGAAAAATTTACAACTCCGCTATTCTCTAATGCGTTTGCGATTCCAAAAGGATCTGAACACAAGGATGCTGCTTGGAAGGTTGTAAAGTTTTGGACAGGTGAAGTGGGTCAAACCATTTTGGCCAAAGAAGGTGGAGAAGTACCTCCTTTAAAATCAGTTGCAAACTCTGATGTTTACCTTAAAGTTCATGGAGATGCAGTAAACCTTCAAGCGCTTGTTACTTCAGTAGATGGTGCCTTCGTACCGCCAATTACATCAAAGTGGGGCGAAATCAACAAACTAGCAGATACTTACTTGGCTCCAATTTTTTCAGAAAATGCAGATGTTGAAAAACAACTAAAAGATATGAAGCCTCAAGTAGATAAAATGCTTACTGAGGCCCAACAGGCAAAGTAAAGAACGGGGAGGGTAGAGGTAATTACTTCTATCCTCCTATAAGTTAGGAGGGTTCTATGATGGCAAAAACAAAACAAGTATATTCTTCCATTTCCAAACATGAAAAGAGAAATTTTTGGATTTATATTTCACCCTGGATTATTGGTTTTCTAGCATTTACTGCAATCCCATTTTTTTCATCATTAGCTCTAAGTTTTATGCAGTGGGATATCATCACTCCTCCTAAATGGGTGGGATTTGATAATTATAAAGAACTAATGGAAGATAAGATTTATTTTTGGAATGCTTTGCGTAATACAATCTTTTATGCGTTGGTAGGGGTTCCACTCTCCGTGACATTAGGATTGCTCTTATCAATCTTGCTTTCAAAAGAAATTAAAGGAATAAATGCCTTCAGAATTATTTTTTACCTGCCGGCAGTGTTCGGCGGAGTAGCTGTCCTTATGTTATGGAGCTACTTGCTGTATCCAGGAACCGGAAATGGAGATGCTGGATTAATTAATGCAGCACTTGGATGGTTTGGAATTGAGGGTCCCGGTTGGTCTCAGAGTGAGTTTTGGTCTAAACCAGCAGTTATACTTGTAGGTCTATGGGGTGTAGGAGGAAGCATGATGATTTGGCTGCCAGCGTTAGCAGGTGTTCCTAAGGAACTGCTGGAAGCAGCTGAAATAGATGGAGCCTCAAGATGGAGAAAATTTTGGAGTGTTTCATTTCCATTGATAACCCCTGCTATATTCTTTCAAGTTACCATGGGAATTATTGGTTCCTTCCAAATATTTATGGAGCCAAAGATTATGCCTGGTAATCAAAAAGCATGGACAGACAGTTTAATGGTTAATTTATTTGACAATGCTTTTACTTTTTACAAAATGGGATACGCTTCTGCAATCGCGTGGATTCTGTTCATCATGATAATGGTATTGACTGTTATTAATCTAGTAGTCTCAAAGAGGTGGGTATACTATGAGTCAAACTAATTCGGAGGTCATTTCACAAGTTCATATAAATCAAAAAGCAAGTACGAGGTCAAAACTTCCGAAGATTATTTTGCGGTCCTTACGGTATTTGGTTCTAACTGTCATTGCAGCTGCGCTGTTATTGCCTTTGGTTTGGACCATTTCGGCTTCATTAAAACCGTCAAGTGAGATCTTTTCTGTTCCAATCCAATGGATTCCTTCTGAGTTTAAATGGGATAATTATTCCCGAGTTCTAAATATTTTTCCTATGTTTCAATATTCAGCAAATACGCTTATTATTACCATCAGCGCCATTATCGGACAAGTATTATCCTCCGTTTGTGTCGCTTATGGATTTGCCCGCTTTCGTCATCCGCTAGCTAATGTGGTATTCCTGCTTGTATTAGCAACCATGATGATTCCCGGACAGGTAACAATGATTCCGCAATTTTTAATGTTTAAAGAATTTGGCTGGATTAACACCTATTTACCACTAATTGTTCCCAACTTTTTTGCAGCTGCGATTAACATCTTTTTATTACGTCAATTTATTATGGGAATCCCAAAAGAATTGGATGAGTCCGCCAAAATGGATGGTTGCAGTTCCTTTGGAATTCTTACGAGAATTATCGCCCCAATGTGTAAACCAATTATTATCACGATCATGATTTGGACATTTAACGCCAATTGGAACGATTTCATGGGACCGCTTATTTACTTGAATGATCCAGACAAGTTTACCTTACAGCTTGGAATCTATAGTTTAAACGCGGGCCAACAGGGAATTACAGATTATGGTATGATGTTTGCCGCAACGTTAATAGCATTAATTCCAACTCTTTTGCTCTTCGCAGTAGGTCAGAAGTATTTTATGAGTGGAATTAAACTTGGTGGAGCCCTAAAAGGGTAAAGGAGAAGGGATTCTATGAATGTACAAGATAAAACAAAAACAGGTATTCAATTATCCAAAAATGGGATTGAAATTAATGGAGAGCCAACGGTTATCCTTTGTGCCTCTCTCTTTTATTTTCGCATTCCAAGAGATCTTTGGAAAGATCGTCTATTAAAAGTAAAAAAGGCTGGGTACAACTGTATAGATGTCTACTTTCCTTGGAACTTTCATGAAATGGAACAAAATGATTGGGACTTTACAGGAGAGAAGGATGTAGAAGCCTTTTTGCAGATGGCAGCAGAAGAAGGACTCTTTGTTGTGGCACGTCCAGGGCCATATATATGTTCTGAGTGGGATGGCGGTGCACTTCCTGCATACTTATTTTCCGATACAAATATGAGATTGAGAGATAATGATCCTGTTTTTCTAGAACATGTTAATCGATGGTTTGATCAGATCTTGCCCATTCTAAAAAAATATGAATTGGGACAAGAGGGAACCATCATTTGTGTTCAGCTTGATAACGAACTTGATTTCTATGGCTGCCAAGACCCTGAGGGGTATATTTCAGCTCTTCGGGACATGGCGGTAGTTCAAGGTTTAGAGGTTCCCTTAATTGCCTGTGCAGGTCAAGGGGATTTATTCTTAGCAACAGGAAACTCAACGGGTGTTATCCCGGCGTGTAATTTATATCCAAATGATCGAGAGCCAGAGTTTGAGGCTAAGGTTCATGCATATGTAGATACCCTAAGCGCACAAAATGTACCATTAATGGTAACGGAAACAAATAGATCTCATTTTTTACTGCGACGTTTATTGGCAGGTGGAGCAAAACTATTAGGACCTTACTTACAGGTGTCAGGAACAAATTTTGGGTTTACCAATGCAGCTAATAATTGGGGTGATCCGCTCGCGCTATTGACTTCTGATTATGACTTTGGAGGAATGATTTCTTCTACTGGAGAAGTACGTCCTGAAGCATATGAAGGCAGATTAATGAGCCGGGTGATACAAGCTGCAGGTGATTCATTGGCTCTGTCATCTTATACAAATGATCACAGCTTTACGTTAAGAGGAGCCTCCTCATATGAGGTGACAGGACCCAATGTCTTGCAGCTGCATGGCGGTGGTTATTTGTATTCCTTACCTAATGTTAGTAACCAAGAGCAAACTGTTGCTATTCATTTAGAAGGTAAAACCTTTCCGGAACATACAAAGCTGACGATTCCAGAGGGGGGCTGCCCCTTATTATTAGCTCAAACGCCGTTAAGTCATTGGGGTGTGCCGCAGGGAAGATTAGAATTTGCTTCTGCTGAACTGATTGATGCACAAACTCATGGCGATCAAACTAACTTTGTGTTCTCCGGGCAAGGGGAGTCGGAATTATCACTTTTTCTTCCAAATCTGGTGAAGGGTGAAACGAATGGTGATCTCCAGTTAAAACAAGAAGGAGACTTAATAACCTTTACAGCTCAAAGAAGTGCTGCAGGCTCTGCTAAACTCATCTTAACAACAGGCCAAATCCTTACTATTACATTGCTTCAGCGTGAACAAGCACTGAGATTAAAGGAAGTCCTAGTAGATGGACAATTAATTTTTGATGAGTTCACTACACAATCAATAGATAAGGAAATCCCTCAAATCAAATGGTCAGTTGCGGCTTTAAATAACGGTGCACCTGAATTAGGTGGAAACTCTCAACAACTTGGCTCCCATGCAGAATGGTTGGAAAACAGAGGGATATACAAAGGATATTCTTGGTATAAAGCTAAATTTACTTCACCAGAATCTAAAGGTGTATCAGGAGTTCTGCTGCAAGATGCAAGTGATATTTGTTCTGTTTATACGGACGACCAATATCATGGAACGGTTGTACCTGGCGGCGGAAGTTATTATATTCCGTTCGAGGCTGAAAAATCTAGCAGGGATATGAAGTTATTGGTTCGTTCTGAAATTTGGGGGCATTCCAACTTTGATGATGCCCGGCTGCCTGTTTTTCGTCTAAATGGGCAAAAAGGGTTAACGGGTGCAGTTGCCGTGACCGATATTCTAAAACTAAACAGTAATTGGCGCTTTAAGGAAGTTCGCACCTCTAATGAGCATCATTTATACACAGCTTTATCTTGTGACACTAAAAGCTGGCCGCTCATTAGCTGGAGTTCTTGGATGACAGAACATCATCCATCATATGGATATTATAGAAAAAGCTTCTCTCCATCTGCACATTCTAACACTTGGGTCCTTCACCTTCCGGGAGTAAAGTCTCTTGTTACAGTATTTATTAATGGGAACGAGGCAGGCAGGGTGAATCCATTAACCCCATATATAGACCTTACTCCGTGGGTTAGGGGCGGTGAGGAAGTACAGCTTACTCTATTTCTAGAAACCTATTATGGCTTAAGTAATGGAGCTGTAATCCTTTACGAGGGTGTAAAAGCGATAGATTGGGAGTTAACTTCTGCAAATGAAGCTGATTTATGGAACCAAGCTGTAAAGGAAAAATCATTAGCAGCCCCAACATCTTTACCTGTTAAGTTAGTTTCTGGGAGCAGTGCATGGTTATTTGGAAATCTTGATGGCATTGATCCAACAAGCTGTTGGAAGGTGTTATCCAGCGGTTCAAATATGAAGTTAACTTTGTATTTGAATGGTAGATTGATTGGCCGGATATGGAACCCGTCCAGTACTTCGAGACCTCAAATGAGAGGCGGGAATGATCAATTAACTTTTATCCCTGGCCCATGGATTCGCAAAGAAGGTAATACATTTGCTATTTTGTTAGAGTCTACAGAACGAGGCGAACCTGGTGTTTTAGAAGAGATACGTTTCTTACCAGTGATAGATGAATGGAAAAGTAGATAATGTAAAGTAGAATAAAAATGCAGCGTGGTAGTAAAAACAGTTAAGGAAGTGGACTAAATGTTTAAAGTAGATGGCTTAGTTCATCGTGTGTGCACCTGGATATATCGTTTTTCTTATTTAAACCTATTATTCTTAGTTAGTTGTCTCCCAATCATCACCATTTTTCCTGCTGCGGCAGCACTTTTTGGAGTGGTTAGACAATGGGTAAAAAAGAATGATCCTCCTGTTTTTACTACCTACAAATCTCTTTTTGTTGAAAATTTTAAGCAGAGTATGATAATCGGTCCAGCTGTGACAGGACTATTTTTGTTAATTTTTGCAGATTTCTATCTCATTAGTCGGATGCAAATCGGTGTAAAGGAAATTCTTTTTATTAGTTTAGTGATAATCAGCTTTTTTCTATTTATATCTGTCCTTTATCTATTACCTTTAATGGTTAATGGTTACTACTCATCTAAACAATTAGTGAAAAATGCTTTTCAGCTAGCAATATTTAAGCCTTTCATAACTTTGGTGAATTTATTGACCATAATTGGCTTGATTTTTATATCACTTCGATTTTCCTTTTTCTTAGTATTCTTTTTTTTCAGTGTTACAGCCTTTATTACGTATTGGTTTTCAGAAAAGAAGTTTATTCACGCTGCATTATCAGTAAAACAGTGATTAAAGTTTATCTAGCGGTGGAAGAGGAGATTGGTTCATAAGGAGCAAGTTGCTACCTAATTGAGGCAGTCTCCTTTATATTTATCAAATCAAACTCCCCCCCAAAATGAGATGTCAAATTTTCTGAAAAATAGTATAATAATTTATAAGAATTTGTAGAATCGAGGATTATTTTGTAAAGGTTTTCATTCAGAGTTAAATCTCCGGGGGGATGAGGATGAAGAAGATTTGGGCTTTCTTGATAGCTGCCGTACTATTTTCAGTCCTATTCACAGGATGTTCAGAAAGCGGTAAAAAGGCAGCGTCTGATTCGAAAAAAGACAATAAGGTCACGATAAAGTTCCATTCTCATGGAAATGAGGAATCCTACAACTGGAAGAACACCATTGAAGCTTTTGAAAAAAAATATCCAAATATCGATGTAGAATTAGCTATTCTTAGTGAAAAAGGAGACACGCAGGAAGCAGCCAAGAAATTAGGTCTTGCTGCAGCATCCGGGGAACAAATGGATGTAATCATGTTCAGTGAATCCGCTAGTTATTCCCAGAATGTAAGTATGGGTATGGCTGCACCTCTGGATGAATTTATTAACGAAGAAGGATACAAAGTTACAGAAGAATATAAGGTGGATACTCAAATAAACGGTAAATATTATGCGTTGCCAGGTAAATTTAATCCTTGGTTTGTTCTTTTAAATAAAGATCATTTGGATGCCGCAGGTCTTACAATCCCCAAGGATTGGACTTGGGAGGAATTCATGGACTATGCGAAAGCCATGACACGAGACGGGCATTACGGAACCTATTTCCACGGACCTCAGAATGGAAGCTGGCTGGAGTATCTGAGACTTGCACTTGCAAGTGAAAATGAAGATTCAGAATTTACTACAGAAGGAGGGAAATCTAATTTGGATCATCCCCTCTTTAAGAAGACACTTGAAATGAGAGTAAAGATGGAAAAAGAGGACCATTCAGCTGTTCCATATGAGGAGGTCCTTACTCATAAGCTTCATTACCGAGAACAGTTTTTTACTCAAGCTGCTAGCTCCATCATCATAGGAAGCTGGATAAATGCCGAGCTTGGAGGCACTGAACTGAATCCATTAAATTTCAATGTTACAGTTGCGCCTTTCCCAAAAAATGAAAAAGCTGATAAGGGTGGGTATACTCCAGTCACAACGGACTATATGGCGGTTGCTGCGAAATCAGAACATAAGAAAGAAGCATACACATTTATCCGATGGTACACGACAGAAGGTCAAATTATTCAAGGTAAAAACGTGCCGTCATGGAATAAGGTTAGTAATCATGATATTTCTATTATCATTGAAAGAATACTTAATGGAACAAAAAATCCTGAGAAAATTGATAAAAAATCACTGATAGATGTTTTAACAAACGCCAAATCCTCAAAGTTTGTTTCACCTGTTCCAAATCAGGCCGAAATTTATAAAGTGCTAAACGAAGAATATGAAAAATTAATTTTTGGTGAACAAAATATTGATAGGACGATTGAGGTTGCTCAACAGAGAGTACATGAAATTCTTAGCAACAATCAATAAACGGTTTGTCTATCGAGGGGTTTTTATCGTACCTGTACAACTCCGGTAGGAGGATTGAGGATTATGTGGAATAGGGTAAGGGATTTGTTGGTATCATCAAGTTCTTTTCGTTTTAAAGTTATGTTCATTTCTATCATTTGTCTTGTCATTCCAGCCACTTTTACCTTATTTATCTATAACTATTTAACGAAAGATACGATAAAGGAGCAGGCACATTCAAACGCAAATAGGGAACTCTCCATTGCCAATGAATATGTGGAAAGGCTTCTAGAAGATATGATGTACATAACAAACTTTATACAAGTCGATGCAGAAATGAATACGATACTAAAGCGAAAAATTAAGAGTACAAAAAGTCAAACATCACAACAGAAATACGAACAGTTTTTAGATGACAGTAAAATAATTAAAACACTTGAAAATATTACATTGGTTGGCGGAAAGTCGTATGTGACAATTCTCTTGGAAAATGGTATATCGTATACAAATTACTCTAACTATGAATTAAATCCCAAAGAAATATATATGGAAGATTGGTTTAAACAATTAAATAAAACAAAAGGTTATGAAACAGTGTGGATTAGCAGCCAGCCTACCATGTTTAAATCAGAAAAACCGATTAATCCCTACCAAATATCAGTTGCTAGGACATTAAGGGATGAAAGTTTAAATATTTACGGCTATGTAATTGTAACCATAATGGAAAATAAGATTAATCAAATATTCGAGAACATGAATGGCAAGGAAGAAATGATACTTTTAGATTCTTCAAACCAAATTATATCCCACACAAACGACAATAGAGTTGGAGAAAAGTTCAAATACAGTGATCAGCTTACAGAAAACTCGTCAAATATATTCGAGATTTCAAGAAAGGATTATTTAATAGCTGAACAAAAAATCTCATTTACCGACTGGAAGTTAGTATCGTTAATTCCCTATAAACAAGCAACAAATAAAATTAACACAATATTTAATAAAGTAGTGGCCTTTCAAGTTGTATTTTTCACGATTTTTCTATTCCTTATGACTTATTTCTTAAGATCAATTACAAAGCCAATTGTTCGTCTAGGCAATGTGGCAGACTTAGTACAGCAAGGAAATTTAAACATCCGCTCACATATTCAGGGGAAGGATGAGATAGGCAGACTGTCGTCGTCCTTCGATCAAATGCTTAATACCATCAATAAAATGATTCAGGATATAACAGCCACGCAGGAAAGAAAAAGGAAAGCAGAATTAGATATGCTTCAGGCACAAATCAATCCTCATTTCCTATTTAATGTTCTTAATTCCATTCGAATGAAGGTCATGGTAAAAGGAGATAAAGAAAGTGCTAATATGATTAGTTCCTTGTCAAAATTACTGCGTATGACAATAGCGAAAGACAAAGAAATCATCACATTTCAGGAAGAAGTTCAAATTGTCTTGGATTTTATTAACATCATGAATATGAGGCAAAAAGAAAAGGTGGATGTAGAAATAACCATTCATGAAGCAGCAAATTTAATCATGATTCCAAGGTTTATTCTTCAGCCAATTATTGAAAACAGTATCATACATGGTCTAAACCAGAGTGCAGGCAAGATAATCGTCAATGCGGAAATGACAGAAAATGAAGTAATCATCATTATAGAAGATAATGGCGGAGGAATGGATGAGCAGACATTATCTCAACTAAAAAGGAAGCTAATCCACTCTCACACTCTAGATAATAATACATCAAAAAATAATAAAGGGTTCTCGTCGATAGGAATATCAAATGTATATGAACGAATGTATATGACTTTTGGCCAGGAATTCAAAATGGATATAAACAGTGAATTAGATAAGGGAACGCAAGTCATTATGTCCATCCCTAAAGGAGGCAGGAGACCTAATGTACAAAGTAATGCTAGTTGACGATGACTATCCAGTAATAGAATTATTGTCTGAGGCAATTGAGTGGGGAAACCTGGGAGTAACGCTTCAAAGTACGCACGAAAATGGTGCAGCTGCCTTCGAAAAAGCTATGTATGAGATGCCTGATATATTAATTACAGATATCGGCATGCCGAAGATGAACGGGATTGAACTAACGAAAATGCTAAAAGAGCTAAATCCCCAATTGCAGATTGTCATTTTATCGTGTCATTCTGAATTTAATTTCGCAAAGCAGGCATTAAGGCTGCAGGTCCAGGATTATTTAGTAAAGGACATGTTTGATCCTGAAGACCTGTGCCAGGTAATTAAAAGGATAGTAGATAACCTTGAAAAACAAAAAAAGAAAGACATTAAGCAGGTTCAATTACAACACTTGTTGGATAAAAATAAGAACAGCATGAGGGAAAGGTTCATCAAGAAAACCATCAATCAAGCATCAGTGGATGAAAAAGAGTGGCTAAATGAGGCTGAATCTTTAGGACTTCAGTTAGATCGAACAGCATACACAGCTTCAATGGCAATAATCCATGATTACAATTTAGAAAAAGAAAGATATCTATCAGAAGATACTTTAACATTTGCCATTCAAAATATCGTCTCAGATATTATAAAAGATTCTAAATCTGAAGCAGTTTTCTTTAGTTTCGGGGCAAAAGAAATTCTACTGTGTTTTCCGAATCTACATAAACTAAAAAAAGGCTCCTTTGATGAAAAAAAAGAATGTATCCAAAAAATTCAAAAGGCATTAAAAAATTATTTTAATATAAATATATCTTTTATGATGGGGAAAAGTTTCTCAAGCTTTACTGAATTGAGAAATGAATTAATTCTTTTACAAAGTGCAAAACATCAGCGGTTTTATATGGCTCCAGGAACAATCAGCAAAAGAGAAGTGGTACAGCCTGAAAATGATGACTTGTTTTCGAAATATGATGAAGCAGCTTCAGAATTTAGAGAGTTAATGGTCGTAAAAGATGAAAGTATGATAACCCCTATTGTTACCAAATGGATCACTTTCATTGAAGAAAAGAAGTTTCATCCTGAATTGGTAAAGGAATGGATGTTGAAACTGCTTCTAGATTTTAAGGTTAAATTACAGGCACTGCAATTATTTCGTTCTGAATATATAGTGGAGGGTCTGCATAATAAGATTATTTTGAGTAATAATTTATCTGAATTAAAAGTGCTGCTCATTGATTTCTTTAAATCCCTTTTGAAGCGTTCTCAAGCTGCTTATAGTCAAACAAAGCGAAGTGAAATTTTGGATGCCATCGGTTACGTCTCTAGAAATCTAGAAAAGAGAATCAGTCTGGAGGAGGTATCCAGCTACTTATTTTTAAATCAAAGCTACTTTAGCCGCCTGTTCAAGAAAGAAGTAGGTGAAAACTTTGTTGAATTTGTTACCAAAATGAAGATTACCAGGGCTAAGGAATTGCTTGAACAAACGCCTGATTCTGTAGGGAAAATTTGTGAACGTCTAGGATATGATAACCAAAGTTATTTTATTAAACTATTTAAAACCCATGTAGGGGTAACACCTATTGAGTTTCGAAGCGGGAAAGTATCTGCAGGGTAAAGTCCAGATTAAGTTCTGGGCTTTTTTTTCGCCTGCACTCCGCGTATTATGATAAAAAGTAAAATTAATAGAGTTTTCAGTAAAAATAATTGCATAGTATTATATCTATTAAATATTATAATGATTTGTAAGCGCTTTGAAATAAGAGTGAAATAACTCCTTGAAAGGAATTAATAAACAAATGAGACATCATACATTCGCAAAAACACCTCCATTAGGCTGGAATAGCTGGGATTGTTACGGTGCAGCCGTTAGGGAAGAGGAAGTAAAAGGAAACGCTGACTACTTGGCTGAACATTTAAAACCGTTTGGCTGGGAGTATGTAGTGGTAGATATTCAATGGTATGAACCAGGTGCAGTCTCTTCGGTATACCGCCCATTTGTACCATTGGAAATGGATGAGTATTCTAGGTTAATTCCTGCCGTAAACCGGTTTCCTTCTGCAGAGGGAGGTAAAGGGTTCAAACCCTTAGCTGATTATGTACATAACCTGGGATTAAAATTTGGTATTCACATCATGAGAGGAATTCCGAGGCAGGCAGTTCATGCGAATACACCAATTTTAGGAACAAATGCTGGGGCAAGAGATATAGCCCATCCAAATTCTATTTGTCCATGGAATACGGATATGTATGGGGTCGATGCATCAAAAGAAGGGGCACAGGAATATTATAATTCCCTTTTTCAATTATACGCAGAATGGGGAGTAGATTTTGTTAAAGTGGATGATATTGCCGCCTCGAGACTTTATCACATTCATAATGAAGAAATCGAACTGATTCGAAAAGCCATTGATCACAGCGGGAGAGATATGGTCCTAAGCCTATCGCCAGGGCCAGCACCACTTGAATATGCAGAGACCCTAAAGGCGAATGCCAACATGTGGAGAATGACGGATGATTTTTGGGATCAGTGGAGCCTGCTCTATGGAATGTTTGAAAGATGTGAAAAATGGGTTGAGCATTCTGCTCCGGGCCATTGGCCAGACTGTGACATGCTGCCTCTAGGTCATATCGGCATCCGTTCTGTTGATGGAGGCGGCAGTGACCGCTGGACGCGCTTCACCAGAGATGAACAAGTAACAATGATGACTCTTTGGTCTATTTTCCGCTCGCCGCTGATGTTTGGCGGAGAACTTCGTGACAATGATGAATGGACCCTTTCATTACTTACCAATAAAGAAGTATTGGAATTAAATCAAAACAGCCATAGCAAGCGTCTTCTTTACCGTCAAGATGATAGGATTGTCTGGACCGCTAAAGATAGACAGAATCATACCTTTGCGGCCCTTTTTAATGCAAGTGATGAACCTGCATTGGTACGAGTAACGTTGGAGCAGTTAGGTCTCTCATCCTCAGTAAGTATGAGAGATGTCTGGAAACAGGAAGAGCTGGGTCATGCCCTAGATTTGATTAGCCAAACTCTGCCGCCACATGGATCAATGCTACTTAAGCTTTATTGATTGAATCGTTTAAATACCTACTACTAGTTCATATGGAGGTTCTTGTTAATGGAAAATAAAGTAATAATCAACTCCGATATCCCAAAAGGAAAGATAAATAAAAATATTTATGGACATTTCGCTGAGCACCTTGGGAGATGTATCTATGAGGGGATTTGGGTGGGGGAGAATTCTTCCATTCCAAATACGAAAGGAATTCGTAACGATGTGTTAGCGGCATTGAAGAATATTAATGTCCCTGTGCTTCGATGGCCGGGCGGCTGCTTTGCGGATGAATACCATTGGAAGGATGGCGTCGGCCCAAGTGAAAGTCGGAAACGTATGGTTAACACACATTGGGGCGGTGTAGTTGAAAATAATCATTTTGGCACACATGAATTTATGCTTTTATGTGAGCTGTTAGCATGTGAGCCTTATATATGTGGAAACGTCGGAAGTGGAACTGTCCAAGAAATGTCAGAGTGGGTTGAATACATGACTTTTGAAGGCGAATCTCCAATGGCTAACTGGCGCCGGGAGAATGGTCAAGACGAGCCCTGGGAATTAACCTATTTTGGTGTCGGGAATGAAAACTGGGGCTGCGGAGGAAACATGCGTCCTGAATATTATGCAGACCTATACCGCCAGTATCAAACCTATGTAAGAAACTATGGGAATAACAAAGTTTATAAAATTGCAGGCGGCGCCAATTCTGATGATTATAATTGGACGGAAGTACTAATGAAGAATGCCCACTGGTTAATGAATGGATTAAGTCTTCATTATTACACGGTTCCAGGTGAGTCTTGGTCCAATAAAGGATCTGCTGTCGATTTCCCTGAAGCCGAGTGGTTCCAAACCATGAAAAAGGCCCTTCATATGGATGAATTAGTAACAAAACATAGCACCATTATGGACAAATATGATCCACAAAAACGCGTTGGATTGATTATAGATGAGTGGGGGACATGGTTTAACGTTGAGCCGGGAACGAACCCAGGATTCTTATATCAACAAAACACCATCCGCGATGCATTGGTCGCAGGTTTACACTTTAACATTTTCCACCACCACTGTGAGCGTGTACAAATGACGAATATTGCTCAAACGGTCAATGTGCTGCAAGCCATGATTTTAACAGAGGGTGAAAAAATGATTCTTACACCAACTTATCATGTGTTTGACATGTACAAGGTCCATCAGGATGCTGAGCTATTAGCGGTTGAATCTTCATTTGGCACTTATGAGTATAACGGAGAGGCTGTACCACAAGTAAGTGTATCTGCATCTAAGAATGCCGAAGGAAAAGTTCATATCAGTCTTTGTAATATTGATCCTACTAACAAAGCAGTATTAGATATTGACCTTCGTGGGATTAATGCTGCAGATACAAAAGTTTCAGGAACAATCCTCACGGCTGATACGATGAATGCTCATAATACATTTGAGCAGCCTGATGTCGTAAAACCAACAGAATTTACTAGTGTAACAGTTGAAAATAACAAATTGACTATTAATCTTCCAGCCATGTCTGTTGTTACAATCGTTTTAGAGTAGGTTTGGTTTTCCTATTGCCAAAAAAATATAACGCAAGAAGTCGGGCAAAGTCTTTAAGATAAAGACTTTGCCCGATTTAGGTGAAATCTAAAGATATGTTCAGGTAGTGGGTTTCCTTACAGAATGTTCCCAACATATTGTTTTCGAAATTGACTGGGTGATAGTTTTTCTAGTTTTTTAAAGACCCTGCTAAAATATGCAGACTGGGTGAATCCGCAAACTTCTGAAATTCTATCCGTACTCCAATCTGTTGAAAGCAGCAGAATCTTAGCTTGGTCTATACGAATTTTATTAATATATTCAATCGGCGTACAGCCAAAAGCCTCGATCATACATCTTGCAATATGATTAGGATGGAACCTGAGGGCATGGCCAAGATCTTCGTAAGTGACCTTTTGGGCATAATTTTTCCTCAAATAGACAGCAGCTTTTTCTGCGACTGCAAATGCAGGCATAGAGTTTGCTAACTTCATATGCGTTGAAAGCTCCTGAAGTAATTGTTGAAAGAGAATTTGACGCTGCCATTCTCCAGTGTAGATTGACTCATCTTCAGAAGAAATAATTTTCGAGCATAGATGTTCGATTGTTTCCAAATTTGATAATTTACAATACTGAGGCAGTGTAATTCCGAAAGGATTTTCAACAAAAACGTTTCTTCGCTCTCCAGTTGCTTTTTCATCATATTGGAAGGGTTTAGACATCGTTAGGTCCTGCCAGCCTTTGGAAGCAGTGAAATGAAACCAAAAAAAGTGAGTAATTTGGTCACAGGGTGATATAGAAAAATGATGCCGGTCGGGATATAGGATTAGAGTATCCCCGCTGCTAACCTGGAATTGTTGGTCATCTTCACCCATATGCAATCGTCCTTCTGTGACAACTAACAAATCAAAAACACCAATCTTGTTACGATTTATATGTGATTGTCCAATATCAAAAGTATTTTGACCAGCAGCAACCAATGTTGGCAGGGGAGGGGCAAATAATTGAAGCATTTCTATCTCCTTTTGTGTTAGGATTGTGCAAATTTTTGTTATGATTTTGCATTTTATTCTTTAATTATAACCATATAATAGGTTCATAAATGTTTTATTTTTGTTACTAGGATAAAAGAATTAGAGTTAAATATAAATACATATAATGGGAGTTACGATAATAATATGTATTTATGTTTAAGCATCGGGGAGGGATTAAGTGAATGATGCAAAGCATGCGCTGGGTATGGGGGTATATAAGGGATTTTCGAATAAGGTTATTTTGCGGCCTTTTTCTAGCATTAGTGGTTTCTGTGCTAAATATGCTTAACCCCTATTTTGCTGGGAAAATCGTTGATAAGGTTATTTATGGCCAAGAGAATGAACGATTATGGATTTTTTTAGGTTCAATGATTGGCATAACCGTCATTAAGACAGTCGTTCGCTATAATTATCAGTTAATGTTCGAGCGAGTTTCCCAAAGTGTCATCTTCACCATACGGGAAAAATTATATGACACACTGAACCAATTAGATTTTAGGTTTTTCGATCAGACAAAAACAGGAGATATCATGGCACGAATGACAGGGGATTTAGAAGCTGTCAGGCATTTTACTGCGTGGACAATTTACATGATATTTGAGAATATTACGATCCTGCTATTTGCCATTGGGTTTATGTTCTATATTCATCCGCCGTTAGCTTTAGCTATGCTTGCGGTTACACCGATTATTGGATTCTTTGCCATGCGTTTATCCTTTACGGTCAAACCAACGTTTTCAGCCATTAGGGGACAGTTTGCGAGGTTAAATTCAGTTGTGCAGGAAAACATTAGCGGAAATCGAGTTGTAAAGGCCTTTGCTAAGGAAGGGTACGAAATTGAAAAGTTTTCAAAAGAAAATGAAGCCTTCAAGGAGAAGAATCTTGCCTCCTCAAAAGTCTGGGAAAAGTATTTGCCTATTCTCGATTCACTTGCAGGAGTATTAACAGTGGTAATGATCGTAGTTGGAGGATACATGGTCATTAAACAGTCTCTGACTATGGGTGAGTTGGTCACGTTTAATTCATTAATTTGGGCATTAAATAATCCAATGCGAATGGCTGGGTGGTTACTTAATGATGTCCAAAGGTTTGTTGCCTCGGCTGAAAAAGTGGAAGAATTATTAAATACAGAACCAGAAATAAAGAATGAAACAAAAAGGTACAATGTTAAACAATTCAAAGGTGTTGTGGAATTTGACCAAGTTTCCTTTAGTTATGGGGACGAACAAGTATTGAATGATATAAGCTTCAAGATTAGACAGGGACAAACGGTAGGCATTATCGGACCTACAGGGGCCGGTAAATCGACATTAGTCAATCTTCTTAGCAGGTTTTATGACGCTTCCAAAGGGGAAGTAAGATTGGATGGACTTAATGTAAGAGATTGGGATATTCATAAATTGAGAAATAGCATGGCTACAGTTATGCAGGATATATTTCTTTTTTCAGATACGATTGAAGGAAATATAGCTTATGGGAACCCAAATGCCTCCTTCCATGCTGTTCAAGCTGCGGCTAAAATGGCAGAGGCGGATGATTTTATTTCAAAGCTGCCAGAGGGGTACGATACCATTATTGGAGAACGGGGAGTAGGTCTTTCCGGAGGACAACGGCAACGGATTGCATTAGCGCGGGCGATATTAAAAGATCCATCCATTTTAATTTTGGACGATACAACATCCGCGTTGGATATGGAAACTGAGATGCGCATCCAAAGAACCTTAAAATCATTTCTAAAGGAAAAAACCTGTTTTATTATTGCTCATCGTATTTCTTCAGTAAAGGATGCAGATTTAATTCTTGTAATGGAAAATGGCACAATCATTGAAAGAGGGAATCATAAAGAATTGCTTGCGAAAAAAGGAAGTTACTTTAAAGTGTTTAAAAATCAAGTTGGAAATTTTGATGGTGTGCATGACCTTGAGGAGGTGAACTATCTCAATGGCTCGCAATAAATTTGATGTGGATGAAGAGTTGGAATCTCCATTTAGTTTTATACAGCTTAAACGGTTGATGGTCTATTTAAAGCCATACAAAAAAAAGATCCTATTTACTGTTTTTATCATGTTGTTTGCCAGCGGGGCAAACTTAATTGGACCGTATCTAATCAGTAAAGCCATTGACGAGGAAATTCCGGCCAAGGATTTAGGCGGATTAATGGTTCTTGCAGGTATTTACTTAATCGCCATAATCATCACTGGGATATGTATGAAATATAAAATTAGAATGATGTCCCAGATTGGGCAAAGTGTCATTGTCCAGATTAGGAAAGACTTGTTCACTCATTTACAAAAGTTATCATTTACCTTCTATGACAGCAGACCGCATGGGAAGATTTTGGTGAGGGTGGTAAACTACGTAAACTCCTTAAGTGATTTATTATCGAATGGATTAATTAATTTGATTACTGACCTTTTCAGTCTTCTCGTGATTCTAGGTTTTATGTTAGCGATTGATGTAAAGTTAACCCTTTTGGCGATGATTGGGTTTCCAATCCTTGCAGCCGTTATCCTGCTAATTAAAAATGCCCAGCGGAAAGCATGGCAGGTGTTAAGTAACAAACAATCCAACTTGAATGCTTATATTCATGAAAGTATTAATGGCATTAAAGTGACACAAGCTTTTACAAGGGAAGAAGAAAACAAACGAATTTTCAGTGAAGTATCTGATAGTTATAGAAGCTCGTGGATGAGGGCAGTGAGAATTCAGTTCCTGCTCTGGCCATCGATTGAAAACATTTCAGTACTTACGACCTCACTCATTTATGTTGTCGGCATCTCTCTTATTGGTGATGGAGTAACAGTTGGAGCATTGGTTGCTTTTGTTGGGTACATAGGAATGTTTTGGGCACCAATAGCGAATATCGGGAATTTTTATAATGCTATTATTAATGCTACGGCATATCTAGAAAGAATATTTGAAATGATTGATGAAAAACCGACAGTTAAAGATCTTCCGATTGCGTCTGAGCTTCCTTTAATAAAGGGTAAAGTGGAGTTCAAAGATGTTACGTTTGGGTATGAAGAAGGAGAGAAAATCCTTAAAAACATTAATCTAAATGTGAATTCTGGTGAAACAATTGCTCTAGTTGGAGCTACTGGCTCAGGAAAGACTACGATAGTCAGTTTACTTAGTCGTTTTTATGATGTAAGCAGCGGCACGATTGAAATAGACGGAGTTGATATTCATTCGGTAACCATTGCCTCTCTTAGAAAGCAGATGGGTGTCATGCTTCAGGATCCTTTTATTTTCTCAGGTACGATTATGGATAATATCCGTTATGGACGACTTGATGCTACAGATGAAGAAGTGATGGAAGCAGCGAAAGCTGTCCAGGCTCATCCATTTATTAGTGGATTGTCTGAGGGGTATAAAACAGAGGTAAATGAAAGAGGCACAAGACTTTCTACTGGACAGAGACAGTTGATTTCGTTTGCACGAGCGCTTTTAGCTGATCCTAAGATATTAATTCTTGATGAGGCAACATCATCCATAGATACAGAAACAGAGCTTGCCTTACAAAAAGGACTAGAAACACTGTTAGCAGGGAGAACATCCTTTATTATTGCACATCGTCTTTCCACCATACAAAATGCAGACCGTATCCTTGTTATTGATAAAGGAAGAATCATAGAGGAAGGTTCTCATAAAGAATTGATAGGACAAAAAAGTTACTATTGGAAGCTGCATCAATCACAGTATCAATCTCTAGAAGTGGGATAAGTCAAAAAAAGTAAGAGTGTAAAGTAAAGTGACCCAATAGGGAATTTTCCTTTTGGGTCACTTTCGTTTATAAGCATAGGATGGTCTTTCCTAAAGGAGGAAGCAAGTAACATGTACAAAGTAATGCTAGTTGACGATGATTTTCCAGTAATAGAAATGTTGTCAGAAATGATTGAATGGGAGCAACTGGGAGTAACACTGCATAGTACACACGAAAATGGCAGAAGTGCATTTGAAAAGGCTTCCGAGGAGATGCCGGATATATTAATTACCGATATTGGGATGCCCCGAATGAATGGGATTGAACTGACTAAACAGTTAAAAGAGATAAATCCGAACTTACAGGTAGTTATTTTATCCTGCCATACGGAATTTAAATTTGCCAAACAAGCATTAAATCTAAGAGTGCAGGACTATCTAGTTAAAGACATGTTTGATTCAGAAGAATTTTGCCGAGTAATCAAAAAAATAGTAGAAAACCTAGAAAAACAAAAAAAGAAAGACTTAAAACAAATTGAATTTCAACAGATGGTGAATGGCTTCGGTTGAAATTACACCTATTGAGTATCAACTTGGAAAAGTGCGGTTAGTTAGTCTAGCCCCAACATGGCTAGATTTTTATTGATAATACTGTGTTAAAGGTAACTG
>NZ_NPDD01000061.1 GCF_002272245.1 Bacillus sp. 7884-1 | reverse complement strand
TGCGGAAAGCGAAGCGCCTGGAGCACAAATCAACAGCCTAATTTAACACAGTCTTTGAAATGAAAGCGGTAATAACCTTTGAGAAAAGATAGTCAAAATTTTGTATATATAAATCAAAATACCGTTAATACTTTCAACTTGCCCTAATTTATAATAAAAGGAATTGGATTAGGAGGTAGAAATTTTGCTTACAGCCGGGCTTAAGAGTTTGATAGGGTCCCAAACTTCCCTATTGTTTCCTACTAGGGAATCCAAAATAAATTGGTGGAAAGAAATAAGACAAAAACCTGCTTTTCAACTGCTTCTTAATGAAATTAGAGATGAAGGGGATAGACTTTTAAAAGAAAGCGATCCTGAACTGACGTTTTCCCTTTTCAAAATCTTTGGGGAAACTGGCTCCCGCCTAGAATTTGAGAAGATTTATTTCGAAAAGCGGAGACGACTAACGACCTTTGCAATTATGGTGTTACTTGAACCTGAAAAAGACGAATATTTGGCGGCACTAGAAAACACGATATGGTCCGTTTGCAATGAATATTCCTGGTGTCTGCCTGCACACTTGCAAAATAGTCCGGAAACATCGGTGAACGTTCATTATGCACTTAATAAGCCTAGTAAGAAAGAGTATTCTATTGATTTATTTGCCGCTGAAACGGCCTTTGCGTTAGCTGAAATAGTAAAACTAACGGAGGATTCTTTAAATCCACAAATTTGTAAGCGCATTTATGAAGAAATATACAATAGAATCTTTTTCCCTTTTAAAGAAAAAACCTTTGGCTGGGAGAAACAAACACATAATTGGGCAGCTGTATGTGCGGGATCCATTGGTTGTGCAGCACTGCATTTAATCCAAGATCAGGATGAACTTGCCATCATTTTGGAACGGGTAATGGACGCAATGGATTCTTACTTAAAAGGTTTCCAGGATGATGGGATATGCCTTGAGGGGTACGGTTATTGGGAATATGGTTTTGGGTATTATGTCTATTTTGCAGATTTATTGAAAAAGAAGACAGAAGGAAGGTTGAACCTATTCGACTCTGAAAAGGTTCATCAAATTGCTCTTTTTCAACAAAGGACCTTTTTAAATCGGAATCTTGTTGTTAACTTTTCAGACTCACATCCGACCGCTTCTGTTTTTCTGGGGCTGAGCCATTATTTAAGCAAAATTTATAGTGATTTCGAAGTTCCAGAAACCTATCTACGTTCTCATTATACGGACGACCATTGCAGCAGATGGGCTCCAGCAATCCGAAATCTATTGTGGTTTGATGAAGATTCTCTTCCATTACCTTGGAGAAATGGCACCCATTATTCAAAGGATTCGGAATGGTTTCTTTCGAGGCACATTTGTGAATCGGGAAGTTTTGCATTTGCAGCAAAAGGCGGATATAACGACGAGCCTCATAACCATAACGACATTGGCCACTTCATTTTGCAAGGAAATACAGAAGTGTTCTTTAAAGATTTAGGAAGTGGTTTATACAGTAAGGATTACTTTAGTGAAAAACGCTATTCTTTTTTATGTAATGGCTCCCAAGGACATTCTGTTCCAATAATAAATCACCAATTTCAAAAAGCTGGAGCAGAAAAATCTGCTGACATTCTTCATGTTTCTATAGGAGAAGAGATTGATATCTTTGAAATGGATATTGCAAATGCGTATGAGGTTGAGAGTCTTCAAAGAGTAAAGCGAAGATTTACATGGATAAAAACAAATCAACCAAAACTGATATTGGAAGACGCATATTCTTTTGCTGAGCAGCCAGGTTCAATCGTGGAACGGTTCATTACACCTGTATTAGTAATCACAAAAACCGAAGATGGAGTCATTCTAGAAGGGCAGAATAAAGTAAGAATTTCATATGATACGAGGCAGCTTAAGCTAGAGACAAAATTGATTCCTTTTATTAATCATTTCGGTAAATCAGAAGATAATCTAGCCCTCGACTTTATTGTACTGCACCCTGATAGGGAGTGTACTGTCGAGTTGGCATTTCAATTTGAATAGACGGGGTGAAGAGATTGACTGAACAACAGTGGATAGAAGAAGCGTGGGAAAATGTCACGAATAAAATTAGTAGAACAAGTAAGAGAATAGGTGCGAACTTTCCACATGCCAGTGAGAATGGCCAGTATGTACTTGCAGAACCTCATTGGTGGACTGCGGGTTTCTGGCCGGGACTATTATGGCTTATTTATCGAGATTCAAAAAATGAGAATTTAAGACTACTAGCGGAAGAATGTGAGGACAAGTTAGATACTGTCCAACGAGACTATTACAAACTCGATCATGATATGGGGTTTATGTGGACATTGACCAGTGTCGCAAGGTATAAAATCTTGGGTGACGAAGAATCGAAACGGCGTGGACTGATAGCGGCAAATCTATTAATGGGGCGCTTTAACCCAAATGGCAACTATATTCGAGCTTGGAATCCATGGACCGAAGGAGAAGACAATAGTGGAATTGCCATTATTGACTGTATGATGAACCTGCCGCTCTTGTACTGGGCATCTGAAGAAACAGGTGATCCAAGGTTCAAGGGTGTTGCCAAGAAGCATGCCGAAATGGTAGTAGATCACTTTATCCGGAGCGATGGCGGAGTTCACCATATTATTCGGTTCAACCCTGATAGCGGTGAAAAGATAGAAGCGCTGGGCGGGCAGGGATATGCGCCAGAGTCTGCGTGGTCTCGAGGAACCGCATGGGCCATTTATGGACTCACTCTAACTTATCATTATACAGGTGAAGAAAAATACCTAGAAAATGCCAAACGGGTTGCTCATTTTTTTATTTCTCACTTGTCGGAAGATTTCGTACCAGATTGGGATTTTCGTCTTCCGAAAGAAGTAGATTCACCAAAGGACTCTTCAGCAGGAGCCATAGCTGCGTGCGGCCTGCTCTTGCTTGCTGACAAAACAGCTTCCGAAGAGTCCCCAATATATAAGAAAGCAGGAGAAAGGATTCTTCAGTCCTTATACAACCATTACAGTGATTGGGAAGGGTCAGAAGAGGGATTAATTCTCCATGCAACAAGTCATTTCCCGCAAGGAAAATATACGGATAATCCTCTCATATATGGTGACTACTATTTTGTCGAGGGTCTAGCGTATTTAAAAGGGTTTAAAGATTTATTTTGGTAGATTGATAGCCGAAGGAAAAAAGGAACCATTTCTCTGTCAGGAGGGAAGTTTATGATAAAACTCGATTTACCTATTCAGAAAAATACACTTCAATCACGGGAGGATTTGAGTGAGGCTGTAAAACAAATCTTAAACCCATTAACGCCTTTTTACTCAAAGGGGAAAACCCTCCTCCAATTAGGCAGTACAGGGGCGGGGTACCCAGATTCCCTAGCTGGAATGGAAGGGTTCTCAAGACTATTATGGGGACTTGTACCCCTGTTAGCGGGTGGAGAGGAATCGGAAATCTGGGATATCCACATGCAAGGCATAAAGAATGGTACAGACCCTTCTCATGAAGAATATTGGGGAGATATCGCAGACTTTGATCAGCGTGCTGTAGAAATGGCGGCATTTGGATATGCACTCGCGCTCATTCCTGAAAAGATTTGGGATCCTTTAAGTGATTTGGAAAAATTCAATTTGTTCCAGTGGCTTAATCAAATCAACACAATCAAGGTTTATGATTGCAACTGGTTATTTTTCCCGGTAATAGTCAATCTAGGGTTTAAGAGAGTTGGCTTACCATATAATCATGAAACCGTGATAGAAAATCTTGAACGAATAGAACACTTCTATTTACAGGATGGATGGTATTCTGATGGGATAGGTGCTCATTGTGATTATTATGGACCGTTTGCCATTCATTTTTATAGTCTTCTTTATGCAAAATTGATGGGCAGCGAGGATCCAGAAAGGGCCATGTTGTATAAAAGCAGGGCAGCGGCATTTGCCAAGGATTTTATTTACTGGTTTGCGAATGATGGCTCCGCCCTGCCATATGGGAGAAGCCTTGCTTACCGATTTGCGCAATCTTCCTTTTGGAGTGCTCTTGTCTACGCAGAGGTCGATGTGTTTCCGCTAGGAGTAATGAAGGGAATTATCCTGCGGAACCTTCGCTTTTGGTTTAGTCAAAATATATTTGACCATATTGGCCTGCTAACGATTGGCTATAGTTATCCAAATTTGGTCATGGCAGAGAATTATAATTCACCATGTTCACCTTATTGGGCGTTAAAAACCTTCCTGCCTTTAGCACTGCCTGTTGATCATCCTTTTTGGAAGGTGGAGGAGGAACTTCTTCCTTCATTAAAGGAGAAGGTTGTACAGCACTCACCACGTTTTATCCTATGCAGACAAGATGAACAAAACTATATTGCTGCATTTAATGCGGGGTATCAGCACACAAATGACCACTCTCATATTGCAGCGAAATATGAAAAATTCGTTTACTCCAATCTTTTTGGATTTAGTGTGCAAAAAGCTGAATGGGGACTTGCACAGGGAGCATTTGATTCGATACTTGCTGTCAGCGAGGGCGACAATATTTATAGAGGTAAAAGAAAGTGTGAGGAATATGAGGTAAATGATAATGTAATCTACACGAAATGGAAGCCGTGGGATGATGTTGAAATTAAAACATGGCTTGTTCCAGGGACTCCGTGGCATATACGAATCCATTGTATTGAGACAAGAAGAAACCTTGACGTTGCAGAGGGCGGATTCGCTTTAGGTTTGGAACATACCCAATATAATGGGCAAAAGGCGGAAGGAATTACACACTTAAAAGAAAGTGCAGCCATTTCACCTTGGGCTGTAAGCGGTATAAAGAGCCTGTATGGAAATGGAAAAGCAGAGCTCGTCTATCCAAATGCAAATACAAATCTAGTTCATACACGTACTGTTATACCAACAATTAAGGCTAGTCTAAAACCAGGAATACATTGGCTTGTAAATGCTGTGTTTGGGGAACCAGGAAGTGAAACCACTTTGAACCAATGGGAAACCACTCCAAAGATTGAGTTTGGGGAAGAAAAGATATTCTTAGAACTTGGAAAAGAAAAGATTATTATTCACAAAGTAAGATAGGAAGTGTAAATAGATATGACAACAGCTCCAAAATTAGACTGGCTTACAGATCTAAATGTGTTTTCTGTAAACCGTCTTAAAGCGCATTCGGATCATCTCTATTATGAGAAATTGGAGGAGGCACAACGTACGGCTCCGATGAAAATGCGTCATGATTTAAATGGAAATTGGAAATTTTTCTATAGTATTAATCCGGATCACAGACCAGATCAATTTTATAAAATGGGATATCCTTGTTCAAGCTGGGGAGATATCAGTGTTCCTGGTCATATTCAACTCCAAGGCTATGGTCAGCCCCAATATGTAAATACGATGTATCCTTGGGACGGGCATCATGACATTCGTCCCCCAGAAATTCCAACAGATCATAATCCGGTTGGAAGTTATGTTAAATTCTTCAACGTTCCGACTAACATGGAAAATAAGCCAGTTTATATTTCCTTCCAAGGTGTAGAGTCTGCTTTTTATGTATGGTTAAATGGTGAGTTTGTCGGCTACAGCGAGGATTCTTTTACCCCTGCTGAGTTTGAACTTACACCGTATTTGGTTGAGGGTGAGAACAAGCTGGCAGTGGAGGTTTATCAGCGGAGTACCGGAAGTTGGCTGGAAGACCAGGATTTTTGGAGATTTTCAGGAATATTTCGTGATGTTTATCTTTATACAGTACCTGAAATACATGTATCGGATGTATTTGTCCGTCCAGAGCTGGATTCTACTTTTACAAAGGGTATGTTAAATGTTGATTTAAGGCTTCAAGGGGTGAACGCTTCAAACATTACAGCAGAATTAGTGGATAGACAGGGATGTCTTGTTGCTGCCTCAAAAGGTGAAAAAGTCAATGGCAATTGGTCCATTTCAATGCCTATCGATAACCCTGAGCTTTGGAGTGCAGAAACCCCCTATTTGTATAAGTTATTTATACAACTCTATAACGAGACTGGCAGTTTGGTAGAGGTTGTTCCTCAGAAGGTTGGGTTTAGAAGGTTTGAACTGTTGAATAAAATTATGCACCTCAATGGAGAGAGAATTGTGTTCAAAGGCGTGAATCGTCATGAATTCAATCCACGCACGGGCAGGGCGATTACAAAGGACGACATGCTCTGGGATATTAAAACACTAAAACGTCATAACATCAATGCAGTTCGTACGTCTCACTATCCTAACCAAAGCTATTGGTACGAGCTATGTGATGAGTATGGTGTATATGTCATCGATGAGATGAATCTAGAAACACACGGCTCATGGCAAAAGATGGGGGCTGTTGAGCCTTCCTGGAATATTCCCGGTAATAAGCCGGAATGGGAGGCTATCGTCATGGACCGAGCCATTTCGATGGTAGAAAGGGATAAAAATCACCCATCTATCTTGATTTGGTCCTGTGGTAACGAATCTTACGCTGGCGAAGTCATTCTAAATGTCTCTAAATATTTTAAAAAGGCTGATCCTAGCAGACTCGTTCACTATGAAGGAGTATTCCACAACCGTGATTATAACGACACAAGTGATATGGAAAGCCGCATGTATGCGAAGCCAGTCGATATTGAAAAGTACTTAAATGGAAATCCGGAGAAGCCATACATTAGCTGTGAGTACATGCATGCAATGGGAAATTCACTTGGCGGTATGTACAAATATACGGATCTTGAGCAAAGGTATCCAATGTATCAGGGTGGGTTTATTTGGGATTATATTGATCAATCCATTTATAAAAAGGACCGTTACGGAAATGAATACCTTGCATACGGCGGCGATTTTGGTGATCGTCCGACGGATTACGGATTCTGTACAAATGGAATTGTGTATGCGAACAGAGAGCTTTCACCTAAAATGCAGGAGGTTAAATTCCTATATCAAGATTTTAAACTAATTCCAGACCAGACGGGTGTTACCATCAAAAATGAGAGTTTGTTCTCCAATGCTGCGGACTATGAGCTCGAGTATGTCCTATTCCGTGAAGGGAAGGAATTATACCGAAATACACTGTTGGCTGTGGTTGGACCGCAAACTGAAGGACGTTTTGAGTTTGATATCCCTGCAGAAATCAAAGCTGAAACAGGTGAGTATTGCATTCAAACATCACTCGTGCTGAAGGAAAGTACCCTTTGGGGAGAAGAAGGGTATGAAATTGCATTCGGTCAGTTTGTTTATCAAGTGGGTACAAAGGAATTAGCGCAAGTATTCGGCAATTTACGGGTTGTCTATGGGGATGTCAATATTGGTATTCACGGTCGTGACTTTACGGTTATGTTCTCTAAAGGTGCAGGAAGCTTAGTATCCCTGAACTATTCTGGTAAAGAGATGATTTCATTGCCGCCGGCACCATTGTTCTGGAGGGCTAGTACGGACAATGATCGAGGGTATTCTCAAGGGTTCCATTCCGGGCCTTGGTATGCAGCGAGCCTGGCGAGAAAGTGTGTAAATATAGAGGTGGAAGAGAAGAGCGGTCAAGTCAGTATTGGGTTTACTTACAAGTTCTCCATTAGTAATGACATTGGTGTAAAGACAGTTTATACAGTTTATCCGGATGGAAGTGTTCGAGTAAAGTCTGAGTACAAAGGTGCTGACAATCTACCTCAGCTGCCGATTTTTGCAGTGTCCTTTAAGGTACCTGCTGATTATGACCAGCTTGAGTGGTATGCGATGGGTCCAGAAGAAAATTACTCTGACCGTGCTATGGGTGCTAAACTTGGTATCTTTAAAAATCAAGTAAGTGATAATCTATCAGGATATGTCATGCCGCAGGAATCTGGAAATCGAACCGGTGTCCGCTGCGTCAGTGTGACAAACCGTAACGGTCAGGGCATCAGAATTTCTTCGGTAACGAAACCGCTGGAATGCAACCTTAGTCCATATACAGCATTTGAACTTGAGAATGCACAGCATCTGTATGAACTTCCACCGGTTCATTATACGGTTGTAACAGTTGCCGGTAAGCAGATGGGTGTTGGCGGGGACGACAGCTGGGGAGCTCCAGTTCATGACGAACACTTAATCAAGGCAAATCAAGAGATGGAATTTGAATTTCTAATCCAAAGGGTTTGAACGGCTACAGTACTCTTCAGAATAGATACAAGGAAAACAGAGCAATCTATCAAAGGTAAAACTAAGAAAAAACTAGGGAAAGAGCCTGAATGAATCAGGCTCTTTTGTTTTTTGTTTTTACGATATGTTTTAGTAAAATTTTTAGTAAAAAGAATGGATTTATTTTACCTTAAGAGTTAAAATAAACGTATAGATAGAATGATGGAGGGACGACAATGAACATCACAAAGTTAACAACTACATTTAGAGAATTATTTGAGGTCCAGCCTGAGCAAGCATTCTTTGCTCCGGGGAGAATTAATTTAATTGGTGAACATACAGATTACAACGGCGGCCATGTATTTCCTTGTGCGATTACTTATGGAACGTATGCCGTAGCAAAAAAAAGGGATGACAATGTTGTCCGCCTTTATTCAGTAAACTTTCCAAACAAAGAAGTTATTGAATTTGATTTAACACAATTAGATTATGATAAGCAGCATAATTGGGCTAATTACCCAAAAGGGATGATTCGTTATATAAAGGAAGCGGGCTACGATATTTCTACAGGTTTTGAGTGTGTAATTGAAGGCAATATCCCAAATGGAGCAGGACTTTCATCTTCTGCATCGATTGAGCTGCTAACTGGGGTGCTGTTAGACGGGTTATATAAATTAGGGATTCCGCGTCTGGATATGATTAAGCTTGGTAAAAGAGTTGAAAATGAGTTCATTGGTGTCAACAGTGGAATTATGGACCAATTTGCAATTGGAATGGGAAAAAAGGACGCTGGAATATTGCTTGATTGCCAGACATTGAACTTTCAGTACGCTCCAATTAAGCTTGAAGGTTACAAGATTTTAATCATGAATACGAATAAGCGCAGAGAGCTGGCAGATTCCAAATACAATGAGCGTCGTGGGGAATGTGAACAAGCTTTAGCGCAGCTGCAGCAAAGACTTCCAATTGAAGCACTTGGACAGCTGACGGAAGCAGAGTTCGATGAGAATCAAACCCTAATTCCTAACGAAACGGTTCGTAAGCGTGCGAAACATGCCGTGTATGAGAACGTAAGAACACTTAAGGCGCTTGAAGAATTAAGAGCAGGGAACCTTGAGGCATTTGGACAGTTAATGAATCAATCGCATATTTCGCTGCGAGACGATTATGAAGTGACTGGAGTTGAACTAGACAATTTAGTAGAAGCTGCTTGGAAACAGCCTGGTGTAATTGGTGCCCGCATGACAGGAGCTGGATTTGGGGGCTGTGCCATTGCCATCGTTGAAAATGAACAGGTTGATAGCTTTATTGCTAATGTTGGTGCAGCGTATCAGGACAAAATTGGATATCCTGCTGATTTCTATGTAGTAAGTATTGGCGATGGGGCAAAAGAAATTCAAATGGGGGAATTTGAATGAGTATTCTTGTTTTAGGCGGGGCCGGTTATGTTGGCTCTCATGCTGTTTACCAGTTAATTGATCAGGGGTCGCAAGTGGTGGTCATCGATAATTTGCAAACTGGCCATCGTGATGCCATTCATCCAAAAGCACATTTCTATGAAGGTGATATTCGCAGCCGTGAGTTTATGCGTTCTGTTTTTGAAAAAGAAAAGATTGAAGCGATCCTGCATTTTGCCGCCAACTCTCTTGTTGGCGAATCGATGACGGAGCCCTTAAAGTACTATGACAACAATGTATTCGGCACCCAAATTGTCCTTGAAATGATGAAGGAATTTAATGTTACGCCTATCATCTTTTCGTCGACAGCCGCGGTTTATGGTGAACAGAAGGTTGTCCCTATTACAGAAGATGCTCGGGCAATGCCAACGAACACCTATGGTGAAACAAAACTTACAATGGAAAAAATGATTGCTTGGTGTGAAAAGGCATTTGACCTTAAATATGTTTCACTCCGGTATTTTAACGTTGCTTCCGCAAGAAGCGGCGGGGAGATTGGAGAAGACCATAACCCTGAAACGCATTTAATTCCCGTTGTATTAGAGGCTGCATTAGGAAAAAGGCCGGCGGTAACGGTCTTTGGTCAGGATTATGATACGGCAGACGGGACCTGCATCCGCGATTACATTCATGTTGAAGACTTAATTGATGCACATCTTCTTGCACTAAGATACTTGCAAAATGGCGGGAAAAGTAATGTATTTAATCTGGGCAGCAGCCAGGGATTTTCGGTAAAAGAAATTATCGAAACAGCAAAAGAAGTAACAGGTATTGATATTCCTGTTCAATTCGGAGAACGCCGTTCGGGCGACCCTAGTACGTTAATTGCCTCATCAGAAAAAGCCAGAAGTGTACTTGGGTGGAATCCAACAAGAACGTCCATACACCAAATCATCAGCGATGCGTGGAACTGGCACCAGCATCATCCAAATGGATACGAGAGGTGAATGGTATGGTTTATCAATTAATCCAACAATTAATCAATCAAGCCATGGCTGCTCAATTAATGGAGCCTGAGGATGAAATCTATGCTCGCAATCAAATTCTTTCACTCTTACATTTAGTTGAGTTTAAGGAATGTGATGCAGAATCTACTTTAGAGACGCCTGATTTACTTGAACAGATTATAGAGTACGCCAGTGAACAAGAAATTATTGAAGATATTTTTGATGAAAAAGAGATTTTGGCAAGTAAAATAATGAACTGCTTTATGGCACGTCCATCAACTGTTAATCAAATATTTAACGAAAAATATAAACAAAATCCGCAAGTCGCGACAGAGTTTTTTTACGAATTAAGTAAAAATAGTAATTATATTCAGATGAAGCGGATTCGCAATAATATTGAGTACAAGGTTAGCACGGAATATGGTGAACTGGACATTACGATAAATCTATCGAAACCAGAAAAAGACCCTAGAAGTATTGAACGGGAACGTGCCGCAAAAAAGAATGACTATCCGAAGTGTCTGCTTTGTGTTGAAAATGAAGGGTATGCAGGAAGAATTGGCCATCCGGCGCGCTCAAATCACCGCTTGATCAAGTTAAATCTTTTAGAAGAGAATTGGTTTTTACAGTATTCTCCATATGTTTATTACAATGAACATTGTATTGTGCTGTCAGAGGAACATAGGGATATGAAGATTACTTCTGCGGCCATCAAGCGTCTTTTAAGCTTTGTCGAGCAGTTTCCTCACTATTTTGTTGGCTCCAATGCTGACTTGCCGATAGTCGGTGGCTCCATTTTGTCCCATGATCATTATCAGGGAGGACATTATGAATTTGCGATGGCAAAAGCGGAGGATGATTGGAGTTTTGAGTTAGATAGATTCCCGAATGTCCGTGGTTCCGTTGTTAAATGGCCTATGTCTGTCATTCGATTGCGCTCTGAGGAAATTGGACCACTTGTGGAAGCAGGTGAACATATTCTATCCACATGGAGAAATTACAGCGATGAAACAGTAGAAATCTATGCAAAAACAGGCGATACTCCGCACAATACCATTACACCTATTGCACGTAAGAAACAGAATGTATATGAATTAGATTTAGTTCTACGGAACAATCGAACGAGTGAGGAACATCCACTTGGCATTTTTCATCCTCATCAGGACGTTCATCATATTAAGCGGGAAAACATCGGGCTAATCGAAGTAATGGGGCTGGCTGTTTTACCAGCACGCTTGAAGGACGAACTTAGAGAGGTCGAACATTTCATTCTAGGAGAAACTGATATCGTTGCTGACTATCATCTGGATTGGGCAAAAGGTTTAAAAGAAGAGTATCAGGCTGCTGCAACAGAATCAAACGTAGAAGCAATTGTGAGAGAAGAGACCGGTAAGAAGTTTTTAAAATGCTTAGAAGATGCTGGTGTTTATAAGAGAAATGAAGAGGGTAAAGCCGGGTTCAAGCGCTTTATCTCGTCTTTAGCATAAGTTATTCAGCTGACAGCTTGGAATGGCATAAGTGCTCATATCTTTGAAGTGAATTAATGGAGTGGAAAAAGAATGAAAATAATAGATAAAGTATTCGGTAGTTATCACGATGAGTCAGTCATGGAGTATACCCTTGTCAACGATTCAGGGATGTCTGTTTCATGCCTGAATTACGGTTGTATCATTACAAAAGTAATGGTCCCTGACCGAAATGGTTACGTTGAAAATGTCGTTCTTGGATTTGAGAACGTAGAAGATTATATTGATTTGGCCCCATATTTTGGCTCGGTTGTCGGTCGAGTGGCTGGAAGAATCAGCAACTCACAGTTTGAACTGGACGGGGAAGTTTACCGGGTGACTCCTAATGAGGGTCCTAACCATTTACACGGCGGTAAACATGGTTTTAATTCGGTTATTTGGAAAACGGAAAGCATTGAAACGGAAAATGCTATAGGGTTAAAATTTTTCTATCGGAGCTTGGATGGAGATGAAGGATATCCTGGAAATTTGGATACGACCATCGTCTACCTTTTAAATAATCAAAATGAGCTGAGCATTTCCTATGAAGCAGTGACAGATCAAAAAACAATTGTGAATTTAACGAATCATTCTTATTTTAATCTAAGCGGCAATTTAAAGAGAGATTGTTCCGAGCACATTCTACAATTAGAAAGTAACCGCTTTTTAGAACTTGGGTCCGATTTAATACCTACTGGAAGAATGATTGAATCTAGCAATACCCCCTTTGACTTTAAGCATGGTCGTTTGTTGAAGACGGGAATGAAATCCTCTTATCCACAAAATGTGCTTGCGGGCAATGGTTATGACCATCCGCTTCTTTTTACAAAAAAGGGAGAAAATACAGTGGTGTTAAGTGAAAAAGAGAGTGGCAGGACATTGTTAGTTACAACAGATCAGCCATGCGTGGTCCTTTACACAGCAAATCAACTAGAAGGTCCCTTTTCAATCGCAGGTGTTCGAGCAAGGAACTACTTAGGTGTGTGTCTAGAAACGCAAGGACTGCCAGATGCTATTAACCAACCTGATTTTCCAACGATTGTTTTAAACCCTGAGGAAGTATATCGTGCCACAACAAAATACCGCTTTTTTTCTAATACAATAGGAGTTTAATGAATGGCGACAATTAAGGATATTGCAGAATTAGCAGGAGTTTCAATCGCAACGGTATCCCGCGTATTAAATTATGATAGTTCTTTATCTGTTGGTGATGAAACAAAAAAGAGGATATTTGAGGTTGCGGAGCAGCTTTCCTATAAAAAGAAACCAGCTAGAAAACTAGAGACCGGGAAAATTGCACTTTTACAATGGTATACAGAAAAAGAAGAATTAGAAGATCTATATTATATGTCGATTCGTTTGGGTGTCGAAAATCAATCCAGACAAATGGGCTTTTCTGTAGCTAAGTACTTTCAAGACAACTATGCGGATTTAAAACAGGATGAGATTCAAGGTCTTATCGCAATCGGGAAATTTAGTAATAAACAAATAAAGGATATGGTATCCATCACAAATAATATCGTTTTTGTGGATATCTCACCCGATGAAGAAAAATTTGATTCCATTGTGATTAATTTTGAAAAGGCGACTAAAAAGGTCATTGATCATTATTTAAAACACGGTCATGAGAAGATTGGGTATATTGGCGGAAGAGAAGTATTCAAAGACCAGGCTTCACTAATTGAAGACCAAAGAGAGGTTACCTTCAAAACCTATCTTGGTGCAAAAGGGCTTTTGAATGAAGCGTATATGTATACAGGTGCCTTCTCCGTTAGTGATGGTCATTCACTCATGAAAAGGGCAATTTTGGAGCATGGGGAAAACCTGCCGACCGCTTTCTTTGCAGCGAATGATTCTCTGGCAGTTGGAGCACTCAGGGCTCTATTGGAAAAAGGGATTCCTGTTCCAGGCCGAGTGAATATCATCGGCGTTAACGACATCAGCATCTCCAAATATGTATTTCCCTCATTAAGCACGGTGAAAGTCTTTACCGAACTAATGGGAGAAACAGCCGTCAACACCCTGGTAGAAAGATTCGAAGGACGGAAAATAGCCAAAAAAATAACCATTTCCACCCAACTCATCATAAGAGACAGCAGCTCCTGAAAATTGATATAAAAACACAAATGTCCACCTGAGGTGGACATTTGTGTTTTTATGGTGACAGGCACCATTTGTCATTGTCGATTTTTGGTATATTCCGTATAATATTTTTTATCTATACTGGTGATGTAATGGAGATGTTTTATGAGCAGATTGACTAAGGCTGCATATGGTGTTGGGGTTTTGTGTTTTCTTGTGAGCTGTGCATTTTCTGTATTTTATGGTTATAAGGTTGTTAATCATGATTTGCCTGCAGAGGGTAAAACGATGGAAACGTATAATTATCATTTTGTGCTGGTCCCTGAGGAGCTAGACAATGATTATTGGCGGCTTGTTGAAGAAGGGGCACAGAAGGCTGCGGAGGAACATGGTGTATTATTGGAATATGCTGGACCGAAGCAGGCTAATATCGATGAACACTTAAAAACGATTGAAATGTCAATGGCATCTAAAGTGGATGGTATTATTACTCAAGGCTTGAGTGATGAGCAATTCATCCCGTTAATTAATAGAGTCGTAGAAAAACTCCCTGTCATAACCATTGATACAGATGCAGCCAATAGTAACCGGATGGCTTATATTGGAACAGACAATTATTATTCTGGTTTTTTGGCAGGTAAAGCCTTAATTGAAGATACAAATGGTCAGGCGAATGTTGCCATTATTACCGGGAGTTTCTATGCAAACCACCAGCAGCAGCGTGTTCAGGGTTTTCGGGATGCTGTGGAATCTGAAGAGGGAATAACAATCATTACTGTGGAAGAGTCGGAAATTAGTCGAGTCCGAGCAGCTGAAAAGGCTTATCAAATAGTAACGGATTACCCCGAAGTCAATGCTTTCTACGGGACAAGTGCACTAGATGCAATTGGAATTGCCCAAGTGGTAGAAAAGTTTAGAGAGCCGGATCAAGTTTATATTATTGGATTTGATAGTCTCCCTGAAACACTTAAGTACATTTCGGAAGGTACAATTAAAGCAACAGTAGTCCAAGAGCCTTTTGAAATGGGCTACAAAGCGGTAGTAATGATGATAGATCTAATTGAAGGCAAAAAGGTTCCTCCCGTTATTCACACGAATACTCGGATTATGAGAGAAGAAGATTTACCTGATATTCATCGGGCCATGGGGGAGGAATACTGATGATGTTATTTCGGATTCGATCGAAATTATTACTCTATTTCATTGTCCTTGTGGTGCTGTTAAGTTCTGTTGGCGTCCTTTTTTATCAAAGTAGTGAAAACCTAATAAATGAATATGATGATAGTTTTGAACGGTTTCTTATGTTAAATGATATCTCACAAAGAACTACCGTAATTACGGAAAACCTTAAAGGGTATTTGCTAGATAAGGAAAGCTCCTATTTAAAAGACTATAACCTTGAAAAATCTAAGTTGCAA
This sequence comes from Bacillus sp. 7884-1, assembly GCF_002272245.1. GTDB lineage: Bacteria > Bacillota > Bacilli > Bacillales > Cytobacillaceae > Neobacillus. Next base: position 11,696 of record NZ_NPDD01000061.1, on the reverse strand, counting down.
AATGACCAATGGCTTTTCAATAAAGAAATGAAATCGAATGATACGGCAGTTATTAACTACCAAAATATGATAAACAGCTTTCTAGAAGAATGTGACGCAACGATAGAAGCTTTTCATAAAGACAATATTAACGATTATTCGAATCACTTAAATGAAGCATTAAAAATAGCAGGATTCCTTCAAGAAAGTACGCTTGCACTCCTGAATAATAAGCTGACAGACTATCAAAATTTCTATGATCAAATGGAAAGGCAAAATCATTATTATAAATTATTTTCTTTTTCTCTTTTCGCGTCTGCTTTTTTTCTTAGTACATTGATCGCTCTTTGGATTTCGGGCGGTATTACAAAACCAATTACGCTATTATCCGAGGCAGCCCGGCAAATTTCAAAAGGTAATCTATCTGGTGAAGATATTAAGATAACAACCAAGGATGAATTAAAGCCCTTAACCGAAACCTTTAACCAAATGCGTTCAAATCTTAGACAATTGGTAAAAGAAATAAAGCAGAAATCGGAGCTTGATAAGCTCCTAAAAGAATTGGAACTAAGAAGTCTTCAAAACCAAATTAATCCACATTTCCTATTCAATACTTTGAATACGGTTTCAAAGATGGCTTACCTAGAGGATGCGGAACATACTTCTAGATTAATAGAATCTGTTGCCGCATTACTGCGCTATAACCTTGGGGGCGATTTGAATAAAGCTGCCACTCTAAGGGACGAAGTATCTATTGTAAAAGAGTACTTTTTTATTCAACAAACAAGATTTGGAGACCGAATTCAATTCATCACTGAAATAGAAGAGGATTGTTTGGATATAGAAATTCCTAGTTTAACACTTCAGCCATTAATCGAAAATGCATTCATACATGGTGTTGAATCGCATGAGGAAAATGCAGAAATCCGACTTCATATCTATAAAAGGAATGACAGAATTAATGTGGAAATAGTAGATAATGGGGATGGAATGGATGAAATCACCAAAAATAGATTGCTAAACTATGTTAGCGGAACAGAAATGGAAGAAGTATTTGAACACAATAAATCAAAAGGTCATTCAACTGGTATAGGCGTGAAAAATGTAATTCGCAGGCTTCAGCTTTTTTACAATCAAAAAGACATTATTGAAATACATTCAGAGTTAGGTAAAGGGACAAAGTTTACACTGACCATTCCAAGCGTTGCAAAAGGAGGAGAAGAGTTTGTTGAAAGTTCTAATTGTGGATGATGAGGTTTTGGAGCGAAAAGCATTGACGAAGATCATAAACAGCTCTTCTGAGGACGTAATGGTAATTGGTGAGGCGCCTAACGGAAGAAAGGCGATTGAAATGACTAGAGAACTTAAGCCTGATATCATCTTTATGGATATAAAAATGCCCGGAATAGATGGAGTTCAAGCTGTTAAGGAAATCAAAAGCACTGATCCATGCATTCGATTTATCATGGTTTCAGCCTTTAATACCTTTGAATATGCCAAGGAAGTTATGCAGCAGGGTGTAAAAGAATATATCTTAAAACCTAGTAGAAAACAGGATATTCTCGAGAGTTTACAGCGTGTTTCAGGTGAGATATTTGAAGAGCGCAGGTCTATGAAAGAAAAGCAAAGCTTGATGGAGAACCTAGACCGTGCCGTTTCCATAGCCCAGAAAGAGTGGGTGTCTTCATTAATCCTAAACCAAGTCCAAGATATTTCCTTTGATGAATGGAGTCAGTTATTAGGGGTAGAAATTACTTCTGGTTATATTATGTTGTTTTCCCTCTTGCCCAAGGAAAAAGGAGAATTTCACTTACATCTAAAGCAAAACTATTATTTATGGCTTAAGGATGTCTTGAAAACAGTAGTGAAAAAGGAAGAAGTTATGGTAGGACCAATGACAGATTCTCAAGTACCTGTTTTATTCCTTTGTAAAGAACTACCGGAAAAGGTGCATTTTAAAACAAATGCACAGCATACCATTGAGAGTCTATTTAGTTCTTTTCAAAAAAGCCAAATAAATGCGGATTTAAGAATAGGGATAGGACTCCCATATAGTCATGGCCATGAGCTTAATAAATCTTATCATGAAGCGGTAGTTGCTTTACAGCAGCTATTAAAAACTTCAAACCGAAAATATTTATTTAGCAGTAAACAAGGGGCTGGTGAGCTGCCTTCCGTTTCGGATGTGCTGGAAATAGAGAAAAAATTGCTGGATGGTGTACGACAAGGTGATCTAAATCAAGTTATGTTTTTATTTGATTCGTTTGTAACCAAACTGACCGGTAACAAAGCATTAAAGGCTGCAGTAGTGAAAAAATCTTTTGATGAATTTTTTATTCTCCTTTCACGAATGATGCATGACTTAGGGATACACTTTGAATGTTCCTTGACGATTGACGAGGTAGAGGATTGTAACTTAATTCTAGAAAAAGGAAAAGCTAATTTACTGGCAGTCGTCAAGCATGTTCAGCTTTGGAGGAACAATCATGCGAAGGGAATGCTACATAAGGCAAAGGAATATATTGAAAATCATTATGCAGAGTCCATTACGTTGGAACACGTAGCAGAATATGTGGAGCTAAGTCCCTTTTATTTAAGTAAATTATTTAAAGATCGATTTGGGATGACCTTTATCGATTACGTAACCGAAATAAGAATAAAACAGGCAAAGCTGCAAATGGTTGATGCTGCTAAGAGTTTAAAAGAAATATGCTATTCTGTCGGCTATAAGGACCCGAATTATTTTAGCCGCGTGTTTAAAAAACAGACAGGCTTATCCCCAACCGAATTTCGTAAGGAAACGGTAAGTTAATAGGATGATAGTTAAAAAGACTGATTCGTAGATGAATCGGTCTTCTTTTGCGTGAACAAAAAAATCTAGGAAATCGCAAATTAGTGCTATAGGTTAGAACTATTGAACGAAATTCTCCGATGTTACCATATGTGTAAGGGCTTTCACTGAGGTAAAGGTAATCGGAGCTTACCAGAGCCTTTACAAAAAAAAAGCAAATGCAAAAGGAGAAGGATGACATGTTTAAAAAGAAAAAAGGGTTAATTCTATCATTAACAGTTGCGTCTAGTATTCTATTAGCAACTGGCTGCGGCGGTACAGAAAAAAGTTCAACGGATTCTGGAAAAGGCAAGGACGGCGACCTTCCAGCAGTGGGTGCAACCATTTATAAATTCGATGATAATTTCATGTCATATGTTCGTCGTGCAATGGAAACCGCAGCAGACGGAAAAGTGAACTTAATGCTGAATGACTCTCAAAATGACCAAGCCAAGCAGGTTGAACAAGTAGACACACTTATTGCAAAAGGAGCTAAGTCGCTTGCAATCAACCTTGTAGACCCTAAGGCAGCACAAACCATCATTGATAAAGCAAAAGTAAAGGATATTCCTGTTATCTTCTTTAACAAGGAGCCAGATGCAAGTGTATTAAAAGGCTACGAAAAAGCTTACTATGTCGGAACAACCTCATCTGAATCAGGTGTGCTTCAAGGTGAACTAATTGCTAAGGCGTGGGAAGCGAATAAAGATAAATGGGATAAAAATGGTGATGGCAAGCTTCAGTACGTTTTATTAAAAGGTGAACCAGGACACCCAGACGCAGAAGCGCGTACTAAATATGTTGTGGATACCTTAAAGGAAAAAGGAATTGAGGTAGACGAACTAGCTCTAGATACAGGTATGTGGGATGCAATGAAAGCAACAGAAAAAATGGATGCTTGGATTGCAAAATACAACGAAAATATTGAATTTGTTATTGCGAATAACGATGGTATGGCATTAGGTGCCATTGCTTCTCTTGAAAAAGCAGGGTACTTCTCAGGTGATAAGTTTATGCCAGTAGTAGGTGTAGATGCGATTCCAGAAGCACTTGAAATGATCGAAAAAGGAAAAATGGTTGGTTCCATCTTAAATGATGCGAAAAACCAAGGTGCAGCCACTGTTCAACTTGCTGCAAATGCTGCAAACGGTAAGGATGTATTGGAAGGAACTGAGTGGAAGTTAGACGACGCAAAAGCAGTTCGTGTTCCTTACATCGAGGTTACAAAAGATAATATCCAGGTAGGTAAAGACGCATACAAGTAAGAAAAGCGGAAGCGCCTAGTCCGAGGATTGCCTCTATGGCGCTCCTCGAACGAAGGAAAAGGATACCTTTCTTTTCCTTCGTTCGGGGCAATGTTTCAAGGTAATCGTTTGAAACAGGACTGATGAAATTAAATTTTATTATATAAAAAATGCATGTTAAATGGTTAGGCAAGGAGGTTTAAGCATGTCAGAGGCAAGTTCAGCCAATTTACTTGAAATGATTAATTTAACGAAAAGATTTCCTGGCGTAATGGCTCTTAACAACGTTTCCCTAAAAGTGAAGGCAGGGTCAGTACATGCCTTAATGGGCGAGAATGGTGCAGGAAAATCAACTTTAATGAAGTGCTTATTCGGTATCTATTCAATGGATGAAGGAAAAATTCTGTTGGACGGTAAAGAGGTTTCATTTGCGAATTCTAAGCAAGCACTTGAAAGCGGAGTCTCCATGGTCCACCAGGAACTGAACCAAGTCCGTCAGCAAAATGTAATGGATAATATTTGGCTGGGAAGGTATCCGAAAAAAGGAATCTTTATTGATGAAAAAAAGATGTATGAGGATACGACGGCAATCTTTAAAAGTCTCGACATCAAAGTTGACCCGCGAAGCAAAGTAGGAAACCTGTCAGTCTCAGAGATGCAGATGGTGGAAATTGCAAAAGCTGTTTCTTATCATTCAAAGCTCATTGTAATGGACGAACCAACATCCTCTCTAACTGAAAAAGAGGTAAATCATTTATTTACTATTATTAGAAAGCTGCAAAGTGATAACGTAGCGATTATCTATATCTCTCACAAAATGGAAGAAATATTAAAAATCTCAGATGAAGTAACAATCATGCGTGACGGTCAGTATATTGCAACGAAAAGCGCAAAGGAGTTAACAACAGACGAAATTATTAAGTTAATGGTTGGCCGTGACCTGTCACAGCGTTTCCCAGAAAAAATCAATCAACCTGGAGCTGTAACCCTTAAAGTTAAGGATTTAACTGCCGAAACAGAAGGGTCATTTTCTAATATTAACTTCGAATTGAGAAAAGGAGAAATATTAGGTGTTGCAGGTCTCGTAGGCTCCAAACGTACCGAGGTTATGGAGGCACTATTCGGTATCAGAGGACTGAAATCAGGAAGTATTGAGTTAAATGGAAAGGTTGTTCAGAATCATTCGCCGCAGCATGCGATAAAAAATGGCTTTGCACTAGTTACGGAAGAAAGAAGAACAACGGGGATTTATCCACAATTAAGCATTAGCTTTAACTCCATTATTGCCAACCTGCCTCAGTATCGAAAAGGGTTGTTTCTATCAGAAAGCAAAGTTCATGATGATACAAAATGGGTTATCGATTCAATGAAAGTCAAGACGCCATCGCAAAAAACGCCAATCGGAAGTCTTTCTGGCGGTAACCAGCAGAAGGTAATCATTGGCCGCTGGCTGCTAACAAAACCGGATGTACTACTGCTGGATGAACCAACAAGGGGAATAGACGTTGGTGCGAAATTTGAAATTTACCAGCTAATTAACGAATTAGCAGCTGAAGGAAAAGGAATTATCATGATTTCTTCAGAAATGCCTGAACTTCTTGGTGTTACAGACAGAATCTTAGTAATGAGTAATGGAAGAGCAGCCGGAATCGTAGAAACAAAGACAACCACGCAAGAAGAAATTATGCGACTGGCAGCGTTGTATTAGGAGGAGAACAAAATGAATACTCAGGCCACAAAAAAGTCTAATGTTGTAAAATGGCTGTTTGATAATGTTATTTATGTATTTTTAATTCTACTTGTTGTTGGGATTGTCTTTGCATCTCCTGACTTTTTATCAATGACCAATTTGATTAATATCTTAAGCCAGTCATCTTCAAGGATTATTATTGCACTTGGGATAGCGGGTATCCTGATATTAGGCGGGACGGACTTATCTGCCGGACGGATGGTCGGACTTGCAGCAGTAGTCTCAGCCTCACTGCTTCAAGCAGGTGATTATGCCTATAAAATGTATCCAAACCTTCCAGAATTGCCTTTGTTTATTCCTATCTTAATTGCAATGGCTGTAACAGGACTATTTGGTACTTTAAATGGTTTTATCGTATCAAAGTTTCACGTACCCCCATTTATCGCAACACTAGGTATGATGATTGGTGTTTATGGAGTCACTTCCATCTACTTTGACCGTCCGCCATATGGTGCGCAGCCGATTGGTGGATTAAGTGAGAGCTTTACCACATTCGCGCAAAAGGGAATAAAAATAGGTCAATATGAATTTCCATACCTGATTTTATATGCAATTGCCTTTTCATTCATTATTTGGGTGGTATGGAATAAAACACAGCTTGGTAAGAATATGTATGCAATCGGCGGAAATGCTGAAGCAGCAAAGGTTTCCGGCGTTAACGTGGCAAAAAATATCATTATTATTTATATGATTGCAGGTCTGCTTTATGGATTCTCAGGTACTTTAGAGGCAGGGCGAGTTGGAAGTGCAACCAACAATACGGGGAATATGTACGAGTTAGATGCCATTGCAGCCTGCGTTGTCGGCGGAGTATCACTATCAGGCGGAATTGGTACCGTACCAGGAGTTATAACGGGAGTATTAATCTTCCAGGTAATCAACTATGGTTTAGCTTTCCTTGGTGTAAGTCCATACATTCAATTCATTGTAAAGGGCGCTATCATCATCGTTGCAGTTGCTTTTGATATGCGGAAACATGCCAAGAAAAAATAAGAATAGAGGGCATTCCCAAATGGGAGTGTCCTTTCATTTTCCCTAATAGGGGAATTTACTGCTAAAATAGATTCAGTGATCTATTCAAAAGAGGTGGGTATTCTATGTGTTTAATCTTGTTTGCATATAAGGTACATCCAAAATACAAACTTATGGTTGCGGCTAATCGAGATGAATTTTACCAAAGACCGACTGCACCGATTCGTTATTGGGAGGACAATCCTGAAATCCTTGCCGGACGGGATTTAGAAAAAATGGGTACTTGGATGGGTGTTACCAAATCGGGGCGGTTTACAGCCTTGACCAATTATCGAAATCCGATGGAAGTTACGGAGGGAAAACGCTCAAGAGGAGAATTGGTGGCAAATGCCCTGCAGTACAAAGGCGATATCAAGGAGTATATGGATAGTCTGGTTAGAAATAATGACTGGTATCCAGGATATAACCTGTTAGCCGGGGATGGTGATGAGCTATACTATTATTCCAATGTTGGGCAGGAGTTAATAAAAGTGGCTCCGGGGATTTATGGTGTCAGCAATCATTTACTTAATACAGAATGGCCAAAAGTACAAGCTGGCAAAGACGGGTTAGCCGCTATTTTGAAAAGTAATCAAGAGGATTATATTGAGCCTCTATTAATGCTTCTTCAAAAAGCAGATCAGGCACCAGATGAGAAACTACCTCAAACGGGGGTTTCATTAGAATTGGAAAGAATGCTTTCACCGATGTTTATCAAAAGTGAAGGATATGGTACAAGGAGTTCAACCATTTTATTAATGGATGAAAAAGAGATTCACTATGTCGAACGAGTTTTCTCTTTTAACGAGGTAAATACTCAAAAATACACAATTGAATTGAAATAAAAAACTAATCAAACGTTTGATTAGATCAGTTGCTAAACTAATCAAACGTTTGATTAATAGAATTCACACAGAAAAATTATGACTGGGATTCAGTAGTATCTTTATCAGTTGTCTTATCAGACTCCACTTTTTTAGTCCCTTTGCTGACATAAGGTTTAGCATTTTTAGCTTTTTTAGCACCAACCTGCCAACGATTCCAGCCCTTCTTACCTGTTCCTCGGCCTATTCCACTTTTCGCCTTTGCTTTTGGCATCTAACCACTCCATCATAATTGAAAACAGGTTTTATCCGAGAAAGGTTATTGAGTTTTGTTCTCAAAAAAACCTAACGCAAATTTAATACCCTCTTCAATTTCATTTGTATCATAACCTTGTAAATCTTCATGAGTAATTTCCAGGGTTGTTCTTGATAATGAATAACCGCTGTCTAAATTAATATCAAGAAGGACCTCAAACCCATTTGCTGTGTTCTTAATATCAATTATATCATAATCAAGAATAGGTGCTCCCGTTTGGTACTCTATTGGTTCTAACTCTGACATTACCAGACCTCCATATTTAGTTCTATTCAACATTCGAACATAGGTTATACAAAAAATGAATAGAATAAACATTACATTTTTTTACACTTCATCACAAACTTTAATAAAAGAAGTGAAATTTATTGACGGGTTCCGTTTCCTATCGCAAAACGTCAATTTGCACAGGAAAATGCAAACCAAGATGTATTTAAGAATTCATAGGCGGAGAATTTCCTGCTAATGTATATTGGGGAAGCTTAAAAGCAGATATAGGCGGAGATATTCCGATTAACTGCTCTAATTAAGGCGAAATTCAAAGATTTGGATAATATAAACGGAAAAACTTCCCTTATTTTTAAGGAAATATGGGTATTTCCCAATTTAGCCGGAATTTTACCGTTTATTTTTCATACACAGTGAAATGATAATTTGTCTAATGACAGACATTATTGATGAGGTATAATTAATATTAACTGAATATTTACATAAATATAATACAATACAAGGCTCCCTGACTACACTACCACCATTTAAAAGGAGAGATGTGCATGCAGCGGCAAAAGCTTTTAATTAATGGAGAGAGATTAAAGAATGAGCTTGAACGGTTTGCTAACTTTGGCAGGACTGAAAACAATGGCGTAACCCGGCTGTCGTTATCTGAGGAAGATCGTGCTGCTAGAGATTTTTTTCAATCATGCTGTGAGGAAATAGGCTTAACGGTTAAGGTTGATGATATGGGCTGTATGTATGCGACGCTAGACGGTGTGGAGAATAAACCTCCCATACTGATCGGCTCCCATTTGGATTCGGTTAAAAAAGGCGGTAGATTTGATGGTGTGCTTGGGGTATTAGCTGGTTTGGAAGTAGTCAGAACATTGGTGGAAAATAATATTAAGCCTCGTATCCCGATTACACTTGTTAATTTTACAAATGAAGAAGGTGCGAGATTTGAGCCTTCGATGATGGCATCAGGAGTACTTTCAGGTAAATTTGATAAAAATGTAATGTTGAAAAAGAAAGACGTTAAGGGGATTACTTTTGAGGAAGCACTTAAAACGATTGGATATGAGGGAGAAGTAGAGAATCGTCTAAAAGAGGGTGCTGCTTTCTTAGAATTGCATATCGAACAAGGTCCGATTCTTGAAAAAGAAGCCCTTTCTATTGGCGTCGTGGAATGCGTGGTCGGCATGGCATGCTATGACATAGAAATAACAGGTGAATCTGACCACGCCGGAACGACACCTATGAGTATGAGAAAAGATGCTCTTTTTGCCGCAAATAACCTGATAAATGAAATTCGAAGGGTATTATGTTCTCTAGATGAAGAACTGGTATTTACAATTGGCAGGGTGAATGTGTATCCGAGTATTCATACCGTGATTCCGAATAAGGTGGTATTTTCTTTAGAAGCTAGACATAAAGATCCGGCGATTGTTAGTGCTTTTAAAGAATTTGTTGAAAATCTTCCGAACTTAGATTTAAACGAGGGCTGTGAGGTAAAGATAACAAAGCTGTGGGAGCGGGACACCGTTTGGTTTAATTCAGCAATTGTTAACCAACTAGAAAAATCGGCACAGTCACTAGGTTATAGTAATAAAAGGATGGTCTCGGGTGCTGGACATGATGCTCAATTTATTGCCAGCTTTGTGCCTTCTGCAATGCTGTTTGTTCCAAGTTTTAATGGCAAAAGCCATTGTGAAGAAGAGTTAACTACTTGGGAGGAATGCGAAAAAGGCGTAAATGTTCTATTAGATACCGTAATAGCATTGCTATCCAAATAAAATAGAGAGAGACACCAGGATTCATTTAACGGGTTCGGTTCAGAGGTGCAAAACAGTAAATAACATTATAATTTGGAATCCAATTCACATATGAATTGGATTCTTTTACTTTGTTGATATATAAGGGATTTTACCGTTTTAAAAGGTCAATTAGCAGTGTAATTGGCGTATCAATTAACAAGAGTCTGTTGTCCAACAGACAGTCTCCGAAGTATGTGTTAAAACGGTTGCTGTTGGGCATACAGATTGTACGACCAACCTTTCATCATTAGAGCCGAAAGATATTGCTGCCTTGATAATGAATGTAAACGATAATGCGACAAATACATTTATTCAACACATTCGGCGTAGATTATCAATTTTGGAAAGACCTTTAACAACTGCTCGTGGAGATGGGAAAAGTTATATTTATTCGAATTTTAATCCGAAGTATGCTCAAATGGCTTTGACCATCCTTCGGACCTATTACAATTTTTGTTTCGCATATAAATCAAATGGTGTAAATAAAACTGCTGCCCAACGGATAGGGATTGCAAAAAAGAAATTCAATATAAATGACATCATCTATATGCAATAGCTAAAAATAAATTCTTTAGCTATTTTTCCTTAAAGTTGAAGTTATTGGTAAAATTAACTTGGCTATTCCGTAATTATTAGATGTGGAGGTAAAAGAATGTTGTTTTTAAAAGAACATCCTCAATATATTTTTCGTATTGATGAACGCCCACATTTTGTTGATGATTTAGCTGATGTAGATGAGAATTCCACTGAGTTGTTAATCCAAGGAAAAACAAAAAATATCGAGAGGTTAAAGTCTTTTTGTAATCTGACAAAATTATGGATTTACACAGTGAACCAAAATGAATTCAATACAATATTGAGCTTTGTTAATCCCAAAATGCTCTCTATATATGAATTGAAGGTAGAAGATTTGTCAGCAATTAGTTCACTTAAAGATGTTGAGGTATTAGCACTAGAATGGAATACCAAAGCCCAAAGTTTATGGGATATTTCAAAAAATACTTTTTTAAAATCTTTGTCAATAAAAGACTTTTCAAAGTTGAATGACATAACACCATTACAAAATGGCACAAAGTTGGAGTTGTTAGATTTGTCAGGTGGCGATTCGAAAGATTTAAAATTAAATAATCTCCAAATTCTAAAGTATCTTATTAATTTAAAATATCTTGGTTTGTCAAATATTAAGGTTCAAGATGAGTCTTTGGAACCTATTTCTAAATTAAAAGGGCTTCAAGAGTTAGAAATATCTAATCAATTTCCTACCGAAGAGTACGCTAAGTTGTCTGTCGCTATTCCTGATACTAAGTGCGATAAATTTAAAGCATATGTAAATCTAGCAAGCCCTATTGGAGAAGATGATGTGATGGTTGTAGGTAAGAGAAAACCATTCTTAAATTCTAAAGTCGATGTGAAAAAGTTACAAAAATACGAAGAACAATTCAAAGCGTACCAAGAAAAGTATAAAAGTAACTAAAAAAGCAATGGAACCAATTCCATTGCTTTTTTTCTTGTTAATCAATTGTTAAAACATATGTGATTTGTTTTGCGTATTCGGATGCGAATCAGCGTTTTGCACCTCACAACCGAACCCGTTAGGATTCATTCGGTGTCTCTTTTTGTTGGAGAGGCTGTTTTCTCATAGTCATCTAAATGGGGCAAGGAGGATTCTTTAATTGGTGGTCTTGAGGACAAATCGCGCGGGCAGTCGGAAAGAG
>NZ_NPDD01000060.1 GCF_002272245.1 Bacillus sp. 7884-1 | reverse complement strand
CCGCGCGGACCATCGGAAAGATTAGTCCCTAATAAGGGGTATTGAGGACTAAACTCATAAGCCGCCAGAAGTTTTAGAAAAGAGCCTTTGGAGAAATGTCTATTGATTCGACTCTTTAATAATTTCAGCATAAAATTTAATTGCCTGGATAAAATTGTCCTTGCTGACGTGTTCGTTTGAACCATGCATTCTGTTTAAGTCCTCAGAGGTAATTTGTACGGGTAAAAATCGATAGGTATTATTCGAGATACTATCATAATGCTTTGCGTCAGAACCAGCAAACATTAAGTATGGAGCAATAATGGCATTTTGATAAACATTTCTTGCTGCCTGCTGAATCGATTTAAATTCCCATCCATTAATAGAAGAAACCTTTGAGGCTTCACTGCCTGAGATTGTCACTTTGATATCATCATCTTCGATGGTATCTTCAATAAAGGTCTTGACTTCTTCTAAAGAATCGCCAGGCATCAGGCGGTGATTAATATAAGCTGTTGCTTTCTCAGGTAAAGCATTATATTGCTCGCCAGCTTGAAAAATAGTTGGAGCAATGGTGGTTCTAATTAAAGCGGCAGTCGCAGGCTGCTGCAATAGTATTTGTTCAATAATCGGCTCGAAAATGATTTTGTTTGCAAAAACGTATTTCATCTCAAAGCTCATTTCTGGTGCAACGTATTCAAATAAGTCTTCACCAGGTCCTCGTAGATCTCCGGTAAATTGTGTATCCTCTAGCTTGGCAATGGCGCTGGCAATTCTACCGATATTGGTTTGATTTCTTGGTTGAGAGGAGTGACCTCCACTGCCTTCGATGGATAATTCAGCCGTGGCAGACCCTTTTTCAGAAATTCCTACAACTCCCACAGGCTGGTCAACGCCCGGAACCATGTTTTCAACTATCGCTCCACCCTCATCTAATACAAAATCAAACGTGATTCCTCTTTCTTTCAAGGTATTTACAATTTCCAGGGCTCCTTCGTCACCGCCAATTTCTTCATCAAAGCCAAACATAATATAGACATCTCTAGCGGGCTTGAATCCGTCATTGACCAAGAACTCCACTGCTTCTAGTATTCCGATAACACCAATTTTGTCATCCAAAGTACCGCGGCCCCATATTTTGCCGTTTTCCACTGTTCCACTGAAAGGAGAATGTTCCCAATTTTCCTCTGTTCCATCTAAAACAGGAACAACATCATAATGACTAGTTAGACCAATGGGGTTTTTACTAGAATCTGAACCTTTCCATTTATAAATTAGAGCATATTCATTTATTTTTTCTAATTCGAGATGGTCGTGAACCGCTGGGTAACTCTCCTCAAGAAAAGAAATAAACTTAGTGAATTCTGTAAAGTCAAATTTACTACGGTCCTGGTAGGATACTGTTTTAAAAGTAATAGCTTGAGATAAGTGCTCAACCGCTTTTCCCTCGTCAATCAAAACGTCTGTTGGTTTTGGAGAAGGTTGTTTAGATTTAACCAGCAATGTGTTGAAGGCGGTTACAATAATAAAAATTAAAACCAGTCCGCCAATGATACGAAAGAATAGTCTTCTTTTTTTCATAATAGGCTGCCCTCCATTCTTATTTCTATTGTTCAATATTATGAAGGGGAATACCTTTAATAGAATAGTTGATTTTCAATCATATTTGGCTGAAAAATTATATCTGCTTTAAATGAATATATCTGCGTTCCCACTTGAATTGAAAAACTATTTTAAAAATTCTTTGCAGTTTCGCGCGATATTTTGTATATTAATATAGTTAATATTGTAGCTATTTACTTATTTAACAATCAGTTATTTCAAAAAATAATATATTTTATATAATATTTGTAAAATCTGGATTAACATTCCTTTTTTTACAATCAGCGGAGGGTTTTTATGGAACGAAAATTACCATTAAAAGAAACTATTGCCTTAGGCTTTTTTATGTTTGCCTTATTTTTAGGTGCCGGAAATATAATTTTCCCGCCATTACTTGGACAGCAAGCTGGTGAATCCCTTTTATCAGCTATCATTGGATTTTTAGTCACGGGTGTGGGATTACCCGTTTTGGCTGTCTTCACAATCGCGAGGTCAGGGGGAGATTTAAATGACTTATCCAAAAGAGTACATCCCACATTTGCGAAAGTCTTTCCAGTTATTATTTATTTAACAATTGGGCCGTTTTTCGGAATACCTAGAACCGGTACAGTAACCTATGAAATTGGTGTTGCACCATTTCTATCAAATGAAAGCAGTATGGGATTATTTATTTCAACATTTGTATTTTTCCTTATCACCTTTTGGCTGGCACTCAATCCTGCAAAGCTAGTAGATCGTGTTGGGAAAATTCTAACTCCGTTACTTTTACTATTAATCCTAGTGATTTCCATAAGAGGATTTTCTTCACCGATTGGTTCAATTGGTGAGGCGGTAGGAAAATACAGAGATGGAGCGTTTTTTGGCGGGTTTGTCGAAGGTTATTTAACAATGGACGCAATTGCCGCTCTTGTTTTTGGAGTTGTTGTGATTAATCGAGTTCAAGAAATGGGAATAAAGACAGCATCCGCTGTTCGTTCTTATACGATTAAGGCAGGGATCATTGCAGGGGCTGGGTTATCGTTTGTCTATATATCCTTATCCTATATTGGGGCAACCAGTGTTGAGGGTGTTGGAATGCAGGAAAATGGCGGAGCTATTCTCTCAGTAGTCACTTCACTGTTATTCGGTCCATTCGGGTCCATCATTCTTGCGTTGGTTATTACCGGAGCGTGTTTAACCACTTCAGTAGGTTTGGTTGCTGCATGTAGTGAGTATCTAAGTCAACGATTTACTAGACTTTCCTATCCTATTGTCGTCACCATACTTTGTTTATTTAGTTTCACAATGGCAAATCTAGGATTAAGTCAATTAATTTCTGTTTCAATACCACTCCTAATTAGTATATATCCGATTGCGATTGTCCTAGTGGTATTATCCTTATTGCACTCCTATATACCAGTGTCGAGGGCTGTTTATATAGGTGCAATAATTGGTGCAGGGATTGTTAGCATTTACGATGGTTTTACCACTGCCGGTATTGAAGTAGCATCCATTTCGACAGCACTCACTTTCATTCCACTTTACACGAATGGATTAGGATGGCTGCTCCCAAGCATTGTGGGCGGGCTGCTAGGATTACTTTATCAATATGCAAAGCTTTTTAATAGGGTAGCTTCATCAAAATAGTGGGACCAGGGGAATAGACCGGAGGGACGGTTCTGTTGGCCTTTTTTTAAGGAAAAGTGAATGAAAAAACACCATAAGAATTGTCCTAACGGGTTCAATTTGAATTAATATTCTAAATTAAAAGTAAAATTGAACACAAAAAAGGCAGCGGCAC
>NZ_NPDD01000059.1 GCF_002272245.1 Bacillus sp. 7884-1 | reverse complement strand
ATCTAGAATGGGTTTTGTCCCAGCCTCTTTTTAGATTAGTACAAATCAGGTCTTCTATCTTCAAAAATTGGTATTTGTTTTCGAATATCTTTTACAAGATCTAACTCAATTATTGCAGACAGTATTTCCTCAGTCGCTCCAGCTTCAGCTATTACGTCTCCCCATGGGTCGATGATCATAGAATGGCCGGCAAATTCATTATTTGGATCATGGCCTGAGCGGTTGCATGCAATAACGAAACATTGGTTTTCAATTGCTCTGGCAATCAGCAGCGATCTCCAATGCGATAATCGGGGGGCTGGCCATTCCGCAACAACGAAAAGGGCTTCAGCGCCTTTAGATGTATGTGCACGGATCCACTCGGGAAAACGAATATCATAACAGATTACTCCCCCAAAAAGGCGATTATCCAATTCAAATAACCCTTTCTCCTCTCCAGCTTCGAGGTAAAGATGTTCGTCCATCAATTTAAAAAGATGCAGTTTGCTATAGGAATGGACAAGGTGACCTTTATTATTGATGATAAGAAGGGTATTCTTTACTCCCTGTTCACCCTGATTTGCCACAGATCCGCCCACGAAGTGGACCTGATATTTTTTTGCTGCCTTTTTTAAAAAATCAATTGTATTGACTGCCCCCTTATCAGCGATTGTATCAAGTCGTGTTAAATCATAACCTGTTGTCCATAGCTCCGGAAAAACAATGATATCAGGATTTTCTTTCATTGCTTCTTCAATTAATCTTTCTGCATTTTGATAGTTTTCACTGGGATTACCAAAGGCAATGTCCATCTGTAAACAAGTTATTTTAAGTTTCATCAATATTCACCTCATTTTAATTTTTGACTCTGTTAAACTTGGCTGTTGATTTGTGCTCCACTAAGGAATGCTTCTTCGAATAATCACCGCAG
>NZ_NPDD01000058.1 GCF_002272245.1 Bacillus sp. 7884-1 | reverse complement strand
TCTCGCGCCTTCCGCACAAATCACCAGAGTGCCAAAATCAATAATAAGCTTTAACATAGTCTAATTTTTTAGAATTTTTTCTTTACAAGCTGTATTAAAAGTTATATCATTTGTGACTAGAATTCAACAACAAAATGAAATAAATAAAGCAGGTGACAAGATGAAGCAATTTCCAACATCGCAAATATTAAATAACCTCCCGAAGCAGTTTTTTGCTTCTTTAGTAAAAAAAGTAGGGAAATACATTGAAGAGGGCTATGATGTTATTAATTTAGGTCAAGGGAACCCAGATCAAGCAACCCCGCAGCATATCGTGAAAAAAATGCAGGAAGCGTCGGCTAATCCTGCGAATCATAAGTATTCTCCTTTTCAGGGTCATACCTACTTAAAACAGGCAGCAGCTGACTTTTATAAAAGAGAGTACGGAGTTACCCTTAATCCAGATAACGAAGTGGCGATTTTGTTTGGCGGTAAGGCTGGATTGGTGGAAATACCACAATGCCTTTTAAATCCTGGTGATACAATGCTTGTACCAGATCCAGGATATCCAGATTATTTATCTGGGGTAGCACTGGCAAAGGCGGAAATGGTAATGATGCCGCTCCGAGAAACAAATAATTTTCTGCCAGACTATAGTGAATTACCTTTTGAGGCAATTGAAAAAGCAAAGTTAATGTTCCTTAATTATCCTAACAACCCAACAGGGGCAGTGGCAACTAAGGAGTTTTTTGAGGAAAGTGTCCATCTTGCAAACCAACATGATATTTGTATTGTGCATGATTTTGCGTACGGTGCAATAGGATTTGATGGAGAAAAGCCATTAAGTTTTTTACAAATTGACGGGGCAAAAGATGTGGGCATTGAAATATATACTCTATCAAAAACCTACAATATGGCAGGATGGCGAGTGGGCTTCGCAGTAGGAAATAGCAGTGTTATATCAGCAATTGAGCTTATTCAAGACCATCTCTATTGCAGTATTTTTGGCGGTATTCAGGAAGCTGCCACTGAAGCATTAACAGGTCCGCAGGATTGTGTTCGAGACCTAAATAACCTTTATGAGCGTAGAAGAAATGTCTTGATTGATGGACTCCGTTCGCTGGGCTGGGATGTTACGGCGCCAAAGGGATCGTTTTTTGCTTGGCTAAAGGTTCCGGAGGGACTAACCTCTAGTGAATTTGCCGACATCCTGCTGGAACAAGCACATATTGCTGTGGCTCCTGGTATTGCATTCGGTGAACTGGGTGAAGGCTATGTCCGAGTCGGTTTACTCACAAGTGAGGAACGTTTAGGAGAAGTAGTGAGAAGAATTAGTAAGTTGGAAATTTTTAAAAAATAGATTGACAAAAAATATAATTCTTGGGATAATCCAAAATATAGTTTATCAACGTGATAAAATAAATAATACGATCGTTTTCTTATCAAGAGCAGGCGGAGGGAAAAGCCCGATGAAGCCCGGCAACCGACTTAACACAATGTTAAGCACGGTGCTAAATCTTGCAGCAATAAGGCTGAAAGATGAGAAGATGTTAGTTTGAGATGCTAACCTCTTCTTTTGCGAAGAGGTTTTTTATGTTTTTTCAAGAAAGGAAGATTAAAATTGTCTGAATTAATTGCAACATACCTAGTCCACGGTGAAAAAAATCTTGCAAAAAAAGCAGAAGAAATTGCTTTAGGTTTGACTGTCGGTTCATGGACGAACTTACCTGAACTAGAACAAAGTCAATTACGTAAGCACAAAGGCAGGGTGGTTTCGACAGAAGGATTACAAGATGAACAGTCACTCATACGTATTGCCTATCCAACAATCAATTTTTCAGATGATATTCCTGCCATTCTGACAACAGTTTTTGGAAAACTTTCATTAGATGGAAAAATAAAATTACTTGATTTACAGTTTAAGGATGAACTAAAAAGTAAATTTCCTGGTCCAAGATTCGGTATTGAAGGATTAAGAGAAAAACTAGGTATTTTTAACCGTCCGTTATTAATGAGCATCTTTAAAGGGGTACTTGGCAAGGATTTAAATTTCCTAACAGAACAGCTAAAGCAACAGGCTCTTGGCGGTGTTGATTTCGTTAAGGATGATGAAATTCTTTTTGAAAATGACTTGACTCCGTTTGAAAAAAGAATAAAAGAAGGGAAAAAGGTGTTACAGGAAACATTTGAACAAACCGGACAACGGACTTTGTATGCTGTAAATCTAACTGGCAGAACATCTCAGTTGAAGGATAAGGCTAGGAAAGCAAAAGAGCTTGGTGCCGACATGTTACTTTTTAATGTTTTTGCTTATGGATTGGATGTTTTACAGGAGCTGCGCGAGGATGACCAAATCGCTTTACCATTAATGGCTCATCCTGCTGTAAGTGGTGCGTTAACATCATCTTCCCATTATGGTCTCTCACATTCATTGCTGCTAGGTAAGCTCCTGCGCCTTGCTGGTGCGGATTTGTCATTATTCCCATCACCATACGGAACTGTGGCATTGGAGAAATCATCAGCTATTTCAATCGCAGAAGAATTAACAAAAGAGGATACTGTAAAAACTTCTTTTCCTGTCCCTTCTGCCGGTATTCATCCTGGTTTAGTACCACTCTTAATTCGAGATTTTGGAATAGATTCTGTTATCAACGCTGGAGGCGGTGTCCATGGTCATCCAAATGGTGCGCGTGGCGGCGGTCTAGCATTCCGACAGGCTATTGAAGTGAATCTTCAAGGAAAGACATTAGTGGAGGGGGCAGAAATGTATCCTGAGCTAAAGACTGCGCTGCAGTTGTGGGGAAATGCTGAGGTGTCAATATAAATGAAGAGACCTGTCATTTACTGTGATTTTGATGGAACGATTACTGAAAGTGATAACATCATCGCAATCATGCAGAAATTTGCACCAGCTAATTGGGAGGAAATTAAAGACCAAATTTTATCACAGAAAATTTCAATTAGTGAGGGTGTAGGGAAATTATTCTCGGAACTTCCAAGTAACCAAAGAGATGAAATTACAAAGTTTGCGATAGAAAATGCTAAGATTCGCGAAGGATTTTCTGAATTTGTTGAATTTGCAAGAACTGAAAATATTCCACTTTATATTGTCAGCGGTGGAATTGATTTCTTTGTATATCCCATTCTTGAAAAATTCGGCCCATTTGAAGGGATTTATTGTAACCACAGTGATTTTTCAGGGGAAAACATAAAAATACTTTGGCCATATACTTGTGATTCTTCTTGTCAAAACGAATGCGGCTGCTGTAAACCTAGTATTATACGAAAGATTAACAAGGATGAAGAATGCTTTACGATAGTAATCGGTGACTCGGTAACCGATCTTGAGGCGGCTAAACAAGCAGATTATGTGCTGGCTAGAGATCTCCTAGAGGAAAAATGTTCTGAATGGGGTTTAAATTATAATGGATTTACAACCTTTCATGACTGTATAGATGAAATAAAGAGTCGAATTGAGGTGAAGAGGACATCATGTTAAAGGAAAAATGGCTGGAGTTAGCTGACATAAAAGATGAATTGGCTGAGCGGGATTGGTTTATGGGAACAAGCGGGAACCTCGCTATTAAGGTTAGTGATGATCCTCTACAGTTTCTGGTAACTGCAAGTGGTAAGGATAAACGCAAGCGAACAGATGAGGACTTTTTGCTGGTTAATGAATTTGGGCATGCAGTTGAAGAAACACACTTGAGACCATCTGCAGAAACGCTGCTTCATGTCGAAATATACCGAAAAACGAATGCAGGCTGTAGTCTCCATGTTCACACAATTGATAATAACGTGATTTCAGAACTTTATGGGAACCAGGGGGAGGTAACATTTAAGGGCCAGGAACTGATTAAGGCTTTTAATATGTGGGAAGAGGACGCAGTGTTGAAGATTCCAATCATCAAAAACTATGCCCATATTCCTACTCTCGCAAATTCATTTTCGGAGCATATCAAGGAAGATTCTGGCGCTATATTAATTCGTAATCACGGAATAACGGTTTGGGGAAGAAATGCTTTCGAAGCAAAAAAAATCCTTGAGGCTTCCGAGTTTCTTTTTAAATACCAATTACGTCTATTAGAACACAAGCAATACCAATTAAATAAAGTAGTTTAATTTCTTAGGAGAGGAAGGATTTATCATGGCATACATTACATTTCAAAGTAGAGAAGAACAAATTAGTAATCAAGAAGAAGTAGCGAGCTTTTTAGCGTCCCAAGAGGTTATTTATGAATATTGGGATATTACTAAACTTCCTGAATCATTAGTGGAGAAGTATCTTTTGAGTGATGAAGAGAAAGAAGAAATCCTAAAAGTCTTTTCAGTAGAGATTTCAGATATTTCTACTCGCAGAGGATACAAAGCTCAAGATGTAATATCATTATCAGATAATACTCCAAATCTTGATACACTGCTAACAAACTTCAAAAACGAACATCACCATACCGACGATGAGGTTCGTTTTATTGTGAGCGGCCACGGGGTTTTTGTTATTCAAGGCAAGGATGGAGAATTTTTCGAAGTTCACCTAAATCCAGGAGACTTAATTTCTGTACCTGAAAACACAAGACATTATTTTACCTTAGAGGAAGATCGTAAAGTTGTTGCGGTTCGAATTTTCGTTACAACAGAGGGCTGGGTGCCAATTTACGAGAAAGAAGAAATTCATCAATAATTTATGTAAACTGGCTGATCAGTAACAGCCAGTTTTTTATTTGTTTTAGTAAACAAATTTACTAAAACATCACTAAAAAAGAATAAAAATTGTCGCAAAAGCAGAAAAACAGACGTGTATTTTGTCGAAAAGTAGGGTAAAATGCTTGTTTTGTCTACTTTTGCGAAAGTGTTTACTTTTGCCTTAAAACTTGTCATAATTCATCAAGTAAACAAATAATTTTGCGGTTTAGCGTATAAGAGTAAGGAGTAGGTGGAGAAAATTGTACACGTATGATAACAACCCTTCTGAGATGCTTGATGAGATAAAACTTAAACGTGCAATGATGATAAATTGTGCGAATGCAAAAGGTTTTACAAGTGAAGAAACGATAAAATACAGCCAGGAGCTTGATATATTAATAAATGAGTATCAAAAAGCGTCCCAGCATTTTTCAAGACCAAATGAAGAAATAAAGCTGGCTTTTAATCAAATGATTATGGTCTGGCCTAAGGTATGTGTTTAAGGAAATCACCTTAAGAAAGACTTAGAAGATATCAATGATGAGAACCATCACTAAAAGACCGGTAATAAAAGCATAGGTAGAGACTCTTTCATTGCCATCACCATGGCTTTCTGGAATTAACTCTTTATAAATAATAAACAACATCGCACCGGCTGCAAATGAAAGACCATATGGGACAAGCCCTTTAACAAATGCGGTTAAATAAAAACCCATAAAAGCTGTAACAATCTCAATTGCACCCGTTAGGGTTGCTAATAGGAAGGCCTTAAATTTGTTAATTTTTTGATTAACTAAAAAGAGAGCAACAAGAAGGCCTTCTGGCGCATTTTGAAAACCAATTGCCATGGCGATTAAATTCCCCGTATCCTCTGTTTGTGAAGCATAGCTTACACCAACAGACAAGCCTTCAGGAATATTATGCAGAGTAATTGCTGCAATGATTAACAATGCCTTTTCATCAAATTGAATTCCATACCGATTATGTTCTAAGTCAATATGAGGAATCCTTTTTTCCAGAGTTGTTAATGCCAAAACCCCCAAGAATACTCCAATTGCTAGTGAGACAAAACCACCCAATTTTAATGCTTCAGGGATTAGCCCAATTGTCGAGGCAGCCATCATGATTCCAGCACTAAAAGCTAATAACATATCCATCCACCGGTGTGTGACTGATTGATTAATAAAAAGAATGATTAGAGCTCCTGCACCTGTTGATAAAGCAGAAAGAACGCTTCCCACAAACACTTCCACCATTCTATAGCCTCAACCTTTCGTCTGTATGAATAGCGTAAATTAAATTATCTACATTATTAGACAGAAACTGTGATTTTTATCATTGTTTATTTCTGATTATTTCTTATAGTTAAATTATCACTATTTATAATAAAATTCACTCACATCACTAGCTCCATCAGATCTTATACTTCTAGAATTTACCTCAAACCTAAAATTTATCAATTTTGAAAAAAAGAAATCTATCATTGTTTGGTAATATGCTAATGTTACGAGTCATATATCGTAATATGGCATTTTTTATAACCAAGGAAGGCAAACGCTTTCAAAACAAACATAGCCAATATGGGGGAGGGAATGTCCTACATGCACATTGTCGTATGTGTCAAACAAGTACCAGATACAAAAATCATAAAAATTAATCCGAAAACAAACACACTCGACCGCCGCAGCGCACCAGCCATTTTAAATCCTTACGATGCTCATGCTGTACAAGAAGCAGTAAGCATAAGGGAAAAGAATGGGGGTACAATCTCAGTTTTGTCGATGGGACCACCGCAAGCAACAGCTGTTATTAAAAAAAGTATTGAGATTGGTGCAGATCGCGGATATTTGATTACCGACCGTGCCTTTGCAGGTGCTGACACACTAGCAACGAGTTATGCCCTTTCTAAAGCATTAGAAAAAATCAATAAGGAACTCCCAGTCGATATGGTCATTTGCGGTAAGCATGCAATTGATGGAGATACAGGCCAGGTAGGACCTGGTATTGCTAGAAGGTTGGATATACCGCCTATAACGAATGTAATTGAAGTCTCAGAAGTCAATTTAAAAGAAAAAACCGTTTTAATCAAAAGGAAATTATCGAGCGGCTATGAACTCATACAGGCTGAATTACCGTGCTTGTTAACGGTTGAAAAAGAAATTAACCACATCGAGTATTCACCAATGCCCAATATGATACAAGCAGCTAGATATGAACCAGTAATTTGGACTGTAAATGATTTTGAAAATGTTGATCGTTCCCAGCTTGGTCTAAAAGGTTCGCCAACAATTGTTGGAAAAATGTTTACACCTCCACGTCCTGAAGGCGGGAAAAAAATCGAAGGTTCTACGGATGAGCAAGTTAAACAACTCATGGATATCTTGATGGAGAAAAAAGAGGTATTAACATTACAGTCATCTATACAATAAGGATTATTCTTTTGAAGTAGGAGGGGTTTACATGAATTTTGATGAATACCGTGGTGTCTGGATATTCATAGAGCAAAATGACGGAAAAATTGAGGGAGTTTCTTTAGAACTACTTGGAGCAGGACGAAAGCTTGCTGACAAATTACAAGTTCCGCTAGCAGGTTTTCTACTAGGAAGTGAAGTTAAACCCCTAGCAAAGCAAGTGATTGCTTACGGTGCAGATGAAGTTTATATAGTAGACCATCCTGTGTTAAAGCAATATCGGACAGAATCGTATATGCAGGGGGTTATGCTTTTAGTTGAAAAATACAAGCCGGAAATTATTCTATACGGAGCAACACCCAATGGTAAAGATTTAGCAAGTGCTGTGGCAACAGATTTAGTCACTGGTTTGACAGCTGATACAACTATGCTCGATGTGGATGTAGATAGCCGGTTGCTTGAAGCGAGCCGTCCTGCATTTGGCGGTAATATCATGGCTACTATTCTCTGTAAAAAGCATCGTCCTCAAATGGCAACCGTTAGACCTAAGGTAATGAAGGCACTTGAGCCAGATTCAGGCAAAGCAGGGAGGATTATCGAAGAAAGCATAAATCTCAAAGAAGAAAATATGCGGACAAAAGTGCTGCAAATTGTGAATGACGTAACAAAAAAGGCGAATTTAGCTGATGCACATGTGATTGTTTGCGGAGGAAAAGGGATGGGAGATGTGCAAAATTTCCAGATTCTCTATGAGCTTGCAGATACAATAGGTGCAACAGTTGGAGGTACACGTGATGTGGTTGAAGCGGGCTGGCTGCCTCACGAGCTTCAAATTGGTCAAACAGGTGAAACGGTAACACCTAAAATTTATTTCGCTATTGCCTTGTCTGGAGCCATTCAGCATGTTGTCGGTATGAAAAACTCTGATTTAATCATCGCCATTAACAAGGATCCAAATGCTCCAATTTTTGATGTGGCCACATATGGAATAGTAGGAGATGCAATGGAAATAGTACCTAAGTTAATTGAGCAATTTAAGCAGCTGAGAAATGAAAAAGGCGGTGAAATGAGCTATGCCAGAAAAATTTGATGTCATTGTGGTTGGGGCGGGTCCTGCAGGGACTTCATGTGCACTTGTATGCGCCCAAAAAGGCTTAAACGTATTGCTTATTGAGAGAGGAGAATATCCAGGAAGCAAAAACGTAATGGGCGGGGTACTATATCGGAAGCAAATGGAAGAGTTGATTCCAGAGTTTTGGAAAGAAGCTCCACTTGAGAGACCAGTTATTGAGCAGCGTTTTTGGATGATGGATAAGGAATCTGTCGTTCAATTTGGTTACAAAGGTCTTGAATGGGGTGTTGAACCATATAATAACTTTACGGTATTACGAGCGCAATTTGACCAATGGTTTGCGAAAAAAGCTGTTGAAGCAGGTGCTCTATTAATCAATGAAACCGTTGTAACGGAATGTATTGTAGAAAACGGAAAGGTTATTGGTATTCGGACTGACCGGCCAAATGGAGAAGTCTATGCGGATGTTGTTGTCCTAGCGGATGGGGTAAATTCACTACTCTCCAAGCAGTTAGGCTTCCATAAAGAATTCCGTCCCGATGAAGTGGCATTAACGGTAATGGAGGTTATTAATTTACCAAAGGAAAAAATTAATGATCGTTTTAACTTAGAAGATAATCAAGGTTGTACAATTGAGATTTTTGGTGATTCAACAAAAGGGAATCTTGGGACAGCGTTTCTATACACGAATAAGGACAGTTTGAATATCGGAGTAGGTACAACCCTATCCAGTATGATAAAAGCAAAATTGAAGCCTTATGACCTATTAGACTACTTAAAAACACATCCAATGGTTAAACCGATGCTGGCAGGCGGAGAATCAGCAGAATACCTTGCCCACCTTATTCCAGAAGGAGGTTATCGTTCTGTACCAAAAGTAGCTGGAAATGGTGTAGTGGTTGTAGGAGATGCTGCACAGCTTGTTAATGCGATTCATCGTGAAGGTTCGAACATGGCGATGCATTCCGGCTTACTGGCGGCTGAAACTGTTATAGAGGCAAAGTACCGTGGAGACTTCTCGGAATCTAGTTTAAATCTCTACCGTCAAAAGCTTTATGATAGCTTCATAATCAAAGATTTAGAGAAATATAAAGACGCAACACATATATTTGAGAATAATCCGCAATATTTTAAAGAATACGTACCGATGATGAACAAAGCAATGAGCAAATTCTTTACAGTTGACGGAACTCCAAAACGGGATAAACAAAAAGAAATTATGAAGAGTGTAACATCAGAAAGAGGAACGATTAAGGTAATTCAAGATATTTATCGAGCTTGGAAGGCGGTGAAATAATGTCAACTAAGAATATCGAAGAAAAACAGTACCTTCTTCGTTTTAAAGCTGATACGAAGTCACATTTAACCGTAATGGACGATGATATTTGTGCCACAAAATGCCCAGATAAAATTTGCACCATTTTCTGTCCAGCTGAAGTGTACAAGTGGGAAGGATTAAGGATGCAGGTTGGTTATGAGGGTTGTCACGAATGCGGAAGCTGTCGAATAGGCTGCCCGTACCAAAATATTAAATGGGAATACCCTAAGGGCGGACATGGAATCGTGTTTAGGCTGGCATAACGAAGGTGTATAACGTTCAAGAACTCATCAAATATTGGCGAGTTCTTGTCTTATCTTATGAGCGCTGAATTAACTGTAAATAGCGGTAGATACTGGCTTCTGAAATTTTCAATGCGGATGACACTTCCTGAACTGCGCCTTTCATCTGGAAAACATTTCTGTCAGTTAGTTCTTTGATAATACTTATTTTCTTTTCTTTCGTCAATTGTAAATCAGATTGAAAAAGGTCAAAATCAACTACATCATAAATGATATCTTGAATACTTCCAGGGAAATGCTCAATATATTCATCATTTTGAGAATCAGAAACCATTTTCGAAATAGGTAATCTGATGTTTGCCAGTTGAAGAATTTCCTGAGCCACTAATTTATGTTTAGACGTATCGAAATTAAAGCAAAGTAAGCCTAAAAGCTCTCCTTCAGAATCTTTAATAAAATAGGTTGAAGAGGAAAATTCTTTACCGTTAGACATTTTTCCAACGTAATTAAAAAGGTAATCGTAGTCTTTATATTTTTTATCTTTGATCATGTTTCTTGCTAAATCAGTTAATCCTGAATTCAATGAACGTCCGCTTACCTCCCCGTTCGCAATTGCTCCAATATACGCTTCTTCCTCCGAGGTTACAACGTGTAACACAACCTCATATTGGGAACCTAAAACTTTTCCCAAAAATGCAACTAGCGATTTATAATGACGAAATAATTCCTCATCCATTTTATTTCCTCCCAATTAAAAAAACTTTTATGTAAATAACTATAATTGCAAAATGGAAATGTTAACAAAATTGTCAAAATTGAACAGCAGAGCTAATTGAAAACGCTTTCTAACTATGATAAATTGTTATCAAGATAATAATTTATCCTATTGATAAAAAATTATCATACCTAATATTAACTTAAATTTTGCTTCACATCAATATTAAGTAATCCATAAAGGAGGAGAAAACTTTATAATAGGCAGTTATTTATTCTAAGTACAATAGGATTCTAGTAATTAATAAATCTTACATATACCATTAGGAGGAATTTGATTATGGCTATTAAATATATTGCAGAACCATTTAGAATTAAATCAGTTGAACCAATTAGAATTTTATCAAGAGAAGAAAGAGAACAGAGGATTGAGGAAGCGAAATACAATTTATTTGGAATAAAAGGGGAAGATGTATATATCGATCTTCTAACTGATAGCGGAACTGGTGCAATGAGTGTTGAACAGTGGGCAGGAATCATGAGAGGAGATGAAGCATATGCAGGTGCTTCAAGTTACTTTAAACTTCGTGATGCTGGGATAGATATCTTTGGTTATGAATACATACAGCCTGTTCATCAAGGTCGTGCTGCAGAGAAAGTATTATTTCCGACATTTTTAAGTGATGGAAAATATGCAATCTCAAATATGTTCTTTGATACTACTCGTGCTCACGTTGAACTTGCTGGTGCAAGAGCAATTGACTGTGTTGTGGAAGAAGCAAAAGATCCATCTATTCGAAGTCCTTTCAAAGGAAATATGGATGTCGAAAAAATGAAGAGAATTATTGAAGAGTATGGTCCTGAAAATATTGGGCTTGTTGTTATGACAATAACAAACAACTCAGCCGGCGGGCAGCCAGTTTCAATGCAAAATATGAGAGAAGTTTCTCAAATTTGTAAAAAGCACAATATTCCTCTAGATATTGATGCCGCACGTTATGCTGAGAATGCCTTCTTTATTAAACAAAGAGAAGATGAATGCAGAAACATGTCTATCAAAGAAATAATTACAAAGATGTTTAGTTATGGTGATATGTTCACAATGTCTGCTAAGAAAGACACGATTGTAAATATGGGTGGCTTAATAGGAGTTAAAGATGGTAATTCTCCACTAATCTTGAAAATAAAAGCTAATTGTATTTCTTATGAAGGTTTCTATACTTATGGCGGATTAGCAGGGCGCGATTTAGAAGCACTTGCTATCGGTTTATATGAAGGTATCGATGAATCTTATTTAGCCTATCGAATTGGTCAAAGTGAGTACATTGCAGCCCGTTTAGATGAAGCAGGAATTCAGTATCAGGCACCAGTAGGCGGACATGGAGTGTTTGTTGATGCTCAATCTATGTTCCCGCATATCCCATACAATGAATATCCAGGTCAGGTTTTAGCCATTGAACTGTACAAAGAAGCAGGAATTCGTACATGTGATATTGGTTCTTATATGCTAGGGAATGACCCGGACACAAAAGAACAATTGAAAGCTGACTTTGAATTTACGCGTCTAGCTATTCCAAGAAGAGTTTATACACAAGCCCATTTAGATGTGGTGGTAGATGCATTAATTGCTATTAAAGAGAGAGCGCATGAAATTAAACGCGGTTATAAAATCTCTTGGGAGCCTCCAATTCTTCGCCACTTCCAAGCAAGTTTAGAACCGATTGTTGAAGTTGGTTCAGTAAATACAGAAAAGGAAAATGAGCTTGTTTCTATTTAATTGATTTGAATCTTGTATCTGGTTAAAGGACAGAACAGTGGCTTTCTTAATCGAAAGATACTGTTTTGTCCAAATATAAAAATTACAGCAGTCATAAGCCACTTCTTAGAGGAGGGAAAATATATGAAAAAGCTTGAAACTATTAAAGCTCCAGGGGCAATTGGCCCTTATTCACAAGGTTATGAAGTAAATGAATTCGTATATACATCTGGACAAATACCAATAAATCCTGAAAACGGTCAAATTCCAGAAGGTATTAGTGCGCAAGCAGACCAGTCTTGTAAAAATGTGGGTGCAATCTTAGAAGCAGCTGGACTTAATTTTGAAAGCGTTTTTAAAACTACTTGCTTTTTAACAGATATGAGTGATTTTGTCGCATTTAACAAGATTTATGCTGAGTACTTTGTATCAAAACCTGCACGAAGCTGTGTGGCAGTGAAGCAGCTTCCACAGGGAGTATTGTGTGAAATTGAGGCAATAGCAGTAAACAAATAATCCTAATATTTTTAAATTTTATTGTCTCCAATTGAAAGAGGCTGAATTGGCAACCACCTTCCCCACAGTCATTCAACTTTACGAGGATGTCTATTTTTAAGAAACTCTTTCAGTTTGTCCCATCTTGTACTCATTAATTTTTCCAAATAAAAAGTTTACTTTGAAAAATCTATATAATGATATGCATTTCAAATTGGAGAGTGGGAAGTATGCAAGAAAGGCAAGAATTGAAAAGAGGTCTTAAAAATAGGCATATCCAAATGATAGCTCTAGGGGGAGCAATCGGGACAGGATTGTTTTATGGTTCTGCAGCAACAATAGGACTTGTAGGACCGGGAGTAATGTTATCCTATGCAATAGGTGGATTCTTTATATTCCTCGTAATGCGCTGTATGGGCGAGATGACTGTACATACACCTGTATCGGGTGCGTTTAGTACATTTGCATACAAATACTGGGGAGAAATGGCTGGTTTTATTTCTGGCTGGAACTATTGGTTCTGTTATATAGCTGTCTCAATGGCAGAGATAACAGCAGTGGGGATTTATGTGAATTATTGGTTCCCTGATATTCCGCAGTGGGTATCTGGTTTCGTGATGTTCTTGATTATTACTGGCATTAACTTAATTGGAGTAAAAGCATTTGGAGAAATTGAATTTTGGGGAGCTATTATTAAAGTTTTAGCAGTTATAGTTATGATTCTTTTCGGTTTAGCAATCATTTTCTTTGGTTTCGGAAATGGCGGAGAAGCTATTGGATTTGAGAATTTATATAAACATGGTGGATTTTTACCAAAAGGATTCACAGGGTTAATTCTATCCCTGGTGGTCGTAACCTTTGCATTTGGCGGTGTGGAGCTTATTGGTATCACTGCTGGTGAAGCAGAAAATCCAGATAAAACGATTCCTAAAGCTATTAACCAGGTACTTTATCGAATTCTTATTTTCTATGTTGGATCAATGCTCGTTTTAGTAACTTTATTCCCTTGGGATAAAGTAGGGTTAACTGGAAGTCCATTCGTTCTCATTTTTGATCAGTTAGGCATTCCGGCTGCTGCCTCAATTCTCAATATAATTGTACTTACGGCAACATTTTCTGCTTATAACAGCTGCTTATATAGTAATGCTCGTATGCTGTTTGGCCTTGCTGAACAAGGAAATGCACCTAAGGTATTAAAGAAAATTGGTAAAACAGGTGTTCCGACCTATTGTGTATTATTATCATCTGGTGTGGTTGGTATTTCTGTAATATTAAATGCATTCTTGCCTGGACAGGTATTTGGTATTGTTATGTCTATTGCGATTCTTGCTATAATCATTAACTGGGTTATGATTCTAATAACTCATAACAAGTTTAGAAAAATAATTGGTCCTCAGGAAGTTGCAAAGTTAAAGTTTAAAATGCCTTTTTATCCAATATCTAATTATGTAACAATGGGCTACCTAATAATGCTTGTCATTTTAATGGCCTTCCTTCCAAATTTCCGATTATCGCTTTACCTTGCTCCGGTTTGGTTAGGAGTATTATTCTTAGCTTATAAATTAAAGAAACGCCGCAAAGCGGAGGACACGTCCCAATATTTCAAGGAAGCTAACTAATAATAGAATAAATAATATTAGAGGAGGCACCAAAATTCATGGTGCTTCCTCTTTTTTTAAATGGCTATTTATCCTATATGTAGATTTTTTCACAAGTAAGGGTAAAAAGAAGGTGAAGCAAAAGGGGATATTTTGAGGATTAACTTATTTTTTCTTGAAGGTTTAAGGTGGAGAGTTGATCTTGTTTACTTGACGAAACCAATGAGCAGGCAAGATCATGTGCATGATCCATAGAATTCATAATTGGAGAACAATAGAAAGGTTTCTTCCAATTAAAATCACCATCATAATTAGAGTGATAGATACTTACTTTCCAATGATAGTATATCTTTGCCTGTGGGAGCTGCACTCCTTCAACAGCAATAAGCCAATGTGTAGAAGGTGAATCCAAGTCAAAAGATTCGTATTTCTTTAGTGCGAGTAGGTCATTAAAACCAATTGGTATCAACGCCTTTTGATAAAAGTCATGGTAATTAGGGGTTTTCATGTTCTAGCCCTCCCTTTTATGTTCTAACTATATTATATGATAGTTTATGAGTTTTTTTGAGGTTAAATGTTAAAATTTTTCGAAAATATAAAGTGCATTCATAACATGTTCCTTTATTTGTATAGAAGTGACTGGTGTCACTTCATTTATTAAGACTAACTTTTATACTAAAAACAAATTAATGAAGAAGAGGTGTATGCAGATGAGCGGCTGTATGAGCAGTTTGGGCGGAATGTCTCCTGTAGAACTAAGTAAAGGACTTAATCAATTAAAGTCTGAGCATCCTCCGTTATTAGCACAATTAGAGGGATTATTCAAATTAACCAAGCAAATCGAAGAAGATTCTACTAGTGAGAATACCTTTGAAGAATTGATTAATAAGGTTAATGAATTTAAGGCAGCACTTGATCCTCATTCAGAACGAGAAGAAGGTGTTCTATTTCCAATGATGGGTGTATATATAGGGACAGCCTCTGGACCTATTGCAGTTATGGAATATGAACATGATCAAGCTAAGGCAAAAATTCACGAATTTCTAGAAAAAGCTGCTTGCACCCAAACCGTTGAGGAGAAGGAAAAATCAGCCGAATTAGTCAAGAATGCTTACTACATTTTAACGGAGCACTTTGCTAAAGAAGAAAATGTCCTTTTCCCTATGGCAGAGCGTATGCTTTCAGATGATGAAAAAGAAGAACTGTACCAAAAAATTCAGGAAATAAAATAAGGATAGGCTATCAGGCCCATCCTTATTCTAATTCTCTTGATTCCATTTTTGTACCATTTGATCACTTGGAAGGAGGAAGGCCAATAATCCAAGCAATGGCAGAAATCCAATCGAAGAAACCATCGCTGACATACTAAATAAATCTGCTAAATATCCAAGTCCTACTGAACCGATTGCCCCCATACCAAAGGCGAGTCCCACGGTTAGTCCAGACATTGTCCCGATTTTTCCAGGGACAAGCTCTTGTGCAAAAACTACAGTAACTGAAAAATTGGTCATTAATATAAATCCTGTAAGCATAAGAAAGATAAATGCAATAAAAGATGGTACAAAAGGAATAAGTATAGAAAATGGTATAGTCAGAAACATGGAAACAGATATTAATTTTTTCTTCCCGAACCGGTCAGCCAACGGGCCTCCAAAAAAAGTACCAAAGGCACCAGCGATTAAAAACGCAAATAGGAAAAGCTGTGATTCCTTAATCGTTAGGGAGTATTCTTCTATTGCAAAGAAAGCGTAAAAATTAGTCATCCCCGATATATACCATGACCTTGCAAATATCAGTAGTAGAATTAAAAATAGTGATTGCTTAACCTTTTTTGAAAGACCAGCTTTTTTACTTGACATTGAATTTTTCTTTTTTAGTATAGGCAGGTTTTCAACTAATCTCTGTTTATACCAATTAGCGATGTAGATTAATAACAATACTGCTAATGCGGCAACTAGCGAAAACCATGAAGCACCTTGCTGTCCGAGTGGGACAAGGATGAGTGCTGTGATTAGTGGAGCTAATGCCTGCCCCGTATTACCTCCTACTTGATAAATGGATTGTGCCAGTCCTCTTCTTTTCCCTGCAGCCATAAAGGCTACCCTTGATCCTTCAGGATGAAAAACAGCTGACCCAAGCCCAATAAAAATGACTGAAAGAACAATCATACCGAAGGACGGAGCAAATGCCATTCCAAGAACACCACCCAATGTTAGGGTAAGTCCAATTGGTAATGCGAAAGGCATTGGTCTTTTATCTGTCACGAAACCAACTACTGGCTGTAACACAGACGAAACCATATTTAAGGAAAAGGCAATAATTCCAAGCTGAGTAAAGGATAAACCCATTGATTTCTCTAGAATTGGAAACATCGCTGGGACAACAGCTTGTATGGCATCATTAAGTAAATGACAAAGCCCGATGATAAAAAGAATATTAAACATTGTCGTGTCTGCGGTCTTAGTTGTTTTTGCAGACACTGTAGCAGGTTGACCCATTAACTAGCACCTCATTTATGAAATTATCAAACTCTTAATAATCCTATCTTACATAAATTCTATAGAAATGAGAAACGGAATGTTTCTAAGTCCGGAATATTTAAATATAATTAAGTAGAAAGGGAATTATGAATGAAAAAGGGGAGTATGAATGGAGAAATCAGTTGAAATTTTATTTACAGAAACTATACTTAAGGGCTTTTTAAAGGTTTTCCAATTACAAACAGAGGTAAAAAAACTTGGAGATTTTGAGAACTATGTGTTTGAGGTAAATAGTTCAGACAAAACTGTAATTCTAAGAATCACTCATAATTCTCACCGAAGTAAGGATGAAATTCTTGCTGAACTCGAATGGATGAATTATTTAAACAAACAAAACATAAATTGCCCGGAAGCATTCACATCATCCAATAATCAATTAATTGAAACACTACCAGCAGGTGACGGTTCATGTTTTTTTGCTTGTCTCTTTTCAAAAGTACCTGGTTATCCTGTAAAAATTAAATCATCGGAATTTAATGACCAGTTATTCCATGCTTGGGGTGAAGCCATTGGTCAGATGCATGCTGTCACGAAGAATTACCAGCCAAGTAAAGAGAGAAAGCTTCGACCGACTTGGATGGATGAGGAGCTCCTTGAAATTGAAATCTATGTTCCAAATGAAAATGAGATTATCAAGAATACTAAACTGTTAATAAATAAATTGAAATCGCTTCCGGTAAAGAAGGATAATTTTGGACTAATCCACAGTGATGTCCATTCAGGGAACTTTTTTTATGATGGTGAATCTGTACATGTATTTGATTTTGATGATTGTAGCTATCATTGGTTTGCCTCAGATATTGCTATCCCGCTTTATTATTCAATTATGTACGGATATCAGGATGCAAGTGAAGGTGAGCGGGAACAGTTTGCTACGAATTTTCTTGCACATTTTGTTAAAGGATATGAGCAGCACAATACCTTGCCAAAGTGTTGGAAGGAGCAGCTCCCGTTGTTTTTTATGCTGAGGGACGTTACCCTTTATTCTGTTTTACATAAAAAAATTTCACCGGAAGAAAGAGATGATACTATAAATAAAATGCTAGAAGCATTGAAATCAAGAATCATAAAAAAAGAACCGATTGTAAAACTATGTTAAATTGACACCACCTCAAAAATTTCTTATAATAATCTTGAAGTCGAGATAAAAAGAAAAGCGTAAGCCCCTAGATAATTTGATAAGCGTAAGCTTAATAAAAAGGATGAGTTTTTATGGAAAATGATACAGTATCTCAATCATTGAAGCTATTTATCGTTCTTTCAAGAGCATATAAAGCGATTAATGAACATGTTAATAAAGTGATTCAAGCAAGTGGCTTAAACCCGACTGAATTTGCCGTATTAGAGCTTTTATATCACAAAGGTGATCAGCCAATGCAGCAAATTGGCGGGAAAATATTACTTGCAAGCGGCAGTATCACCTATGTAGTTGATAAATTGGAACAAAAAGGACTGTTGATTAGGATAGCTTGTCCGAATGACCGACGTGTTACGTTCGCACAAATTACAGAGAAAGGGAAAGACTTTATTCAAGAGATTTTCCCAGAACATGCGCAGCAAATCCATTCACTAATGTCTAGTTTAAATGACTCAGAAAAACTAGAAGCCATCGAATTGCTAAAGAAACTAGGATTGCCTGCGGGTAAATTTTAATACGGCTCATGCCGTATTTTTTTTTAAAAGGAATATTAATGGAAAGTGTTGAATTAATTATAGTTGAAATTTTTTAACTAAAGGGGATGTTTCAATGAGATTTGAAGAGTATACATATACCCGTCCAAACCTAGAAAGTATTACAGGGAGATTTGAGGGTGCAATAGAAAAATTTAAAAATGCAAATTCAGTAGAAGAGCAAAGCTTTGCGATGAACGAAGTAAATGAAATTAGAAATGATATTGGCACGATGTTTAATCTCTGCTATATTCGCCATTCCGTTGATACAAACGATGAATTTTATAAAACAGAGCAAGATTATATGGATGAAATGCAGCCAGAAATCGAGGGGCTGGTTACAAAATATTATCAGGAGCTTGTTCAGTCCAAGTTTCGCGCCGAATTAGAAGCTAAATTGGGCAAACAATTATTTGCCTTAGCGGAAGGGCAATTAAAGACCTTTAAACCAGAAATAGTTCCTTTATTACAAAAAGAGAATCGCCTTTCAACACAGTATACAAAACTAATTGCTTCTGCAAAAATTATTTTTGAAGGGGAAGAACGTACTCTAGCGCAATTAGAGCCTTTTACTGAATCAACAGATAGGGAAATGAGAAAGCGAGCAAATGAAGCGAAGTTTGGATTTTTAGCTGAACATGAAGAAGAATTCGACCGAATTTATGATGATCTTGTTAAAGTTAGAACTGAAATTGCCCATACTTTGGGGTATAAAAATTTTGTCGAGCTTGGCTACTACCGAATGATGAGAACTGACTACAATTCTGAGATGGTTGCGAACTTCCGTCAGCAAGTGAAGGATTTTATTGTGCCAATTGCAACCTCTTTAAAAGCGCGGCAACAAGAACGAATTGGCGTGGAAAAATTAAAATATTTTGATGAAGGCTTCAAATATCAAACAGGCAATGCTGTACCAAAGGGCAATCCTGAATGGATTATTGAAAACGGACAAAAAATGTATGAAGATCTTTCAAAGGAAACAGGGGAGTTCTTCCAATTTATGCAGGATAACAACCTCATGGATCTTGTGGCAAAGAAGGGGAAAGCTGGTGGAGGTTATTGTACATTCATTGAAAACTACAAAGCTCCGTTTATCTTTTCCAATTTTAATGGGACTTCTGGGGATATTGATGTACTTACACATGAAGCAGGGCATGCATTCCAGGTTTATTCAAGCAGGAATTTTGAAATCCCTGAATATTATTGGCCAACCTATGAAGCTTGTGAAATTCATTCGATGAGTATGGAGTTTTTTACTTGGCCATGGATGGAGTTATTCTTTGAAGAGGATACAGATAAATATAAATTTTCACACTTAAGTGATGCTTTATTATTCCTGCCATATGGTGTTTCTGTTGATGAATTCCAACACTGGGTATATGAAAATTGGGAGGCGTCACCTAAGGAACGAAAGCAGCAATGGCGCGAAATTGAAAAGAAATATTTACCTCATAAAGAGTATGACGGGAATACTTATTTAGAGAATGGTGGTTTCTGGCAGCGTCAAGGTCATATTTTTAACTCACCTTTCTATTATATTGATTATACGTTAGCGCAAATCTGTGCCTTCCAATTTTGGAAACGTTCAAGAGAAAACCAAAAAGATGCTTGGATTGATTATGTAAATCTTTGCAAGCTTGGTGGCAGTATGTCATTTACAAGACTTGTGAAAGAAGCTAATCTAATTTCACCATTTGAGGATGGCTGCGTACAGTCTGTTGTTGGTGAGATAGAGGCATGGTTGAATTCTATTGAGGACCAAAAGCTATAATAATAAATGAAAAGCGAAGCCCACAAGGCTTCGCTTTTCTATTAACAAATTTTTATATTTCCTGCAGTAACAATCAGACGGCCATCTTCGATGGTAGCAGATAAATTATCTGCCTCAGGCTGATCGAGAATAAAGTCTGCAATGTTATCCTCAATATGCTCTTGAATCACTCTACGGAGCGGACGTGCACCAAATGCTGGATGATAGCCTAACTCTGCTAGTTTTTCTTTTGCTTCTAGGGTAATAGTAAATTCAATATTTTGCTCTTTTAACGTTTCCTTTAAATCATTTATCATTAAATCAACAATCTGCATGATGTGTTCTTTGTCAAGTGAGTTAAATTCTATAATACTATCAAAACGATTTAAAAACTCTGGCTTAAAAAAGCTGCCCAGTGAATCTAAGATAGAAGCTTCTTCTATTGCGTTATTGGTACCAAAACCAACATGGATCGTTTTGTGTCCAACCCCAGCATTACTTGTCATGATAATAACTGAATCCTTAAAGCTAACTGTTCTTCCTTGACTGTCTGTAAGACGCCCGTCCTCGAGAATTTGCAAAAACATATGCTGGACATCTGGATGGGCCTTCTCAATTTCATCCAATAAAATAATGTTGTATGGATTTCTTCGTACTTTTTCAGTCAGTTGCCCGGCTTCATCATGACCAATATAGCCTGGTGGTGAACCTATTAGTTTAGAAATGCTGTGTTTTTCCATATATTCGCTCATATCGAGACGAATCATTGCTTCAGTTGAACCAAACAGTTCTCCGGCGAGCGATTTGGAGAGCTCTGTTTTACCAACTCCCGTTGGACCGACAAAAAGGAAAGAGCCAATCGGACGATTCTTTGATTTTAAGCCGGCGCGGCTTCTTCTTATCGCCTTTGTAACCTTTTCGACCGCCTTTTTCTGACCGATGACTTTTGTATTTAGGCTTTCTTCAAGATGCTTCAGCTTTTGCTGCTCATCCTCTTGTAATTTGCCAACAGGAATACCGGTCTTTTGTTCAATAATTTCTTGAATATGTGATACCTCGATAACCGGTCTGCTAATTTCTGAAGTTTCATTTAATGATTTTTCCAGCTTAGCTTCTTCGTCACGAAGTGTAGCTGCTAATTCATAGTTTTCATTCTTAAGGGCCATATCTTTTTGAACAGCTAATTCTTTTAATCGGTTCTCTATCTGATCCTTGCTAATACCATCAGAAGTAAGGTTTAATTTAGATCCGGCTTCATCCAGTAAGTCAATAGCCTTATCCGGCAGGAAACGATCCTGGATATAACGGTGTGACAATTGAACACATGCTTTCAGTGCAGCATCAGAATAAGTTACTTCATGAAAGTCCTCATATTTTTTCTTGATTCCTTTTAAGATTTCAATCGCTGCCTCGGGTGTTGGTTCAGCAACCTGAACGGGCTGGAAACGACGTTCTAAAGCAGCGTCTTTTTCAATTTGGCGGTATTCCTTCAAAGTAGTTGCACCAACTAGTTGAAGTTCACCGCGTGCGAGAGCTGGTTTTAAGATATTTCCTGCATCCATTGATCCTTCTGCAGAACCTGCCCCCACTAGGAGGTGGATCTCATCAATGAATAGGATAATATTTTTACGCTCCTGTAATTCTGCAATCATTTGCTTCATTCTATCTTCAAACTGACCGCGAATACCTGTGTTGGCGACCAAAGAAGCAACATCTAGCAAATATACTTCTTTATTTTTTAATTTAGCCGGCACTTGACCATCGACAATTTTCATTGCCAGTCCTTCAGCGATAGCGGTTTTTCCGACACCTGGTTCACCAATTAACACCGGATTATTTTTATTGCGTCGATTTAATATTTCAATAATCCTTTTAACCTCACCATCACGGCCAATTACAGGATCAATCAAGCCGGCTTTGGCCATATGGGTTAAATTACGTCCAAATTGATCAATAAAGCCACCACCATTACGCTGAGAAGCCTGTTGCTTGCTCTTTGGCTGGATTTTTTCATTAGGCTTCATATTCAAAAATAGGTCTTCTAATGGAAAACCAGGAAAGGAGTTCATTTTAGGAGCTAAGCCAGTACTGATTTTATTTTTATTGGCTGCATAACATTCATAACACAGCTTCAAATCACTGTGAGCTCCGTTAATATTTAGATTTAATTGAACAGTGGCTTGGTCTTCTTTACACAATTGACAAAGCATAAAATAAAACCTCCCTAAAGATATAATGATTATTTTTTTGACTTTGACTATATTTGACCTTATGCAAATAGTATAATTTGACCTTCCTTGACTTTCAAGTAGACTGCTTATGGTAATTTCTTCAAAAGAGAAATTGACCTCATTTTAAAAAAGCTCGTCTTTGTTTGTCCCCTTGCTCATATATTGAATTTAAGGGGGAGATGAGGTGAAAAGAAATTGGTCAGCAGCTTTCCAAATCGCCGCAGTCTATGTTGGTACAGTTGTTGGTGCGGGATTTGCTACAGGGAGAGAAATCGTTGAGTTTTTCTCACGGTTTGGCTTCATTGGGTTTTTAAGTATATTATTGAGTGGCTACCTCCTTATCGTATTAGGGTCAAAGTTGATGAGAATTGCTGCTCGGATTAATGCCGTTTCGTATCAGGAATTTAATGTACACTTGTTTGGGAAATGGGCAGGCAGGGGTATTAATATAATCATGCTTTTTATGCTTTTAGGAGTAACTGCTGTAATGCTTGCAGGTGCAGGAGCTGTGTTTGAGGAACAATTAGGTCTTTCAAAGAATTTAGGAGTGTTTATTACAATTTTTTTATCTTTTTTAGTTATGCTTGTCGGTACAAAGGGGCTATTCGCAGTCAATTCATTTGTGGTACCCATTATGGTTTGCTTCAGTCTTATGTTAATGACACTTTCTATTAAACAGCCAGGCTTTTTGAATCACTTATTATTTGTACCCCATGCGGAGGATGGCTGGAAAAGTATCTTAGCACCTTTTTCTTATACAGCTTTAAACCTTGCTTTGGCACAAGCAGTACTTGTTCCGATTGCGAATGAAATTAAGGATGATTGGACCATCAAATGGGGAGGGATTTTAGGAGGGACAGCATTAACTGTCATTTTAATCTCAAGCCATTTCACCTTGATTATGCTTCCGAACTTAGAAATTTATGAGATACCGATGGCGATAATTATGAAGCAGATAGCACCTTTTTTTTATTGGATATTTGTCCTTGTTATTTATGGGGAAATCTTCACTTCAGTCATTGGAAATGTTTTTGGACTCGATCGTCAGTTAAAGCAATTTTTTAATGTCCCTACTTTCATTACCATTTCAGCAATCTTTATCATTTCTTATATCATCAGTCTTATTGACTATAGTAAACTTTTGTCTAATCTTTACCCATTGTTTGGCTATATTAGCCTTATCTTTTTTGTCCTTTTATGGTTGAAGCCTCTAAACGATAAAGTAAATAAATCATAAAAATAGGAAAAGCATTGTCCATTATTTTAGACAGGTGCTTTTCCTATTTTAACGGCAAAATAATAAAAATCATGATGTCAAAAACAATATGGGAAACAATGACTAATGGCATGCTTCTCTTCCATAGATATAGTGCACCCCACAAAAGCCCAGAAAGGAATGCCGCAAGCATTAAGATAAGTGTACCTGAATAAATATGAACGGAAGCATAAAGCAGTGCACCAATGAAAATACTCATTAATGGTCCGAAGTAGTGAAGCAGTCTTTTTTGAACAAATCCGCGCCAAAAGAGTTCTTCACCAGGAGCTGCCACTAAAATTAGTGCAAGGTATTGCCAAAATAGTGCAGGAGCAAACCAGCGATAGAGTTTATTAACACTTTTCTCAAAAGGCAGATTTAGAACGTCAAAGGCTTGAATCCCCATCCAAAAAACCAAATACAAGATTAATCCTGAAACAGTACCTAGAGAGAGATATTTAAAAAATGATGCTTCATCATCCACAGCTTCTTGAAACATCGCATAAGTAATCAAAATAAGGAGTGAACCAGTAAATATATACCAGAAAATTACCCGGTCATAAAAAGTGAAGTACATAAGTGCATGAGAAATGATTAGCCCAGTAATTAGTCGAAGATCAAAATAGCGATTCTTCAAGTATCGATTACCTCCTTTCTAACAATAAAATTCATTTTAACAAAAAAGAATTATGAAAGGAAATGATTACATCACACTTTTGAATAATTCCACTAATAAGAATGAAGAAATTGAAAAAAATAGTAAGGTGAATGGAAAGGAGGAAGGACGATGAGCAAATCTAAAAGTCAAGAAGAGCGGGAATGGACTGTTCGTAAACAAGACCAAAATCCTCATGGAAAAGTAAAATCAAAAGATCAGCTTTTAAAAGAAGCTGGACAAGATAAGTAAGAATGGCTGTGTTAATGCTAAATGTTGATTTTG
>NZ_NPDD01000057.1 GCF_002272245.1 Bacillus sp. 7884-1 | reverse complement strand
CGCGGAAAGCGAAGTGCCTGGAGCGGAAATCAACAGACCATTTACACAGCCTACAAATAAAAAGGCAGCCTTTGGCTGCCTAATCTACAAAGCTATGAAATTAATAAGCGCTTTCTTTTACGATCTTATAATTTTTATGGTTTACAACAGTCCGTTGATCCAATTCTAGATCACGGTAATTATCCATTAGCGTCAGGTCGACTATGACAGAATTTTCATTTACCTTTTCTACAATCCCTTTTAATCCGCCGCGGAATTCAATGATATTTCCAACTTCTGCTTTTTTCATTAGTCTCTCTCCCTTTACTTGACAAATTGTAGATACTTATTTACATAACAGTTTGCACTACTTTTATAGTTTCGTAAAGGGTTTTATTTGACAATTTCGTTAATTATTAATAAAAAATGCAATCGTTTTCATTTGTTACCTTATTTTCAGGGGATAAAGGTGCAAATGTTGACTATTATCATGAATCTTACTATAAAATGTTAGTGAGGTGATGAAGAATATGCAGGAACAATATGTGAACGATATTTTAGAAAAACTAAGATTAGGTGAACTTTCAGAATACTATGTAAAGAAGGAAGACTTTATGGAATTTCGTCAGTTCCTTGTTAAAAGGGAAGACTTTAAACATTTTCGCGGCATAGGTCAGCGGGGTGGAGATGTATTATATCAATATTTGAAAGAGCCTAGAAGCTAACATTAGAATTATCCATCTAGTTTTATAAATAGAAAATAAACCATATAGTGAATAGGGGGATTGCTTTGGAGACATTTATTCTCTCTATAGACCAAGGTACAACCAGCTCAAGAGCTATTCTATTCAATAAGCAGGGAAAAATTGTTTTTTCTGCACAAAAAGAGTTCACTCAGTATTTTCCTAGACCAGGCTGGGTGGAGCATAATGCAAATGAGATTTGGGGTTCAGTGCTGTCAGTTATCGCTGAAGTATTGTCTGAATCGGGAATAAAACCAGAGCAGATTTCTGGAATAGGTATCACCAATCAACGGGAAACCACGGTAATTTGGGATAAGGAAACAGGAGAACCTATATATAATGCAATCGTTTGGCAATCAAGGCAAACAAGTGATATTTGCGAGGAATTGAAATTAAACGGCTATAGTGACCTTTTTCGCTCGAAAACGGGTCTTCTTATAGATGCCTATTTTTCAGGAACAAAAGTAAAATGGATTTTGGATCATGTTGATGGTGCGCGTGAAAGAGCATCGCAAGGCAAGCTTTTATTTGGAACGATTGATACTTGGATCGTTTGGAAGCTTTCTGGAGGTCGTGCACATGTAACCGACTATTCCAATGCATCAAGGACACTAATGTTTAATATATTTGACCTCCAATGGGACGATGAATTATTGAAGATATTGGATGTTCCCAAATGTATGCTTCCTGAAGTGATGCCCTCCTCTCAGGTTTATGCGAAAACCGTTGATTATCACTTTTTTGGCAGGGAAACACCAATCTCTGGGATTGCTGGTGATCAGCAGGCAGCACTTTTCGGGCAGGCATGTTTTGAGCCGGGTATGGCTAAGAATACGTACGGAACAGGTTGTTTTATGTTGATGAATACTGGAGAAAAAGCAGTCCGGTCAGAGAATGGCTTATTGACAACTATTGCCTGGGGGCTGAACGGGAAGGTCGAATATGGTCTTGAAGGAAGTATCTTTGTTGCAGGCTCTGCTATTCAATGGCTTCGTGATGGTTTGAGGATGTTTAAGGAAGCTAAGGATAGTGAGTCCTATGCTGGCAGAGTGGAATCCACGGATGGTGTATATGTTGTTCCTGCATTTGTTGGATTGGGGACGCCCTACTGGGATAGTGATGTACGAGGTGCTGTTTTTGGCTTAACAAGAGGAACCATGAAAGAACATTTTATCCGGGCCACTCTCGAATCATTAGCCTATCAAACCAAAGATGTACTATCAGCTATGGAATCAGATTCATTAATAAAACTGAAAACCCTTCGCGTAGATGGTGGTGCCGTGAAAAATAATTTATTAATGGAATTCCAATGTGATATTTTAAATGTACCAGTAGAAAGAACGAAAGTAAGTGAAACAACTGCGCTTGGAGCTGCCTATTTAGCAGGTCTTGCAGTAGGGTTCTGGGAAAGTCAGGAAGAAATATCAAAACAATGGGCAACCGATCGAAAATTCATTCCGAAAATGGCAGAAGAACAGCGTGACAGCTTATATAATGGCTGGAAAAAAGCAGTGGAGGCTGCGATGACTTTTAAATAAAATTAATGGTCTTTTTCTATTTAGGAGGAAAAGGGATGAAATTTTCTAACATAAATAGAAATGAAATGATTGGTAGCCTTAAAAATAAGGAATTTGATGTTCTAGTTATTGGCGGGGGGATTACTGGTGCAGGGATTACACTGGATGCCGCAACTAGAGGTATGAAAACTGCACTAGTTGAAATGCAGGATTTTGCTGCTGGAACATCTAGCCGTTCAACCAAATTGATTCATGGCGGACTTCGTTATTTAAAACAATTTGAAGTAAAAATGGTAGCTGAAGTAGGTAAAGAAAGAGCAATTGTTTTTGAAAACGGCCCTCATGTAACAAAACCTGTATGGATGTTACTTCCGATTTATAGAGAAGGAACTTTTGGAAGGCTGAGCACATCGATAGGCTTAAGACTGTATGATTTTCTGGCAGGAGTAAAAAGTAATGAGCGAAGAACCATGTTAACAAAAGAACAAACATTAGAAAAAGCACCATTGCTAAAGAAGGCAGGATTAATAGGGAGCGGCTACTATGTCGAGTATCGGACGGATGACGCGCGTTTGACAATTGAAATCATGAAAGAGGCATTTCTATTTGGTGCATCACCAATAAATTATACAAAGGTTGTTAACTTTGTTTATAAAAATCAAATGGTTGCTGGTGTCGTTGTTGAGGATCAGTTAACAGGAGAAAAATATCAGATTTGTGCTAAAAAAATTATTAATGCTGCGGGTCCATGGGTGGAGGAAGTGCGTGAACTCGATCATTCTAAAAATGGGAAAACCTTGCAATTGACTAAAGGTATCCATCTTGTGATAGATCGAAGCACTTTTCCCTTGAACCAATCCATTTATTTTGACACCCCTGATGGAAGGATGGTATTCGCTATCCCTCGTGATGGAAAAACGTATGTTGGCACAACGGATACTTTTTTTAATCAAGATAAGCTCCAGCCTTTCATTACTAAAAACGATCGAGAATACTTAATCAATGCAATTCAATACATGTTTCCTGAAGTGGCAATTAACGATGCTGACATTGAATCAAGCTGGGCTGGGTTAAGGCCACTCATTTATGAAGAAGGCAAGGAGGCATCGGAAATATCACGTAAGGATGAAATTTGGGAGTCAAAAACTGGTTTGCTTACGGTAGCTGGAGGAAAATTAACGTGTTATCGAAAAATGGCAGAAGCCATTGTTGACCGATTATCAGTAAGTCTGGAAAAGGAACAAAGAATCAGTTACCAAAACTGTAAAACAAAGAAATTGCCTATCTCCGGTGGTCATGTAGGAGGTTCGCACAATTATCCTGCTTTTACAAAAGAAAAAACGGCTAAG
Organism: Bacillus sp. 7884-1; assembly: GCF_002272245.1. Taxonomy (GTDB): domain Bacteria; phylum Bacillota; class Bacilli; order Bacillales; family Cytobacillaceae; genus Neobacillus. Next base: position 38,139 of record NZ_NPDD01000057.1, on the reverse strand, counting down.
GGTATCGAAAAAGGGCTAACTTCATTAGAGTCAGAAAAGTTAGCTCACATGTATGGTTCCAATGTTGATGTGGTTTATGATTTACTATTGGAGAATAAAAGTGATGCGTTAAAATACGGTATTCCAAATCAGCTGTTTGCAAAGCTAGTTTATTCGATCCAATGTGAAATGGTAGCAACACCAACAGATTTCTTTACAAGGAGAATTGGAGCTGTCCTATTTAATATTCATACTGTCCACTCCTATAAACAACAAGTAATAGATTATATGGCCGAGAAATTAAAATGGGATGACACAATCAAAGAATTGCACACAAAAGAATTGGAAACGGCTCTGAAAATTGCATCTGATACAATTAATTGAACGAAGACGAAGCTGCCTAAATGGTCAGCTTTTCTTTTTTTAAAACAGGTGAAAGATGTGACAAAATAGTGAACTTTATTAAAAATACAAGATGTCGATTTTTTAATGCGCTTACATAAATGGTTTTTTGTTGTCTGTATTGTTTGAAAATGTTATCCTAGCAATTGTATGAATTTCAAAAAATAAATGAGGCTAGCTGTTTACATACTCCATCTTCTTTTGGAGAAAATATAACAATTAGTTCAGTTATACTTATCTGACTATATGCTGTTAGATATGGAATAGCCAGTGTCATTTTACATTAACGAGAAGGAGTTTGATTGAACATGGCAGAAAAACAATTTAAAGTAATAGCTGATACAGGGATTCACGCAAGACCTGCAACCCTGCTTGTACAAACTGCGAGCAAATTTGATTCAGAAATCAATTTAGAATATAAGGGTAAAAAAGTTAACTTAAAATCCATTATGGGTGTTATGTCTCTTGGAATTGGCCAAGGAGCAGATATCTCAATTAGTGCAGAGGGCAGTGACAGTGCAGAAGCATTAAGAAGCCTTGATGAATTATTGAAAAAAGAAGGACTGGCTGAGTAATGACATTTTTACAAGGAATTGCTGCTTCGAATGGCATTGCCATTGCAAAAGCATATCGGTTAGTAGAACCAAACTTATCATTTGAGAAACAAACAATAGAGGATGCAGATTCAGAGGTATCTCGTTTTAAGGAAGCTATAGAGAAATCTAAAGCAGAACTTGAGGCAATTCGCGATCGTGCTCAGGTTGAACTTGGTGCAGATAAAGCAGCAATCTTTGAGGCGCATTTACTTGTCCTTACTGATCCAGAATTAAATGGACCAATTGAAGATAAGATTAAGTCAGAAAAAGTAAATGCAGAAGCTGCATTAAAAGATACTGCAGACATGTTTGTTATGATGTTTGAACAAATGGACAATGAGTATATGAAGGAACGTGCTGCCGATATACGTGATGTTACAAAGCGCGTTCTGTCACATTTACTAGGCGTACAATTAGTAAATCCAAGTAGGATCGCTGAAGAAGTAATTATTGTGGCAGAGGATTTAACACCATCCGATACTGCTCAATTGAACCGACAGTACGTATTAGGATTTACAACAGATATCGGTGGACGAACTTCCCATTCTGCGATTATGGCTCGTTCCATGGAAATTCCAGCTGTAGTTGGAACAAAAAGTGCTACAGAAGATATTAACAATGGTGATTTAGTCATTGTCGATGGTCTAAAAGGTGAAGTACATATTAATCCGACTCCTGAACTGGTGGAAGAATATCGTAACATTCATCAGCAATATGAGGCTCAGAAAACCGAATGGGCAAAGCTTGTCAATGAAAAAACGGTATCAGCGGACGACCATCATGTTGAATTAGCTGCTAATATTGGTACTCCTAAAGACTTAAAGGGAGTAATTGAAAACGGTGGAGAAGGTGTAGGACTTTACAGAACTGAATTCCTTTATATGGGAAGGGACCAGCTTCCTACTGAAGAAGAACAATTTGAGGCTTATAAAGCTGTTTTAGAGGGTATGAATGGTAAGCCAGTGGTTGTTCGTACTTTAGATATTGGCGGCGATAAGGAGCTTCCCTACCTTCAATTGCCAAAAGAGCTTAATCCATTTTTAGGTTTTAGAGCCATTCGTTTATGTTTAGAGGAACAGGATATCTTCCGTACTCAGCTCCGAGCGCTTCTCAGAGCAAGCATTTATGGTAACTTAAAAGTAATGTTCCCGATGATTGCAACGTTGGATGAGTTCCGTGAAGCTAAGGCAATCCTTGAAGATGAAAAACAGAAGCTTATTACTGCAGGCCAAAAGGTTTCCAACAGTATTGAGCTAGGGATTATGGTTGAAATTCCTTCAACTGCTGTTTTAGCTGATCAATTTGCTAAAGAGGTTGACTTCTTTAGTATTGGTACGAATGATTTAATTCAATATACAATGGCGGCTGACCGGATGAATCAGCGTGTATCCTACCTATACCAGCCATATAGCCCGTCTATTCTACGATTGGTGAAGATGGTTATTGATGCTGCACATGCAGAAGGTAAATGGGCTGGGATGTGCGGTGAGATGGCTGGAGACGAAACAGCAATCCCACTTCTAATTGGTCTTGGATTAGACGAGTTTTCAATGAGTGCAACGTCAATCCTTAAAGCACGGTCACAAATTAAAAAGTTAAGTAAAGCCGAAATGGAGAAGCTTGCCAATCAGGTTTTAAATATGCAAACAACGTCACAAGTAATTGATGCTGTTAATGCTGCAACAAAATAATACATGATTCAAAGAGGCAGAGTAATTCTGTCTCTTTTTGTCGTACATGTTTTAGGAATAAGAGGGAATTTTTAGTATAATGGAAATAGACAAGTTAAAGGGGGATCTATGATGGAATTAAATCTTAGCGGGAAAACAGCACTCGTAATTGCTTCCAGCCAAGGGCTAGGATTTGCTATCGCTCAAGCGTTAGTGAAAGAAGGAACGAATGTAATGATTTCGGGCAGGGATGAGGAAAAACTTAAAAAGAAGGCTGAGGAATTAGAATCTATCGGGATGGGGAAGGTTGTTTTCCAAAAATCAGATATCACAAAGACAGAAGATATTAAACTACTTGTATCAAAAACAATAGATACATTTGGTGGTCTTCAACTACTTGTCAATAATGCAGGCGGTCCACCGGCAGGAACGTTTGAGGATTTAACAGATGATGAATGGCAAAGTGCATTTGAATTAAATTTATTATCATATGTACGTGTCATTCGTGAAGCATTGCCCTACCTAAAAAAGGATGGAGGAAAGATTCTTAACATCGCTTCATCTTCAATTAAAGAGCCAATACCAGGCTTAATACTCTCTAATACCTTTCGAACCGGTATCGTTGGACTATCTAAGTCATTAGCATCTGAATTTGCTTCATACAATATCTTAATCAATACAATCGCGCCAGGTCGCATAGCAACTGATCGTGTTAGGCATTTAGATCAAATTAATGCGGATAAACAAGGAGTCGACATAAATACGGTTGAATTATCAATGAAAGAGACAATTCCTCTTAAGAGATATGGAACACCTGAGGAATTTGCCAATGTAGCAGCCTTTCTTCTATCAGATGCTAATACCTATATGACTGGGAGTTCGTTTTTAGTTGATGGAGGCATGATTAAAGCTATTTAACCTCACAGTTATTATTCCAATAATCAACCTCATTTTACGTTTATTACCAAAAAAATTTGGTTAAGGTAAAAACATAAAGGAGTGTTTAAACATGCTGAGAAGTATAAAACTGGTTTTTGTTCTAGTGTGTATCATGTTTATTGGAACTTCACTTACTGGTTGTGGATTACCCCTATCAAAAGAACTAATTGTTAATCGTTACGCCGATGCCTTGTTAACAAAGAATAATGAACTTCAATTCCGCTTCAGAATCAATAATGAAATATTAGATAGACATGAGTTATATAAAGTAAAGGTTACGATCCATGATGATCAGCTTGCGGCTGCAATTGGTAAACGTGAAATCATATACGGAGAAGATCAAGTTCTAAATGGAGAATATTTAGAGGTAGAGGGTAAAAGTGAAAAATATATTTTTATGGACCCGCTCCCCCTAAAGGAAGATTTACACATCTATGAATTAAAGAATATGATTGAAAAAAATCAAGCAGTTTCAATCGAAATATTCAATAATCAGGAAGTTTTTGGACGTGTCTACTTAACAAATTTTTCATCAGAGCTATGAAATTATTGGTTATCTTGATTTGAACTAGGAGAAACTATGTAAGTGCATAAATTTGGAGATTGAGCACGATAACCGGAAAGTACTTAGTTCCGGTTTTTTTGCGTTACTCCATATATAATAAAAAGGTGAAAATACGAAATCGGAGGATTGATTTATTTTGTTAACTCCAGGAAATACTGTAATTGGTTTTATTGGGACAGGAGTAATGGGGAAAAGTATGGCAGGACATTTAATGGCAGCGGGGTATCCGTTAATTGTTTTTTCAAGGACCAAGGAAAAGTCGGGTGAACTATTAGAAAAAGGCGCTATTTGGGTAGATACACCAAAAGAAATGGCAGAGAAGGCTAATGTTATTATTACAATGGTTGGCTATCCTTCTGATGTGGAAGAAATTTATTTAGGGGAAAATGGCTTAGTTAATAATGCTAGATCAGATAGTTATCTTATCGATATGACGACTTCAGCCCCATCACTTGCAAGGAGAATATATGAGGCTGCAAATGAAAAAGGTATTCATACCATTGATGCCCCTGTCTCTGGCGGTGATGTTGGTGCACAGGAAGCGAAACTGTCCATTATGGTAGGCGGAGAAGAATTAGACGTTGAAGCGATAAGACCACTTCTAAATCTCCTGGGAACAAATATTGTTTATCAGGGAAAAGCAGGTGCAGGACAGCATACAAAAATGTGTAATCAAATTGCGATAGCTTCAAATATGATTGGTGTTTGCGAGGCCATCATTTATGCCGAAAAAGCAGGATTAAATCCAGAATCAGTGTTAAAAAGTATTACCACTGGCGCTGCTGGAAGCTGGTCATTAAGCAATCTTGCTCCAAGAATGCTGAACGGGAATTTTGAACCAGGATTTTACATAAAACATTTCATTAAGGATATGAAAATCGCATTAGAAGAAGCAGAGCAAATGGAAATGAAAGTTCCTGGTTTAGCTTTGGCAAAATCGCTGTATGATCAACTTGCTGAAATGGGCGAGGAGAATAGTGGAACACAGGCATTATATAAATATTGGAAGTCCTAATACGAGTTGTATAAATTCCTCCTGTTTTCAAAAAATAAGCAAGAAGCTGAAATAGGAGGAAACTTTATATGGCTAAACGAACAAAAAAGAATGACCCGCAGCAAAAAAACAAAAAGGGATTCGATTCTGCTGTCTTAAATGAAGAATTTGCTCATGAAATGGGATCTGCAGCAACAAATAAAATTCATAAAGATAAAGCAAAAAAAGAAAAAGCATCCAAAAATAATGGACAATACAAAGGTCAATAACAGAAATACCCTCACATTTTAGCAGTGAGGGTGTTTTTTATTATTTAAAAATTGTTGCATCCTATTTAACCCAGTCTCCAGCGTTTCGAGTGAACAGGCATAGGAAAGTCTAAAATAACCTTCACCGAATTCAGAGAATGCACTTCCAGGAACTACAGCTACCTTTGCTTGATGTACCATCTCAAGAGCAAAGTCAAAACTATTCACAGGGATTGATTCAGGGATTTTAACAAAGAAATAAAATGCCCCATCTGGCTTAACTACACTTAGCCCCATTTCAGTAAGACGATTGTAAACATAGTCTCGTCTTTGGATATATTCCCTTTTCATCGGGATAGCATCATCCATTCCCGTGGTTAATGCTGCTAAAGCTGCTTTCTGAGCAATTGAATTAGCACAGGATACATTGTATTGATGTACCTTTAATATGTGCTTGGTAATATCTTTAGGAGCGAATAGGAAGCCAATTCTCCATCCAGTCATCGAATGAGATTTTGACAATCCATTAATTACGATTGTTTTCTCTTTTAAAAAGGAAGCAATCGAAAGATGGTGCTGATCATAAGTGAGCTCGCTGTATATTTCGTCTGCAAGGACAAAGATTTCTCTCTCTTTCAAGTAATCAGCAATTTCTTTTAACTCAATTTCAGTGAGGCTTACTCCTGTTGGGTTTGATGGGTATGGTAAAACAATGCAGCGTGTCTTATCGGTGATATAAGGTTTAATCATTTCTAACGTAAAACGGAACTGATTCTTCCTTATATCGACATGAACTGGAACTGCTCCACACATACGAATAATTGGTTCATATCCAGGATAAATAGGTCCTGGCAGGATAACTTCGGTCCCTTCCGTTAGAATGGTTCTAAAGGATATATCAATAGCCTCACTTGCACCCATTGTGACAATGACTTCAGATTCTGATTCATAGGAAAGACCATATTTTTTTTTAACAAAATCGCATGCGGCAGTTCGTAATTCAATGATTCCAGCATTAGGTGTATAGGAAGTGAAATTTTCCTCTATGGCTTGAATGCCAGCCAGCTTTACATGCTCTGGTGTATGAAAATCTGGCTGTCCAATTGTAAATGAAATCACATCATCTATATGAGATACCATATTATAAAATTTTCTGATGCCTGAAACCTCTATTTCTTGAACTTTGGTATTAATTAAATGCTCCACCCTTGTTCATCCTTCCATCGCTTTCATGAATACTCTGATTATAAACAGATTTATAGAAATATTCTACAATAATGGACTAGAGTAAGTAGAGAGAATATAAAAACAGCCTGAATGATTTTCAGGCTGTTTTTTTAGGGGGGAGTTTATATCAAATTATAGAGTATTATTAATAACCATAGTCCCAATCAACTTCATCTTCATGCCAGAAAACGGGAGAGACGGAATCGAAAGTAACAATTTTATTATCTAACTTGCAGCTGCATTGATCACAGCCACATTGGTTTTTTATTTCTTCGAATACTGTTTGCTCAACATCTTCAATAAATGTAATCCTCTGGTCTTGAAAAAGAATCGCTGTCCCTTTCATGTTTAAGGCACCTCTTTATGATTTAGTCTTCTTATGATTGTATTGTAAACTTGATCGTTAAAAGGGTCTATAACTTGTGAGAGAGTTCACAAAATTATCAATAAATTGTAGCGAAATTATGTACAAAAAAATACGTAAAAAGGCCAGGTGAAATTTGGCCTTTTTACGTATATCGTTCGCCTAACTTTTTGAAAATCGGTTTTTGATATGGACGGTTTTTTCGATGATTTGAAGGTGGTTGTTCCATTTCTGTAATGCCCGTATATTGCTGTAATATGCCTCTTGCTTGGTTAAGAGAAAGTGAGGTTTTTGGATTTCTCACACTTCCATCTAATTTGCCCAAATGAGGAAGCTCAGCAAAATCAGACTTTGTAGGAGGAATATGAAAAGTATAATGGCCGCACTGAACGAGGACATCCGATTGCTGTTTGCTATTACGAGGATTTTCCGAAAAATGAAGTCCTACTTTTTTTGCTTTGCCTTCATCTATTAATTTTTTTAATGATTCATGCTTAAGTTTATATAAATATTTGGGGTTCGTTGCTGTTTTGGCATGGCGATTAACAATAAAGAGCGCTTGTGAGAGGTTATCTATCGTTAGCTTTCCTTTTGGGTGGGGGATTTCCCTTTCATGAGTCAAGTTATGTACTCCTTTCAAATTAAAAACAGAGCAAACCTAATTCCTATAGTTTCCATATATTCTTTTAGGTTCCTACGGTCAACTTAAGATATAATGTTATTTTTAAGTTTTAGTGAAATAGTCATTATTTTCTTTAAATTGTTTATCTTTATTATGATTTAATTGTAAAATAGAAATACAAGAAAGTAAAAACATTATTGTAAAAAAAGAGAACTTTTTACGTTTAAAGGATGAGAAAATGGATTTCAAAAGCGAATCGAATAAAGAACTAGTACTGGATACAGTGAATAAGAAAATCCAAAAAATTATTTTTGATATAATATTTCAGCATCTCCAGGATATGGTTTATGTGATGAAGGTGGAAGAGGGTCCTTCTTTTCGATATCTGTTTGTTAACGAGGTGGGTTTGAAAAAAGCAAACCTTCCACTAGATGTAATAGCAGTCAAGTGGAGTTCCTTAAGAAAGCTAATTGCCATAAAATTCAGGTATATTATTTTTCAAAGCCTATCCCTGCAAAAGACCTAGAGGAAAAGTTTTTATTAAATAAACACTTTAATGAAAATAGAAGTAATAATTAAAAAATCCTTGCAAATTAGTGAGTAAGGATTTTTTAATCGGTTTCCGTTGAAATCAAGGTAAATACCGTCAATTCTGGTTTTGCCATGAACCGAAAAGGGAGTCGTGTTGTGCCAATCCCTCGATTTACATATAACGACAATGGATTAATCTCACCAATGGAATAATACCCTTCAGGATAATTTTGTGCAAAAGGCGGAATGACAAGAGCCCCCACGAAAGGGATTTTCACCTGACCTCCATGACTATGTCCGCTTAACTGCCAATGTATTTGATAAGTTGAGGCTTCATCGGCAACATCAGGAGCGTGAGATAACAGAAGATTAAACGAGCTCTCTGGTATATGTTTCATGGCTAATTGTAAATCAGGTCTGCCTAGCATTCGATCGTCTATACCTAATAGAGAAATAAAACTTCCATCCTTTTGCTTAATAGGGAGGGATTCGTTTAACAGGAGAGTGAAATTGGACATTTCCATTAGATTTTTATAAATTTCTGAACCATAGCCTCCATGGTCATGGTTTCCATATATACAATATTTACCGATTGTTGCCTTTAATTGCTGTAAAATAGGCGGAACTTTATTTATTTCATTATATTTATTTGGCTCGTCCAATAAGTCTCCTGTGAAAAAAATTAAATCGGGCTGAAGTTGATTAATTTTATCAACTAATTTCTTTAATTGTTTTATATTGTAATGAAAACCTAAATGAGTGTCGCTAAATTGGACAATTTTCACTCCGTTAAAACTAGTAGGAATTAAGGAGTGCTTGATTTCAATGTGATTTATTTCGAGAAGTGAAGGTTCAATTCTATTAGCATAGAAGTAACCGCCTGAACCAAGACCAAAAACAGTTAGAAGTGTACCAAAGGTACTTTTCAGGAAAGATCTCCTTTTCATTTTTTTAGGCATAATTTTATTACCAACCCATCTCCAATTTTTTTCTGTGTAAAAGTAGAGTCATTCGTATTTTCTTTAAAAATGGACGATTTTGCAAGCGAAAAGGCAGAATGAATTTTTATATAAAAAGGTATATAATAGTTCATATTCTAAAATAAATAAAAAATTCCTATTAAAAAGCAGCCTTTTGGCTGCTTTTGTATGTCGCGTCTGCATATTATTTATAACTTACTGCCCGGCTTTGAAGTGCTTTCCAGGAAGCGATAAAATTTTCTTTTCCAACTCTTACTTGTTTTCTGCCAGAAAGCGGGTCATTCAAGTAAACATAATTTGCATCATAACCCACTAGGACAACAGCATGCAAATCCAATGGTGTTTTAATAACTTGCTGTCCGTGATACCAAGACTCCCAGCGGTCAGGTAATCGATAATCTCCTGTTGTCCAAACCACTACAGGGTAACCAGCAGAAACGTGCTCTAGAACTCGTTCAAAGGGCTGGTTTGTTAAGTTAACAGCTCTGCCAGGAAGTTTTTGATTAACCAGTGCTTCCATTGGTTTGTCGAATACTGCATAACCTGCCTGCTTACCGGTCATATCTCCAACAAAACCATCTGCAGGGTTGCCCCAATTTAATATATCACCATTAGAAGATCTTTTGATAGGGTCCGGATCTTTCTGAATGGAGCGATACAAATCCATTTTGTCTGTTTTCACACCTGCAAAGTTTAAAACCATGGCAAGGCTTGTCACTTCACATCCATATCTTAACTCAGGATTTTGTTTAATTAAAGCAACATCCAGCATCATTGAATCCTTTTTAGCTGGTTGTGATACTGGCTGTTTTACGATTGTGTTTGAAATTGTCTGCTTTTTATTTTCAATATTAGTGGTTGTATTTTTAGTTTTTTGAATTTCAGGTTTCGGTACTTGTTCATATATTTCTGTGTAGTTTTGCTTATCTGGCTGTTTAGAAACTGTTTCATCTGCATTATTACATCCAAACAGTGGAAGGATTGATACTATCAAGCAAAATTTTTTCAATTGTTATCCTCCATTCATATGGACTTGGTACTATCATTCGGAAGTTTCGAGTTGCCTATGATGGTATTCTTTTGGAAAAGAACATGATGTGCAAGTTGAGCGTATTGTATATAAGGGTATGGTATAATGAGGAAAATCTTTTTTACGGAGGGTGCTTGAATGGATGCATTGGATATCCTAACGGATCTTGAAAATGTCATTCCTTATTTTCAACCAATTTTTAGTGCCGATGAGCAGCGTGTAATTGCTTATGAGGTTTTAGGTAGATATCAATCAGAGGGCAGCATTATCAGCTTGGGCAGCTTTTTCCATGATGATAGTATTCCAGACGAATACAAATTCGAAGTTGACCAATTGTTAGTTCAAAAAGCGTTAGAACGTGCATTTGATCTTGAAGATGATGTTAGTATCTATTTGAATCGTGATGCCGATTTACTCATGTATCGACATGGAGAGCCATTTTTACAAGAACTGCTGGCTTTTGAAAAAAGAGGCTTGAATTTAAAGAGAATAGTCCTTGAAATTTCTGAAGGAAATTATAAGGGTGATTTTGCTCAATTAGATCATTTACTACAATATTATCGAACGTATGGGATAAAAGTTGCTATTGCAAGTATAAATAGTGACACAAATTTCTTTGAACGAATTGGCCAATTAGGTCCTGAAATTATTAAGATAAATTTACGTGCTTTAAAATCTAATGCAACGGCTGCAAGCTTTACGGATGTTTTATTTTCCTTATCATTATTAGCAAGAAAAATCGGAGCCACATTACTTTTTGAAAATATTGAAATGAGTTACCAGCTTCAATTTGCATGGAAAAATGGCGGGAGATATTATCAAGGATTTTATCTGCATCCCCCTGCCCCGGAATTTATTGAGCGTGAATTACTAAAACAGCGTTTAAAAGTGAAATTCCATGACTTTATCGCATATGAAAAAAGAAAACTGGAAGCAATATATTCAGCAGCAGAATATTTTCAAAATAAAGTACAAGATATATTAATTAAGAATAAAAAGGCAAATTATGAAGAGTTGTTTACTTCGCTCATAAAAGAAATGGATCAAATTGCCTTTCGAATGTATGTATGTGATGAAGATGGTTTTCAGAAATCCTCGAATATTTTAAAGGGTGAAAGCGGCTGGTATTCCCAAAAAGAATATATTGAAAAGAATTGGAGCTGGCGTCCCTATTTTTTAGAAAATATCATTAAAATGAGAAATGAACGCAAGGGGATATTATCTGATTTATATAGTGATATCGAAACCGGAGAGACCATTCGAACTTTCTCCATTCCTATAAATGGAAGTGATTACTTATTTATTGATATTACCTATCAGTATTTATTTGAGAATGACCAATTGTTATAACTTATCTAGTATAGAATGGTTCATACGGTGGAATTTTAATAGAAACATTATTAAAGGAGAAATCGCTCATGAATCTGTTTGTTAATGCCCTATCCATAGTTATTGTTGGAATTCTTGCGGTTTCGCTTATTTATACATTGTCAGTGGCCAGACAGAAAAAAGCAGTTGAAGGAGATTTGGATACAAAAATAGCTGAGCCAGTACAAAGACATATTTATATGAGCAATCCGATTTTTTGGGCATATGGTATATTTTTTACCTTAGTTCTGTTTATCATCCTTTTTGTTGCAATCACTTTCGTACGTTAGGGCCTCATAGAGGCCTATTTTTTATCAAGATTTTTCGGGGACTCTCCTTAGATATGCAAATAATTTGTAGGTTAATGTCTATTACTGATATTTTTTTACGATTTATTTTTGCGATTATTAGGAATATTTGTTGTTAAAATGAATAATAACCTAAGATTTTTACCGTGAGGAGGAAAAGGAAAATGAAGAAAACTTTACTATTACTTCTTGTCATCTTATTATTAATACCTTTGTCCCCAACGGCAAAAGCAAATCTAAGTACTAAAAAAGAGATATTTAGCATGCTCCAGGAAGCCTTTCAAGTTCAGGTCTCTCTGAGTGAACGGACTAGAACAAAAGAAGAAATTTATGATTTATTAAATCCCTACTTTTCAGAAGCTTATCAAAAGTTGTTTTGGAAAGAGAGCGTTTTTGAAGAGAAAGGGAAATTTATTACATATGGTTCGGATTTTGCACTTTTTTATATTCCCTTTTTCCACTATTCGGATAAAACAAAAGTAATCTTTTTACCCGAAAGCATTTATGTTTTTGAATTTTTCCCTGCCACCATAGATGGTCCAGTTGGCTACGAAGATCATTTTGAGGGGGTATTATTAAGAAAAGTGGATGGAGGATGGAAGGTGGACGAATATTTGTATAATAATATCCCTGATAGCATTTTGAAGAAAGCAAATATAAGTAAATAAAAAAAGTTTCCATTTTTTTCACTTTTACATGGACAGATGCGGTCTGTTATTTTATTCTTTTAATATTGGCATATTCACCAGATGAAATTATGCTGGAAAAAATCCATAAGGATAGAAATATACCAAAAGAGAAACATAACAGTAGAAAGTTTGCTTGTGTTTGAAAGGAGACGGAGCATATGTCACAGCTTCAAGGGATATTAACACGGTTAAAAAACCTTCAGGAACAGTCTAATGGAGGTGAGCCGGCACAACGCTATTTTGAAGTAAATGGCGATAGAAAGTGTCAAGTAACATTTCATCCAAAAACAGAAACCTTTGAATTAGAAATATATAATGAAAAGGAAAAGCCAAAACGCTATCAATTTGATAATGTAGACATGATTACAATTGAAATTTTTGATTTAATTCAATAGGAGCCGGCAACGGTTCCTTATTTTTTTCTTTTTTAACTTCATTTCTTATTTATTACTTTTTCATAAAAAAAACCAGTTCTCCGAGAACTATGGTAGAATATACATGTGGTAAAACAAACATTGAGGAGTTTTCGGCGATGATTAGTCTTCACAGTGGTGAATTTTTAGAAATAGATATACGAAAATTAATGATACCTTCTGAACGGGTAGCTCATGTGCAGGTTGGAAATAATCTAGAGCATGCATTATTAGTCCTTACTAAAAGTGGATATACAGCAATACCCGTACTTGATCCGCATTATAAACTACATGGTCTTATTAGCACTCCTATTATAATGGATTCAATTCTTGGACTTGAAAGGATTGAGTTTGAACAATTAGAAAAAAAAAGAGTGGAAGAGGTTATGAATCATTCTGTTCCACGAGTAAAGATTACGGCTTCAATCAAAACCTGTCTTAGACTCTTGGTAAACCATCCATTTCTTTGTGTTGATACGGAAGATGGTTATTTTGAAGGAATATTGCCTCGAAGTACAGTGTTAATGCAATTGAATTTGGACGTAAACAAGATGAATAAAAGTGAAAAATAAGGCTCCCATAAGGGGGCTGTATTATTTTATTGAGAAACATGAGGTGTAATAATGGCTAATCCAATTACCAAATCTAAGAGAGGAAGGACGAATAGACCACTTGTACTAGCAGCCGTAATGCTAGCAATGTTTATGGGAGCGATTGAAGCAACGATTGTTTCAACTGCCATGCCTGCTATTGTTGCTGACTTAGGTGGCTTTACTCTCTATAGCTGGGTTTTTTCAGCGTATCTATTAATGAATGCGGTAACAGTCCTGATTTATGGGAAATTATCTGATCTTTTCGGTAGAAAACCGATTCTCTTTATTGGAATCACTATCTTTTTAATTGGCTCCATCCTCTGCGGCTTTGCGACTTCGATGGAAGCACTTATTATTTTTCGATTAATCCAAGGGTTTGGGGCAGGTGCTGTTACTCCGATTGCAACCACTATTGTTGGTGATATTTACTCTGCCGAGGAAAGAGCAAAAGTTCAGGGGTATTTAGCAAGTGTATGGGGAATCTCTGCTGTTACGGGACCAGCAGTAGGTGGAATACTCGTTCAATATGTAAGCTGGAATTATGTTTTTTGGATAAATATTCCTCTAGGGATTCTTTCTTTGATTGGTATAGGATTCTATCTTCACGAGAACGTTGAAAAGAAAAAACATGAAATTGATTACATAGGTGCATTCCTATTAACTCTGTCTATTTCCTCATTTATGTTTTTGTTAGTGGAGGGCGGAGGACGATGGTCATGGGGCTCCTGGCAAATTGTCAGCTTAATTGTCATATTTATTGTAACGATTAGTCTGTTTGTCTATCACGAAGGCCGGGCGAAAGAGCCTGTAATGCCCTTTAATATTTGGAAGGAACGATCTATTTTTGTTGCGAATGTAACCTCTTTAACTACGGGTATTATGTTGATAGGAATTTCAAGTTTTCTTCCTACATTTGTTCAAGGGGTAATGGAACAAACACCAATCGTTGCAGGATTTACATTAACAGCTATGTCCATTGGCTGGCCTATTGCTTCGACGCTTTCTGGAAGGATGCTTATTTCATTGGGATACCGTAAAACCTCCCTTATTGGAGGTGTCGCCTTAATTATCGGCAGTATAGTATTTGTCACGATGACAGGCTCCTCTGGGCCTCTCTGGGCTGCATTAGGGTCTCTTATTGTTGGCTTTGGTATGGGTTTAACATCAACGGCTTTTATTGTCTCCATTCAAGCAACAGTAAGCTGGCAGCAAAGAGGAATCGCAACAGCTGCCAATATGTTTATGAGGAATTTAGGAAACACAATTGGTGCAGCCTTACTTGGCGGAATTCTCAATAATCGGCTGGGCAATTTTCTTAGTGATAACTCCAAACAATCTGAGGAAAAACTAACCGTGGATTCTGCAAACCTTTTATTAAAGGAAGATGAGCGCTCCAATTTATCTGAATCAGCTCGGGAACTCCTTCAGGAAGGGCTGACTCAATCATTACATTGGGTATATTATGTTGTTCTTACCTTTGCACTTGTGAGTTTAATCCTGATTTCATTTATTCCCAAACATAAAAAAGGCTCTGCTTCGTGATGATGCAGAGCTATTTTTTCTGAAAAAAAAGAAAGCTTATTAATGAAATGTTTTAATATTCTCTATATAATAAGAAATGCGGATGTCTAATAATGCATAAAGGTGGATGGTTTTGTCCTCAATATCTGAATTTCACTTATTATCTGTATTAGCCCAAGAAATGAATATGCGAAAAGCTTCGGAGAGGCTATTCGTATCTCAGCCGGCGCTTTCTCAGCGTCTGCAAACGATAGAGAAAGAGTGGGGAACAAGAATTTTTATCCGCTCTCAAAAAGGACTTTCACTTACCCCAGCCGGAGAACAAGTCATTCAGTTTGTAAATGAGGTGCTGGTTAAAGAAGAAAAGGTCCGGGAAAGTATCCATTCTCTTCAATCGGGGGTATCAGGAACCTTAAAGATTGCAGTTGCTTCGATTGTAGGTCAAAATTGGCTGCCACCCGTTTTAAAAAAGTATAGTGATACCTATCCGCAAGCAAAAATTTCACTCATAACGGGGTGGAGCAGTGAAATATTGAAAAGTCTTTATGATGATCAAGTACATATTGGAATCATTCGAGGTTTGCCAGATTGGAAAGGGGTTAAAATCAAACTTTTTAGCGACCCGCTTTTCTTGGTGGATAGAAACATTACCAGACCTGAACAGCTGTTAGAAACGGATAGGCCCTTCATCCAATTTAAAAGTGATTCTAATTATTATCAAGAAATTCAGGATTGGTGGATGCGTCAATTCAAAACTTCACCTAAAAGAACGATCATTGTTGATCAAATAGAGACATGTAAGCAATTAACCTTCAATGGTTTAGGGTATTCTATCTTACCAGGCATTACGTTGAGTAACACCGAAAAGGAAATTTACAAAATTCCGTTACTTGATGAAAATGGTGATTCCCTTAAACGTGATACATGGTTATTAGCATATGAGTCATCCTTTCAGCTTAAACAGGTGCAGGCATTTGTGGATCTTATTAAAGAACATAGCAGTCATAGCAGTTAATGCTTGTTATTCATTTTTCTTGTTTTCAACACTTTTGTTTGATAAAGTAAATTTTAATTCTAGTTGGAGGTAATACTTATGAAAATGATGGATGCAAATGAAATTATTTCTTTTATTCAAAACAGTAAAAAATCAACACCTGTAAAGGTTTATGTAAAAGGTGACTTAGAAGGTATCGATTTTGGAAGCAATTCTAAAACTTTTATTAATGGTAATACCGGTGTGGTTTTTGGTGAATGGTCAGATATTAACCCTGCGTTAGAATCAAACCAAGGAAAAATTGAAGATTACGTAGTTGAAAATGATCGCCGCAATTCAGCGATTCCATTACTAAATACTAAAAATATTAATGCTAGAATCGAACCGGGAGTAACGATTCGTGACCAGGTAGAAATTGGGGATAATGCGGTTATCATGATGGGTGCAGTTATTAATATTGGCGCTGTTATTGGTGAAAAAACAATGATCGACATGGGTGTTGTTCTTGGTGGCAGAGCTACCGTTGGGAAGAACTGTCATATTGGTGCTGGGACCGTTTTAGCTGGTGTTATCGAGCCGCCATCCGCACAACCTGTTATAATCGAAGATGATGTTCTAATTGGTGCAAATGCAGTAGTATTAGAAGGTGTTAGAGTTGGACAAGGCTCGGTAGTTGCTGCTGGTGCAGTAGTTACGAAGGATGTTCCTCCTTATACAGTTGTAGCTGGGACCCCTGCAAGGAAAATTAAGGATATCGATGAGAAGACAAAATCAAAAACCGAAATCATGCAAGAACTTCGCCAACTATAGAATTATGACAAAGGAGCGTGGATAATTTCCACGCTTTCTTTCTAGTATAGGAGTGGACAAGAATGAACCCTTTTGTTAAGATTCGACGAGATCTTCATCTCATACCAGAATTAGGATTCCAAGAATATAAAACACAAGCATATTTGTTATCATATTTAGAAACCTTATCACAGGAGCGAGTATCCATAAAAAAATGGAAAACAGGACTTTTTGTTAAGGTTAAGGGTTTTCATCCTAGAAAAATAATCGGCTATCGTGCCGATATTGATGGTCTACCGATTGTTGAGGAAACAGGATTAGAATTCTCTTCAACACATCAGGAACAAATGCATGCCTGTGGTCACGACTTTCATATGAGTATCGCTCTTGGTGTTTTAACACACTTTGTACAAAATCCAATTGAGGATGACCTGCTATTTATTTTTCAACCTGCTGAAGAGGGGCCAGGCGGTGCAGAACCAATGCTAAAATCCGACATCATGCAGGAATGGAAGCCGGATATTATTTTTGCCCTCCATATCGCACCCGAATATCCTGTCGGATCTATTGCCTTAAAAGAGGGATTATTATTTGCAAATACATCTGAGTTGTTTATTGACCTAAAAGGCAAGGGTGGACACGCAGCCTATCCACATCTAACAAATGATATGGTGATTGCGGCCTGTTCACTTGTAGGTCAGCTGCAAACAATCATATCACGTAATGTAAATCCATTAGATAGTGCAGTGATTACAATTGGCAAAATTACTAGCGGTACTGTGCAGAATATTATTGCTGAAAAGGCAAGACTTGAGGGAACCATAAGAACACTATCTGATGATTCAATGGATAAGGTCAAACAACGAATCAATGCTGTCGTGAAAGGGATAGAAACCAGCTTTGAATGTGAAGCCCTTATTGATTACGGGTCCATGTACCACCAGGTATACAATAATGAGAATATTACAAGAGATTTCATACAATTTATGAAAGAACAGACCACTATTGATGTTATCGAATGCAGTGAAGCCATGACCGGTGAAGATTTCGGTTACATGTTAAAGGAAATACCCGGTTTAATGTTTTGGCTGGGAGTGGATTCCCCGTATGGTCTCCACCATGCTAAATTAAATCCGAACGAAGAAGCAATAGAAGTCGCTATAAATATGCTCACCAGTTATCTAACATTTAAAGGAAATTGATGTTAATTTCCGCAAGATAGGCGTATTATTTTATTCTTTTGTCTGTAAATGTTAAACTGAAAATTAGAAAAGATTGTTACATATCGTCGTTTATTCTTTATGTAAAAAGGGTAAACCAATGAAGGAACTAATTAATCATTTGGAGGGATTAACATGCCAGAACGTATGGTAGCAAAGCAAGCACCTAGATTTGAAATGGATGCAGTCTTGCCGAACAAAGAATTTGGAAAAGTAAGCCTTGAAGAGAACATCAAAAACGACAAATGGACTGTTTTATTCTTCTATCCAATGGACTTTACTTTTGTTTGTCCAACAGAAATTACAGCAGTTTCAGATCGTTATGAAGAATTTGATGATCTTGATGCAGTTGTAATCGGTGCTTCTACTGATACTATTCATACACACCTTGCTTGGATTAATACAGACCGCAAAAACAACGGTCTGGGTGAACTAAACTATCCGTTAGCAGCAGATACCAACCATGTGGTTGCTCGCGACTACGGTGTCTTAATTGAAGAAGAAGGTATTGCGCTTCGCGGCTTATTCATCATCAGCCCAGAAGGTGAATTAATGTATTCTGTAGTTAACCACAACAATATTGGCCGTGATGTAGATGAGACATTACGCGTACTTCAAGCACTACAAACTGGCGGACTTTGCCCAGCTAACTGGAAGCCAGGACAAGCAACACTTAATGCTTAATTAATACTGAAAAATATAAAGATGATGGCCTAACAATTTGAGTTAGGTCTTTTTTAAAAAGGAGATACGTCATGAAATTACGTGAGCCAATGCCAGAATTATCTGGAGCAGTGGAATGGTTAAATGGGGAAGTTACAAAAGAGGATTTAGTTGGAGAGAAACCAACTCTGATCCATTTCTGGTCCGTCAGCTGTTACTTATGTAAAGAAGCTATGCCGCAGGTTAATCAATTCCGAGATCAATATAAAGATAAATTAAATGTAGTGGCTGTTCATATGCCAAGGTCTGAAGAGGACTTAAATATGGAGCAAATTAAAAAAGTAGCCGCAGAACATGGAATTAATCAGCCTATTTTTGTTGATAGTGAACATAAACTTGCTGAGGCATTTGAAAATCAATATGTTCCTGCTTATTATGTATTTGACCGTGAGGGGAAACTTCGCCATTTCCAAGCAGGCGGCAGCGGCATGAAAATGCTCGAAAAAAGAGTTAACCGTGTATTAGACGAATTAGAGAAAACAGAATAAGTGTGATACAGGTGACTGTTCGTTTTCAACGAGCGGTCTTTTTTATTTTTATGTAACTATATGAACTTTCTATCGTCGATATTAATAAATAGACAAAAGGGGGTAAGTTACATGAAAAAAATGGTGAGATTACTTGCTTTGATTTCTCTATGTCTTTTCCTAGCTGCTTGCAGTTCTAACAGTAAAAGTGAAGAAGCGAAGATGAGCAGTGACCAAAGTGCGGAAATGGATTCAGGACAGGCTGATATGGAAGAAAAATCACAAGTAGCATTAGATAATAGTACAAAACAAGAGGCAGCAGCGCAGGTGGAATTAGAGGTCCCTAATCAAATGGTCATCTATCAAGCAGATTTACAGCTTCGTGTGAAAAAGTTTGAACAAACTATACAAAACATAGAAGCTCAAGTAGTTAAGTATGGCGGCTATATCTCTGAGTCTAATGTATCAAAAGATGGAGTAGAGCAAGTTAGTGGACGAATCACCGTTCGGATACCCCAAAAGAATTTCCAAGCCTTTTTGCATGATGCTGAGGGTCAGGCAGCTGAGGTCCTACAGAGAAATATTACTGGAATAGATGTAACCGAAGAGTTTGTCGACCTGGAGTCCAGACTAAAGTCCAAAAGAGTAGTAGAAGAACGGTTAACCTTATTCATGAAAACAGCAGAGAAAACAGAAGATCTTTTAAAGATTTCAGCTGACCTTGCTGCAGTACAAGAGGATATTGAAACGATACAAGGGAGAATGAAATACCTAGAAAATCAAACCTCACTTTCAACCATCCATATTTCACTTTATGAAAATAAAGTCATTGTGCCTAATCTTGAAGATGAAGATCTTAATACTTGGGATAAAACAAAAAAACAATTTATGAAAAGTACTAACATGCTGTTAGCCGCAATTTCAGGTTTTATTGTTTTTATCGTTGGTAATCTACCTATTTTAGGAATCATAGCAATAGCTGCTGTTTTCATCACGCTATATATCAAGAAAGTTCGGAAAAGAAAAGACAATAACTAAATTAGTACATTCAACTAAATTGGATATGCTAAAATGAAAATGGATAATTGATTTTTGTGGGGGAATAGTAGTGAGGAAGAATTTTGCAGTAATAGGATTAGGTCGATTTGGCGGGAGTATTTGCCGAACTCTTTCTGATGAAGGTTTTGAGGTGCTCGCAATTGATAAAAACGAAGAAAGAGTAAATGCATACGCCATGATTGCCTCTCATGCTGCTGTCGGAGATACAACGGATGAGGCAGTCCTAAAGAGCCTCGGTATTCGTAATTTTGATCATGTAATCGTCGCAATCGGTGATGATATTCAATCGAGTATTTTAACCACTTTGATTTTAAAGGAGCTAGGAGTAACTCATATAACCGTTAAAGCCCAGAATGATTATCATGAAAAAGTACTTGTGAAAATTGGTGCAGATAAAGTTGTTCATCCTGAAAGAGATATGGGTAGAAGAATTGCTCACAATATGGCTTCAAGCAGTGTGTTAGATTATCTAGAGTTATCCGATGAACATAGTATTGTTGAAATTGTAGCAAACAGTAAGATAAGAGGTCATACCATCATTGATTTAGACATTCGAAAGAAATATGGGTTAAATATTGTTGCGATTAAAAGAGGCATGGATATCATCGTGTCTCCAAAGGCAAATGAAGATATCCAAGCGAATGATGTATTAATTGTTATTGGTACCGATGAAGACATCGATCGGTTTGAGAGAAAGGTAATGCAATAAGAAAAGCGGAAGCGCCCTATATAGGCGCTTCCGCATCATCCTTATGAGTGATCACATCATCACTTTTAATTAGATTACGGGCTCTCATCATTTTAAAATTGATAAAAAGACAACAAAAAAAGAGGAAACGCCTAAAAGGCGCTTCCTTTTTCTTATACTTCCATAATGATAGGTAAAATCATTGGTCTGCGCTTTGTTTTTTCGTAAAGGAATGGTGCTAAGGTATCAGTAATTTCATTTTTAATTTCTGACCATTGACTTGTTTTGCGTTCCATTACTTTATTTAAATGCTTCGTAATCAGATTTTGAGCGTCGTTAATTAAATCACCAGATTCTCTCATATAGACAAACCCTCTAGAAATAAGATCAGGTCCTGAAGCGATTTTAAAGTCTTTCATATTAATACTGACCACCACAACGACCAATCCTTCTTCCGAAAGGATTCTCCTGTCACGTAAAACAATATTCCCAATATCGCCAATACCGCTTCCATCAATATAAACGGAGCCGGAAGGAATTTTCCCTGCTACTTGCGCACTGTTCTCAGAAAGTGCTAATACTTCACCATTATCCATGATAAAACAATTTTCTTCTTCCACACCACAGTCGACAGCAAGCTTGGCATGCATTCTTTGCATTCTATATTCACCGTGAATCGGCATAAAGAATTTTGGCTTTATTAAGCGCAGCATTAACTTTTGTTCCTCTTGACCACCGTGACCGGAGGTATGAATGTTGCTTAGTTTCCCGTGAACAACTTCAGCTCCTGCTCTAAATAACATGTTGATGGTCCGGTTTACACTGATCGTGTTCCCTGGAATAGGTGAAGATGAGAATACCACTGTATCGCCCGGGATAATTTGTATTTGTCTGTGAGTACCATTAGCAATTCTAGATAAGGCTGCCATAGCTTCACCTTGGCTTCCAGTACAAAGAATTGTAACTTTATCTGCAGGAAGTCGATTAATTTGATTCGCTTCAATAAATGTCTCTTTTGGTGCAACAATATATCCTAATTCTTGACCTATATTAATGGCTGATTCCATACTTCGACCAAAAACGGCTACTTTTCTTCCATTTGCAACTGCAGCCTCCACAACTTGTTGCAGCCTATAGATATTAGATGCAAAGGTTGCGAATATAATCCGTCCTGAGACCTTTCGGAAAATATCATCAATGCTTTCACCAACAAGTCTTTCAGACATTGTGAATTCAGGAATTTCGCTGTTTGTACTATCTGAAAGTAAGCACAATACACCTTCTTTACCGATTTCTGCCATCTTCGTTAAATTTGCAGGTTCACCTACCGGTGTAAAGTCGAATTTAAAGTCCCCTGTATGAACAACTTGTCCTGGAGGTGTCTTTACGACAATTCCATAAGAATCAGGAATACTGTGTGTTGTTCGGAAAAAAGAAACAGACGTTTTGCGGAATTTTATCACATCGTCTTCTTGAATGGGAATTAGTTTTGCAGTCCTTAAGAGACCATGCTCTTCTAGTTTATTTTTAATTAATCCTAAAGCAAGTTTCCCGCCATAGATTGGAATATTTACTTCTCTCAGTAAATAAGGAATCCCGCCAATATGGTCCTCGTGTCCGTGAGTAATAAATAATCCTTTTATCTTGTCTTCATTTTTGACTAAATAGGTGTAATCCGGGATAACATAATCAATTCCTAATAGCTCGTCCTCTGGAAATTTAATTCCAGCATCGATTAATATTATTTCATCCTGAAATTGTACTGCATATGTGTTTTTTCCAATTTCGCCCAAACCACCTAAGGCAAAAACGGCAGTTTGGTCATTTTTTACAAATTTCATAAATTATCAAATCTCCAATACTTTATAATCTTCATTTTGTTGTTCATATTCTAAAAATGCTCCTGTCACTTGTTGTACTAATTCAACGTTATATCCCCGATCTGCAATTTTCTTGCGGACATCTCTAACAGATTCTCCCTCCACATAGAGAACCTTTGTTTTTTCTCTTACAGGGACTTCGGTAATTCTTTCTTGAAAATAAACTTTAAATACCATAATAAATCGCTCCTTAATCGATCGTGACTTTTTCTATTATATTAAATAATTACATTTTTTTCATTTAATTTCACTTTTCGCCTAAAAAGTAAGCATTTGGGCTTATAGAAAAATATGTAAATAAATACGCTGATAATCAATTTACAATAAGGAATGAGCCCTTCGCAAGTTTGAAGGGCTCGAAAAAAGTTGTTGTTAAGCAATTGATTTTTTTCGTAGTAAATCTTTCCACTGTTTTAAGAGCTTCTTTCTTAGCTTCTTTAACATAGTGGATCATCTCCTTACTTCCTATTTTAAACGATCCTTGTCCAATGTAAAGCAAGCCATGATAGATATTGTAGATTTTTTTTTATTTAGGGATTTTTATACTAATATTATATGGAATAAACAAGAAATCTTTCATGGATAAACATGGCAGAATGAAGAAAGTTTAATAAATTGACAATTATTCTTCTTATGATTAGTGTTTATTTGAGAAATTATTGTAAAGCTTAATCATAATTGAAAAAGCAAAGAGGAGTTAGAATTATATGAAAAAAATTGTTTTCTTTGATATAGACGGAACATTGCTTGATCAAGAAAAAAAACTCCCAAGGAGTACAAAAAAAGCAATCCAATTATTAAAGGAGAATGGTGTATTTGTAGCGATTGCAACCGGTAGAGCGCCATTTATGTTTACAAGCTTAAAAAAAGAGCTGGATATAGATTCTTATGTGAGTTTTAATGGGCAATATGTTGTGTTTGAAAACGAAGCGATTTATAAGAATCCGCTGAAACAATCTGAGTTAGAAAGATTTCTACTGGATACAAAGACGAACGAACATCCATTGATATTTATGAATGAATTAACCATGAAGGCTACTACCCATTACCATTCATATATTGAAACTAGTATGGGCAGCTTATTATTTCCACATCCTGATGAGGACAAATCTTTCTTTATCGACAATGAGATTTACCAATCCTTACTTTTTTGTAAAGAAAACGAGGAAAAGTTCTACTTTGAAAATTTCCCTGAATTTGATTTTATAAGATGGCATCCCTATTCAGTTGATATTTTACCTAAAGGTGGATCTAAAGCTGAAGGGATAAAGAAAATGATTGACAGATTAGGGTTTGACTTGAAAGATGTTTATGCATTTGGTGATGGCTTGAATGATTTAGAAATGCTTAAAGCGGTTGGAACTGGAGTTGCAATGGGGAATGGTGTTCAAGAGGCTAAGGCACTTGCAAATTTGGTTACTACCGATGTATCGGAAGATGGCATTTGGAATGGATTGAAGGAATTACAACTCATTTAAATAGTAAAAAAAGCGCAAGAGCCAGGGAGCACTTGCGCCTTTTTTATCTTTCGATTGCGATTGCACCCTCAATTGGTTTAAAAGGGTCTTTTTTATTAATATGATCATAAAACATAATTCCGTTTAAATGGTCAATTTCATGTTGAAAGCAAATGGCTGGGAGACCCTTTAGGCGAAGCTTCACCTCTTCTCCTTCTAGCGAAATTCCTTTCACAGTAATTCGAGCAAACCTCTCTACGTAACCTGGAATGTCTTCATCTACAGAAAGACAGCCTTCCCCAGAAACTAAATAGGCTTTTTCTACTGAATGGCTGACAATTTTGGGATTATACAATCCGTAACTATACAAGCTGCCTTTGTCGTCATGGAGGTGAATGGCAATCATGCGCTTGG
Source organism: Bacillus sp. 7884-1 (assembly GCF_002272245.1). Taxonomy (GTDB): domain Bacteria; phylum Bacillota; class Bacilli; order Bacillales; family Cytobacillaceae; genus Neobacillus. The sequence continues at coordinate 13,409 of NZ_NPDD01000057.1, read as the reverse complement.
AAACGTTTATCTGTGGTGCAGCTAAACCGATTCCAGGCCGTAATCCATTTTGTAAAGAAACTTCAGGATTTTGACTATTCTTTACATATTCTAAAAGGCTTTCAAGTATTTTTCTGTCTTCCTCCGATGGCGGCATAGGTACTTCAACTGCTACTTTTCTTAGTGTAGGATGGCCGTCTCGAATGATATCATCCATCATTAACATGATTGATTCACTCCTGTTTATAAACTAAAGATATTGATATTCATTAGTCTATCAGACTATTCCTCAAAAGTTAATTGTAAGTATCAACAATTATTCTGATTAATGTTAGAGAATTTCCAATGGATATTGTCAAAAATAAGAAGTATAGATATAGTAGGAATTGTAATCAGTAAGGGGGTTGCGACTTGTCTATTATTAGAATTACACGAATTATTTTAGCGGTAGTAATTAGTGGTTTCTTATTAACTGGCTGCAATAGCAATGAGTATTCAACTGAAAAGCTGTATCAAGTGTTAGAAAATGTTGTGGATGCAGAGAAAGAATTTGAAGAGCAGCAAGAACCGCTAGTAGAGTTAGAAAGGCAAGAAAAGGAAATTTATAATGAAATTATGACTTTAGGGATGAAGCAGCATGAAAAGATTGTCACACTTTCTGACGAAGCTCTTTCGATTATTGAAAAAAGGAAAAACCATTTACAACTGGAAATTGACAGTATAAATGCTTCTAAAACGGAATTTAAGAAAGCTGAAGAAATAATAAGTAATATAAAGGATTCTGAACAAAAGGATAAAGCAGAAGATTTATCGAAAATAATGAAGAAAAGATACCAATTACATAATAGGCTTTCAAAGGAATATTCAAGTGCACTAGATCGTGATAAAGAATTATATCTAATGCTTAAAGAGGAAAGTATTTCTTACGACAAGCTTGAAGCACAAGTTGCGGATTTAAATTCTACCTATCAAAAGGTACTGGATGCAAATGAAGAATTCAATGATTTAACAGCACAATATAATGAGAAGAAGCTTAAATTTTACAAAGAATCAGGTCTAAATCTAAATGATGAGAAGTAAGAAAAAAGTCGGCTGCCATGGTCGATTTTTTTTTGCATAAATGAAAATATATTGATATAACAGAATAAAGTGGTGAGTGATACAGAGGTTTAAAGTAACATTTAGTTATTACTGTAGAAATGTTAAAAAATAATAAAACATAGTATTTGACGAGCGTATTTAGATGATGTAAACTCAATATGGAATTATTTATTGTACCATTAATTTTTTTAAAAGTAATAGTACAGAACGACGGACGATTAAAGTGAATAATCGTTTATGTTGTTTAAGATTTTTGGGTAATCTAATACGAGTGAATTTATTTTTACATTTTTGTAATGAAAGAAAGGAAGATGTGACGAATGGCTTCTAAAACTCAGAACGCTCAAGTCGATGCTAAAAAAGTACTTGAAGTAGTAGAAGATCAATTTACAACGCTTCAAATTTTAAATGAAGAAGGCGAAGTTGTTAATGAAGCAGCAATGCCAAACCTAAGTGACGAGCAGCTGCAGGAATTAATGCGCCGAATGGTATATACACGAATTTTGGACCAACGTTCGATTTCATTGAATCGCCAAGGACGTCTTGGTTTTTATGCACCAACTGCAGGACAGGAAGCATCACAATTAGCTTCACAATTTGCGCTTGAAAAAGAGGATTTTATATTACCTGGTTATCGTGACGTACCGCCAATCGTATGGCATGGTCTTCCGTTATACCAAGCATTTTTATGGTCCAGAGGCCATTTTGAAGGCGGACAGATTCCTGATGGAGTAAATGTTGCTATCCCTCAAATTATTATTGGTGCTCAGTACGTACAAACAGCAGGTGTTGCATTAGGCATGAAAAAACGTGGAGTTAAAGCTGTTGCTCTTACATATACAGGCGATGGCGGAACCTCTCAAGGTGATTTCTATGAAGGAATGAACTTTGCAGGAGCTTTCAAAGCGCCAGCTATCTTTATTGCTCAAAATAACCGTTTTGCTATCTCGACTCCTGTTGAAAAGCAAACCGCAGCAAAAACACTTGCTCAAAAAGCAGTTGCAGCTGGTATTCCTGGTATCCAAGTAGACGGTATGGATGCATTAGCAGTGTATGCAGCAGTTAAAGAGGCACGTGAGCGTGCAGTTAACGGTGAAGGACCTACGTTTATTGAAACTTTAACATATAGATATGGTCCACATACAATGGCCGGAGATGATCCAACACGTTATCGTACAGCTGAACTCGATAATGAATGGGAAAAGAAAGATCCGCTTGTACGTTTCCGTAAATTCCTTGAAAAGAAAGGTCTTTGGAATGAGGAAAAAGAAAATGAAGTAATTGAGCAGGCAAAAGAAGATATTAAAGAAGCACTTAAAAAGGCAGATGCTGCCTCTAAACAAAAGGTGACTGATCTAATCTCTATTACTAGCACAGATTTACCTTATAACTTAGAAGAACAATATGAAATATATAAAGCAAAGGAGTCGAAGTAAGCCATGGCTCAAATGACTATGATTCAAGCAATTACAGATGCAATGCGTGTAGAACTGAAAAATGATCCGAATGTATTAGTATTCGGGGAAGATGTTGGCGTAAACGGCGGTGTTTTCCGTGCAACGGAAGGGCTGCAAAATGAATTTGGTGAAGATCGTGTATTTGACACACCACTTGCAGAATCAGGAATTGGCGGTTTGGCAGTTGGTCTGAGCTTACAGGGCTTCCGTCCCGTTCCGGAAATCCAATTCTTTGGCTTTGTTTATGAAGTAATGGATTCTATTTCTGGTCAAGCGGCTCGTCTTCGTTATCGTACTGGAGGCAAATTCAATGCTCCAATAACATTCCGTTCACCATTTGGAGGGGGCGTACATACTCCAGACATGCACGCTGATAGCTTGGAAGGCTTAATGGCACAACAACCTGGCTTAAAGGTAGTTATTCCGTCAACACCTTATGACGCCAAAGGTTTACTAATTTCATCTATTCGCGATAATGATCCAGTTATTTTCCTTGAGCATATGAAATTATACCGTTCTTTCCGTCAAGAAGTTCCTGAAGGTGAATATACAATTCCACTTGGAAAAGCGGATGTGAAACGAGAAGGTACTGATATTTCGATTATTACTTACGGTGCGATGGTTCATGAGTCATTGAAAGCAGCTGAAGAATTAGCAAAAGAAGGCTTTTCTGCTGAAGTTATTGACTTGCGTACGGTTAGCCCAATCGATATTGAAACAATCATTGCTTCTGTTGAAAAAACAGGGCGTGCAATTGTGGTTCAAGAAGCACAAAAGCAAGCTGGTGTTGGGGCAAATGTTGTGGCTGAAATTAGTGATCGTGCTATTTTAAGTTTAGAAGCACCTGTATTGCGTGTAGCAGCGCCAGACACTATTTATCCTTTCCCGCAGGCTGAAGCAGCTTGGCTTCCAAACTATAAAGATGTAATTGAAACAGCTAAAAAAGTATTAAATTTCTAATGAAAGATGGGGAATAGGATTCCTGTTTCCCGCTTTTTCTTATATTTGAACGTTCGAAAATATGCATAAATAGGAGGATGAATCGCAGTGAGCGCAACCGCAACCACATTCCAATTTAAAATGCCTGACATTGGTGAAGGTATTCATGAAGGCGAGATTGTTAAATGGTTCATAAAGCCAGGTGATAAAGTCCAAGAAGATGATATCCTTTGCGAAATCCAAAATGATAAAGCAGTCGTTGAAATTCCATCTCCTGTTGAAGGATCTGTTATTGAAGTGAAAGTAGCAGAAGGAACTGTAGCTACTGTAGGACAGGTTCTAGTAACATTTGATGCTCCAGGATATGAAAACCTGCAATTTAAAGGTGACGATCATACTGAAGAGGCACCGAAGCAAGAAACAGCAGCACCAGCTGCTCCAGCACCTGCTGCAGTGCAAGATGCTCCTGTAACACCACCACCGGCACCACCTGCTTATGGTATTGGTGTGACACAACCACAAGGACAAGTGGAAGTAGACCCTAATCGCAAAATTATTTCTATGCCATCTGTTCGGAAATATGCCCGTGATAAAGGTGTGGAAATTACACAAGTTCCTGGCTCAGGTAAAAATGGTCGCATCGTGAAAAGTGATATTGATGCATTCTTAAGCGGCGGTGCAGCTACAGGAGCACCACAAGCGGCAGAAACTCCAGCACCAGCAGCTGCTCAGGCAGAGGCGGCTCCAAAAGCTGCTCCAATTCCACAAGGAGAATATCCTGAAACTCGTGAGAAGATGAGCGGAATCAGAAAAGCAATTGCAAAAGCAATGGTAAATTCAAAACATACCGCACCACACGTAACACTTATGGATGAAATCGATGTAACCAAACTTGTTGCACATCGTAAAAAATTCAAAGAAGTTGCAGCGGCTAAGGGTATCAAGTTAACCTTCTTACCATACATCGTAAAAGCGTTAACTAGTGCTTTACGTGAATTCCCTGCATTAAATACATCACTTGATGATGCGACAAGTGAAGTTATTCATAAGCACTATTATAATATTGGAATTGCAGCGGATACGGAAAAAGGATTATTAGTACCAGTTGTTAAAGATGCAGACCGTAAATCCGTATTTACGATTTCAAATGAAATCAATGAATTAGCTGGAAAAGCACGTGATGGCAAACTGGCTCCTAATGAAATGAAGGGGGCATCTTGTACGATTTCAAATATTGGTTCTGCTGGGGGACAATGGTTTACACCTGTTATCAACCATCCTGAAGTAGCCATCCTTGGTGTAGGTAGAATTGCAGAAAAACCAATCGTACGTGATGGTGAAATCGTAGCTGCTCCAGTATTAGCATTGTCATTAAGCTTTGACCACAGAATGATTGATGGAGCGACTGCTCAAAATGCGTTAAATCATATTAAACGATTATTGAACGATCCAGAACTATTGTTAATGGAGGCGTAACAAATGGTAGTAGGAGATTTTCCAATAGATACAGACACTATAGTCATAGGCGCTGGTCCCGGCGGATATGTGGCTGCTATTCGTGCAGCGCAGTTAGGTCAAAAAGTTACGATTGTTGAAAAGGAATATATTGGCGGAGTTTGTTTAAACGTAGGTTGTATTCCGTCGAAAGCAGTAATTGCTGCTGGACACCGATACGAAGTTGCGAAGCACTCTGATTCATTTGGAATTACAGCTGAAAATGTGAAAGTTGATTTTTCAAAGGTTCAAGATTGGAAAGCTGGAATTGTAAAGAAATTAACTGGCGGTGTCGAGGGGTTATTAAAAGGAAATAAAGTTGACATCGTTCGTGGCGAAGCATACTTTGTTGATGGTAATTCATTACGAGTGATTGGCGAAAATTCTGCCCAAACATACAACTTCAAAAATGCGATTATTGCATCAGGCTCTCGTCCAATTGAACTGCCAACATTTAAATACTCAAAACGAGTACTAAATTCAACGGGTGCATTGAATCTACAAGAGGTTCCAGAAAAAATCGTAGTCATCGGCGGCGGTGTCATCGGAATAGAACTTGGCGGTGCCTATGCAAACTTTGGTACTCAAGTAACAATCTTAGAGGGTGCGGATGATATCTTAGGCCTAGGAGTTTTTGAAAAGCAAATGGCTGCCCTTGTTAAGAAAACAATGAAGAAAAAAGGTGCTGAATTCTATACGAAGGCCATGGCTAAGGGTGTAGAAGAAACTGAAAATGGTGTGGTTGTAACCTTTGAAGTTAAAGGCGAAGAAAAGAAAATTGAAGCAGATTACGTATTTGTTATGGTTGGACGTCGTCCAAATACGGATGAAATGGGACTTGACCAAATTGGTGTGAAGGTCACTGACCGTGGATTGATTGAAATCGACAATCAATGCAGAACTAGTGTCACTAATATTTATGCAATCGGTGATGTTGTTGCAGGTCCTCAATTAGCTCACAAAGCTTCTTATGAAGGGAAAATCGCGGCAGAGGCGATAGCAGGTCATAATGCTATAATTGACTACTTAGGTATCCCTGCAGTAGTTTTCTCAGATCCTGAACTTGCTAGCGTAGGTTATACCGAAGCGCAAGCAAAAGAAGAAGGTATTGAAGTTAATTCTGCAAAGTTCCCATTTGCAGCAAATGGCCGTGCTCTTTCACTAGACAGTGGAGAAGGTTTTGTTAAATTAGTTTCACGTAAAGAAGATGGTGTCTTGATCGGTGCGCAAATTGCCGGTGCAAGCGCATCTGATATGATTGCTGAACTAGGGTTGGCTCTTGAAGCAGGAATGACAGTCGAAGACTTAGCCTTGACCATTCATGCTCACCCAACATTAGGAGAAATCACCATGGAAGCTGCTGAAGTAGCAATGGGTACTCCAATTCATGTTTTAAAATAGCTAAAAAGAAAGTCCTTTCCCTAGATAGTGGAAAGGACTTTCTTATTTTCAATCGAATGATAAATTAATACTTCTGAGCATATATTTAAAACACTACAATCTTTATTTTTAAGAAAAGATGTTGAGTGGTGATAAAAAATGCGAATGTATGTTGTGATTATACTGCAATTAATAATATGGAGTGCTTTTACACTGATTGAATGGATGTCGAAGCATGATCAACTACTATACAAGGTGTTCATGTTTTTTGTGTTTTTTTATTTAGCCTTTGTCCTTTGTAACAGAGTTACCCAATCAACTTCCAAAACACTATTTATTACATCTTTTAGCCTCATGATATATACTTCCATACACTATACACTCGCGCTTTTAACGCATTAAAAAACTCCCGGGATGGGAGTTGGTCCTTTTTTATTACTTCCTTGGATAATAATACATGATTCTCTCATTGAAAAGGTGCAGCTCACCTTGTAATTTCTTTGCAAGGAATTTGCAGAATTCATTTGCTTTCCCCTTATCACCGAACGTGGATTGTTCTGGAAGAGTAACTTGTATGTAGGTTTGAATTCTATCAGTACCATCTTCATCACGAATACTTTCCTGATCTACACCAATTAAAATTGCGTAATAGCGTTCATTAGTAGAATGTAAATAAAACCATTTTCCTTTTCCTTGATCTTTTTCTTTAATTACGTAAGGAAAAGCAGAGTCACCATATTCCCAATCAACTTGATTTCCTGTTTTACCAGTAATATCTTTATAATAATTTAAGAGTTCCTTCACTTCTTCTACAGAAATTGTTTGCTTTGCAGATGAAGGCACAAGTTTAATAAATGCGTTTTCAGCCATCTTCATCCCCCCTATGTCCCATTTGATCATTTGATATCTTCTTTATTCTAGCATTGTAAAAACCATGGTGACAACATTAAGACACATAAATGTCATTTGTTTTATATGAAAAAATAAATTATAATAATATTCTAAATATTATTATAAAAAGGAGGATACTTATGGAATTATTTGATAAGCTCTATGATGAACATGAAAATGTAAAAGTTAGGTTTATTGGATTTACCACTGAACATACTCGTTATGATTTTGGGATTATTTACACAAACATGTTTTTTGGTAAACCCCTAGTTGTCTGCATGCAAACTGGCCGTTCTACTCTCCTCGACCCTAAAGAAATTGAAGACATTGAATACCTTCAAAATGTATTCCGGATTCCAGATAAACAACAAGCCGCAGATTTGGCTGAATTCTTCAGTGAAACCCTTCCGCAAATCCCATTTGTTACCCAATATGAATAATTTGAAAGTAAAAGACCTATTTATAGGTCTTTTTTGTTTGAAAATAATTAAATGTGACATACAATTTAGGCTTGATAATTCTAATGTGTTATATTATTATTAAATTAACAACAATAAAACGTTTTCAATGTAATGAACATTTCAAAATGAAAAGGGGATTGAAAATAATGGGTACAATCGTATGCCAAGCTTGCGACTCAACAATTGATCATTTCGAAGATGAAAAAGTAACAGTTCTCTATTCAAGATGTAATTGTTGCGACGGTCATCATTCAGAAGAAGAACGATAAAAAATATCAAACTTAAAATAGAAACAGGATTCCTCAATGGAATCCTGTATTTTTATTTTATAGCCTTATATTCTTTAATTACACGGATGGTTTTGATCTCATCATCCTCTGGCCCTTGAACAGGCAAACCAGCTTCGAGATTTTCTCGAACATAGTGCAGGTTTTCTTTTGTGATGATTTCACCAGGAATGAAAATTGGAATTCCTGGAGGGTAAACCATAATAAATTCTGCAATAATTCTTCCTTCTGACTGTTCAAATGGAATAACTTCCGTATCTGCATAAAAAGCATCTCTTGGAGTCAATGCAAGAATAGGAATATCAGGAAGAAGAACTTGGATAGGTTCGAACTTTTCCTCTAGGTGTTCTCGTTCCTGGGCAAGGTCTTTTAACGCATTTACCAAAATTTCGCCTTCTAAATCTGTATCGCCAATTGTAATGATACAAAGAATGTTATAAAGGTCAGACATTTCTACTTCAATATTGTGTTTCTCACGTAACCACTTTTCAACCTCATAACCAGTTAATCCTAATTCTTTTACAGAGATAATTAATTTAGTTGGATCATAATCAAAAGTTGCTTTTGAACCTAATATTTCTTCCCCAACACAATGTAGATGATCTATTTCATTAATTCTTTTTCTAATTAATTGTGCAAGATTAATCGTATTATCAATTAATTCTTTTCCTCTGGTTGCTAATTGTTTTCTAGCAACGTCAAGAGACGCAAGTAATAAATAGGAGGTTGAAGTTGTAGTTAGCATACTTAAAATTGCTTGGACGTGCTTTGCTGAAACAAGGCCTTCTTTTACGTTTAATATAGAGCTTTGTGTCATTGATCCGCCTAGTTTATGGACACTCGTTGCAGCCATATCAGCACCGGCCTGCATAGCAGATAGAGGCAAATCATCGTGAAAATGAATATGAACCCCATGTGCTTCATCCACAAGGACTGGGACATTATGTGAGTGTGCAATTTCGACTATTCTTTTTAAATCTGCCGAAATTCCAAAATATGTCGGGTTAATCACAAGGATAGCTTTTGCATCTGGATGTTGATTTAGTGCTTTTTCAACGGAATCAGTCGTGATTCCATGAGATATACCTAGATCCTCATCAATTTCCGGATGAATAAAAACAGGGATTGCACCGGAAAAGACTATAGCAGACATGATTGATTTATGAACGTTCCTTGGTACAATGATTTTATCCTCAGGTCCACAAACAGCCATGATCATAGCAATAATCGCGCCGCTCGTTCCTTGGACTGAAAAAAAGGTTCTATCTGCACCAAATGCTTCAGCTGCCAAATCCTGTGCTTGCTTAATTATACCTTTTGGCTGATGAAGGTCGTCGAGTGGACCGATATTTATGAGGTCTATCGATAAGGCATTATCACCAATGAAGTTTCTAAAATCAGGATCGATTCCAACACCTTTTTTATGACCAGGGATATGAAATTGGATAGGATTTTTTTTTGCATGTTCTAATAAACCGCTAAATAACGGTGTTTGGTTTTGAGACAATTTATTTCCACACCTCTTTATATACAAATTGCTTTTAGATAAATACAAAACAAATGAATTATAGCACTAATACCAGCGCTTGCATAGAATTTTGTGTCAATGTTAAACCACTTTTTATAGTGTTACGTTAGTTTCTCAATTAAACAGGAAAATTAACCTTTAAGAGCGAAATATGATGGTAACAATAATTAGGAGGGGTTTCATTGAATTGGCAAACGCGAGTTACTGAAATACTTAATATCCAATATCCTATAATACAAGGAGGTTTAGCTCATCTAGCCTATTCTGAACTTGCCGCAGCTGTTTCCAATGCAGGTGGACTTGGTCAAATTACTGCAATGTCTCTAGATAATCCGGATCAACTTCGGGAGGAAATTAGAAAAGTTAAGGAGCTGACTAATAAACCATTCGGAGTAAATTACGCAATTGGACAGCATAATCGCCCCTTTGAAGAAATGCTTCAAGTAGCCATTGATGAAGACGTGCCGGTTATTTCTATGACAGGTGGAAATCCTGCACCGATATTTGAACAGTTAAAAGGAACATCGATTAAAAAATTAGTTCTTGTGGCGGCTAGGAGGCAGGCTGAAAAGGCTGAAGAATTAGGCGCAGATGCAGTAATGGTAGTGGGGCAGGAAGGTGGCGGCCATCTTGGACGGGATGATATCGGAACGATGGTATTAATCCCTCAAGTGGTTGATGCAGTTTCTATCCCTGTAATTGCCTCAGGTGGTATTGGAGATGGCAGAGGACTAATGGCAGCTCTCAGTTTAGGAGCAGAAGGAATTGAAATGGGGACGAGATTTATTGCAACAAAGGAATGTGTACATGCAAATGATCTTTACAAAAAAAGACTAGTTGAGGGCTCAGAAGCTAATACAGTGATAATTAAACGTACACTAGGTGCACCAGCACGTGTTATTTCAAATAGTTGGACAGATAAAATTTTAGATATTGAAAAAGAAAACGGCGGTTATGATCAATTGAAGAATTATATTAGCGGACAGGCAAACAAACGATATATACATGATGGAGTAGAAAGTGAGGGTTTTGCATGGGCAGGTCAAGTGATGGGACTCATTAAGGATATACCAACCGTTGAAGAATTATTTAATCGAATGATTACTGATGCAGAGCAAATTCGTGGAAAATGGGCAAAATAAGGGTATTATACATATATGTAAATAAAGTAAGCAGGTGAAAACAACTTGGAATACCAATACCCAATTGATTACCATTGGACAACCGATGAAATTGTTGATGTAATTAAGTTCTACGAGGCTGTTGAAAGAGCATATGAAAAAGGAATTGACCGTGAAGAACTCATGAATATTTACCGGAGGTTTAAAGAAATCGTACCGAGTAAAGCAGAAGAAAAAACACTTTGTGGTGAATTTGAAGAAATGAGTGGTTATTCTTCCTATCGGGCAATAAAAAAAGCAAAAGATGCCTCTTTTGGTGATAGGATTAAAATGAAATAATGAGAAAAAACTCTGAACTAGGTTCAGAGTTTTTTCATTTAGAGCTCTTATAGGATGAGAGCCCGAAATGTTATAAAAAGAGTAGCAGTGGTCACTCACAAGAGAGATGAGAGCCCGTACAAAGTTTATTGATTTATTCGTCTTTTATTTGATATTAAGAGCAATTTTATATAAAGGTGCAACTTTATTAAAAACATAGTCAATTCGCTGTAGGAAGTCTTCTTCGCTTAATTTAAGAACGTCATCACGCTTAATTTCATATCCGCATAATATTTCTGCTTTTTTCACTTGTTCCAGCCTTTCAAACATGCCACGTAAATCTTCTTTTGAAAGATTTCCATGTGGCACCGATTCTGCTTTTGTATGATCTAATGACCAAACAAAGTCTATTGGTGTTTCCTTATAAATTTTATTAATTTTTTTGGTAAATCTTTTCGCAAAATCTTGTTTTTGGGGTGCTTCATAAATAACAGCAAACCAAATAAATACATGAGTATTCCACAGTCCGATTTGAAAATGTGGAAGCATTTTGTATCCACGTGGATTATTTGCAAATGCAACCCATGTATCTTTTGGCGGATTAATCGTTCTCCTAGCATGTTTGGCAACATGAACAAATAGTTCATCCCCAGTCAAAGTTGTTAACGCAGGTGCAAAATACTGTCCTAGACTTTCTAATTTAGGGCGGATTCTCTCTTTAAGTGCATCCATTCTTGCCTCTAATCCATCTATTTGAAAAACATCGAAATCTTCATTAGTAAAGTTTTTAAAGTCCATGATGAACCTCCATATGCAGACATTTGTCATTCATTGTAGCATACTGGCGAAAATTCTTGAAACGAACTGCTTATATAGGTTAACGCACATATTTGTTGCAACCTTGCATGGTGGCTCATATTATATTACTAAAAATAGTCTGAAAAATTAAAAAACGATTGAAAGGAGAAAGCTTAAATGAAACAATTAATGAATACTTCACTAAAAAAAGTTGGCGAGAAGGAAAGAATGGCATATTTACGATTAGAAATGGATTATGAGCTGGCAACATTATTTGAAGCTCTTGAAGAAAAAAACGAAAAAAAGATGAAGGAATGCAAACAAAAGTTAGAGAAAATCCGCCTGGAGTTATTAAAACTAAAAGCTCTTTGATAATTTGTTTTCAAAGGGGATACAATTTAGAATGAAAATAAAGAAATTTATATTGAAATTATAAAACGAACTCTGAGTAGGGAAGTAGAGAGTTCGTTTATTGTTTTGCCCTGTTAGTATAGGATTGTTAAAAGTTGAAGGCTTACCTAATTTTGATTAAGCTAAGGATAATACATATTATGGGAGGGAAAATATGGACTGGGAATACATTGATCTTCAAGCTAAGCAATGGGTATTGGAAGCTGGGGATAAAATTAGGGATTCTTTTTCTAAGACGTTAAATATCCAAACCAAATCAAATCCCAATGATTTAGTAACCAATATAGATAAGGAAATTGAACAATTTTTTATTAATAAAATCAGAAAGACTTTCGTGAACCATAGAATATTCGGTGAAGAAGGTTTTGGGGATGAAGTAAGTAATCTTGATGGAGTTGTATGGATTATTGACCCGATTGATGGGACAATGAACTTTATTCATCAACAGCGAAATTTTGCCATATCTTTAGGTGTTTATGAAAATGGTATTGGTAAAATTGGGATTATTTATGATGTTGCTCACGGTGAATTATATCATGCAATTAGTGGTAAAGGAGCCTTTATGAATGAAACCCAGCTGCCTCCATTAAATAAAGTGACAGTTAATGAATCAATCATAGCATTAAATGCAAGTTGGGTAATGGAAAACCATCGTATTGACCATAACCTGCTAATACCACTGGTTAAAGAGGCAAGAGGTACAAGATCATATGGTACTGCTGCACTTGAAATGGTGTTTGTGGCAACGGGAAGAGTCGATGCCTATATTTCGATGAGACTTTCCCCTTGGGATGTGGCTGCAGGTGCTGTTATTATTGAAGAATTAGGTGGTATTGTAACCAATCTAAGAGGGAAAAAGCTAGATTTCCTTTCAAAAGATTCACTGCTCGTCGCAAAACCAGGATTACACCCAACCATCATAAATGATTATTTAAAAGAAGGGAAATGGTAAAATGAAGCCTAAATAGGCTTCTTTTTACCATTTTCCTATAATTTTCCATTAGCTCTAAATTTAGCTTTTGTTTTAAAACCGAAGCCCATCACAAGTATTAATGCCATGATACTGCCGATGATTCCTAAAATACTTTCTTCACCAATTGCCACACCAATTCCCATAATACTTACGGTTGCAAGTATAGCGTAAAAAACAAAAATCCATTTAATTTGCTTCATTTTTAGCTAGTCCCCTTCGTCATCTAAATAAATGGCTGTATTATAGGTAAATGTTGGATTTTAAAACCCTG